>NZ_JBIDCW010000013.1:0-193594 GCF_043204795.1 Streptomyces sp. NPDC047706 | reverse complement strand
AACATCGACTCCTTCGACCAGTGGGGCGTCGAGCTCGGCAAGGTCCTCGCCAAGCGCGTCGAACCCGCCCTGACCGAGGGCGCACACGTGCCCGGTCTCGACCCGTCCACGGCCGCGCTCGTGGCCGCCTACCGCGAATTGAGGAAGTGAGCTGACATGCAGATCGGTCTTGTTGGTCTGGGCAAGATGGGCGGCAACATGCGCGAGCGTCTGCGCAACGCCGGCCACGAGGTCGTCGGGTACGACACCAACCCCGAGCTCTCCGACGTCGACAGCCTCGTCGAGCTCGCGGACCGGCTCGCCGCGCCGCGGGTGATCTGGGTCATGGTCCCGGCCGGCGCCGTCACCCAGGGCGTCATCGACCAGCTGGCGAGTGTCCTCAAGCCCGGCGACACCGTCATCGACGGCGGCAACTCCCGCTGGACGGACGACGAGAAGCACGCCGAGGAACTCGCCAAGCACGGCATCCGGTTCGTCGACGCGGGCGTCTCGGGCGGCGTGTGGGGCCTGCAGAACGGCTACGCGCTGATGGTCGGCGGCGAGAAGGAGCACGTCGACCGGCTGAAGCCGATCTTCGACGCCCTCAAGCCGGATGGCCCGTACGGCTATGTCCACGCGGGCAAGGTGGGCGCCGGCCACTTCGCGAAGATGGTCCACAACGGCATCGAGTACGCCATGATGCAGGCCTACGCCGAGGGCTGGGAGCTGCTGGAGAAGGTCGCCTCGGTCGACAACGTCCGCGAGGTGTTCCGCTCCTGGCAGGAGGGCACCGTCATCCGCTCCTGGCTGCTGGACCTCGCGGTCAAGGCGCTCGACGACGACCAGCACCTTCAGAAGCTGCGCGGATACGCGGAGGACTCCGGCGAGGGCCGCTGGACGGTGGAGGCCGCCATCGACAACGCCGTGCCGCTGCCCGCGATCACGGCGTCGCTCTTCGCGCGGTTCGCCTCCCGGCAGGACGACTCCCCGCAGATGAAGATGGTCGCCGCGCTGCGCAACCAGTTCGGCGGGCACGCCGTCGAGACGGCCGAGAAGTAGCCCGCCGTGGGGGATCTGCTGCTGGTACGCCACGGTGAGACGGAGTGGAGCGTCACGGGACAGCACACCAGCTGGACCGACCTGCCCCTGACGGGGCACGGCGAGGAACAGGCCAAGTCCCTCGCTCCACTCCTGAGCGGCCGTGCCTTCGCATCCGTGCTCACCAGCCCGCTGGGCCGCGCGGCACGCACCGCCGAACTGGCGGGCCTGACCGGGGCGATACCCGACCCCGACCTTCACGAATGGGACTACGGAGGCTACGAGGGAGTCACCACCCGGGAGATCCACCGCACCCGTCCCGACTGGAACCTGTGGACGGACGGGGTCCCGCCGGGCACGGAGGGCCGTCCGGGCGAGTCACCGGCCGAGGTCGGCGCCCGCGCCGACCGGGTCCTCGCCCGGGTCGCGGACGCGCTCGGCGAAGGAGACGTGGTCCTTGTGGCGCACGCCCATTTCCTGCGTGTCCTGACGGCCCGCCGGCTCGGTCTGCCGCCCGCCGGCGGCGCGCTGTTCCAGCTGGCGACGGGGACGGTGAGCCGGCTGTCGACGGAACACGGCCGGCCGGTCGTCGCCGAGTGGAACTCGCGGCCGTAGGGGCCCTGTTGACACCCGTGGTCCGGGCGGGTCAGAGTCGCCCGCGATGGAGATCGACAATCTGACACCGGCCGAACGACGGGTGTGGCAGGCCTTTCCGCGCGGGCAGTCCGTGGACTTCCGCACCACGCAGGACGAGGACGCGGCAGCGGGGGCCGGGTGGGGACCGGAACGGACCGTCCGCGCGCAGGTGCTGAGGTCGCTGCTCCTCAACGCCCCGCAGGAGGCCGGCGAGATCGCCACCCTCAGCCTGGCGGGCGCCCGGATCACCGGCATGCTCGACCTCCAGTACGCCACGCTCGACCACCCCGTTCGTCTGCGGCGCTGCCACTTCGACGAGGTGCCGCGCTTCCACGGCTCCCGGCTGCGCGAACTCAACCTGAGCGAGTCCGTCCTGCCCGGCCTGGTCTCCCACGGCGTGCGCGTGGACGGCCTGCTGCGCATGACGCGGTCCCGGTTCCGGGGCGTGGTGCGGCTCGGCGGTGCCCAGATCGCCGGGAGCCTGTACCTGGAGGGCGTGCGGATCGGCGCGCCGGAGGCGGCGGAGCCCGCGCTCCAGCTCAACCAGGTGACCGTCGGCGACGACCTGTGGGCACCCGGGCTGCGGGCCGAGGGGGAGATACGGCTGAGCGGCGCAGACGTCGGCGGGTCGGTCAACCTCGACGAGGCCCGGCTGCACCATCCCGGACGCGCCGCGCTCGACGCCGAGACGCTCGGCGTCGGCGGCCATCTCCTCGTGCGCCACGCCCGCGTGCGGGGCTGGATCGGGCTGCGGGGCGCCCGGATCGGGGGGCGTCTGGACCTGTCGTACTCGCAGCTGTCGAACCCCGGTCATGCGGCGCTGCGGGCGGGCAGCAGCACGATCGGCGAGCTCTGGCTGCGCAAGGGTCCGCCGGTGGAGGGCACGCTCAACCTGCGGCGGGCCCAGCTCGAAGTCCTCTTCCTGGACCCGGAGATGCTGCCGGAGCGGGTCCTGCTCAACGGTCTCACCTACACCTCGCTCAATCCGCACGAGCCCGCCGGACGCCGACTGCCCATGCTGGAGCGTGACGGCGACGGCTACGTCCCGCACGCCTACGAGCAGTTGACGGCCACCTACCAGCGCATCGGCGACGACCGTGCCGCCCGGGAGGTCCAGCTGGCCAAGCAGCGCCGCCACCGCGCCACGCTGCCCGTGATCGGGCGCTTCTGGGGACACCTCCAGGAGGCCACCGTCGGCTACGGCTACCGGCCCCTGCGGGCCGCCGGCTGGCTGCTGTCGCTGCTGTGCGCCGGCTCCGTCGTCTACGCCCTGCACCACCCGCCCGCGCTGAAGCCGTCCGAGGCACCCGGCTTCAACCCCGTGTTCTACACACTCGACCTGCTGCTGCCGGTGATCTCCTTCGGCCAGGAGCCCGCGTTCGCCCCGCAGGGCTGGTACCAGGCGCTGGCGTACGTCCTCGTCCTCACCGGCTGGATCCTGGCCACGACGGTCGCCGCGGGCGTGACCCGGATGATCAGCCGCCAGTGACCGTCCTCATGGCGTGCCGGGCGGCCGGACCGGGGTGCCGGGCGCGCCGGGGCCGCGGCAGCCGTCGTGGCGCCGCGCGGCGCTGTGCGGGCGGTTTCCGTCGCGGCGGCCGGCAGAGCCGTCCGGCGTGAACCGGCCCTCTCCGGTGGACCGGCCCGGCGTACGGGGACGCGGGTCCGCGTGGCCGGAGAGGGGGGCCGTCCGCGCGGACGAGGGGCGTCGGGTTCCGGCCGTTGTCAGTGCCCTGATGAAGAATGCCGCGAAGAGAGATCAACAACGGCCGTGCCGGGTAGTCGGTCTCGATCACCCACCCGCGAAAGGTCCCCGATGACGCCGCTCACCTCCGGCAACGCGTACGCCCCGCACGACCGCCGCCCGGCCCGGCCGGTCTCCGGTACCCGGATCTCCGCCCCGGACACCGCGCGCATCATCGCCGACCCGAGCACCCCGGTCTTCGTCACCGTGCAGGCCGACGGCCGCCGTCGCTACGGCTACTGGCGGCCCTACGACCCCACCACGGGCCAGGGCGGCTGCTACGTCGCCCTGCCCACCGACGAGTGCGACAGCCTCCACGCGGCGGGGCGGATCACCCTCGGCGAACCCGTCGTCGACCCTTCGAGGACGACCTACCGCGTCCGCGCCGCACGCACCCCGGCCCGGCCCCTGCGTTCGGTGCCGGCGCGCGCGCTCGCGGCCTGACCGGAATCGATGGGTCCGTAGCCCGGCCGGGCCAATCCGCGTGCGCCCCGGTGACTACGGCGTCCGGATGCGGGAATCCAGCGCAGGCCGGCGGTACTCACCGCGCCGCAGACCGGGACGGAGACACGACGATGGCGACGACCGCAGACCGGGCAGGGACCGCTCAGGCACCGGCGAGCCTTCAGCTGCCGGGACTTGTGCTGGGGGTCGGGCTCGGCGGCTTCCTCGACGGCATCCTGCTGCACCAGCTCCTCCAGTGGCACCACATGCTCTCCAGCACGGACACCGACAACGTGGGCGTGAAGTACTACGACCCGGAGACGGTTCCCGGCCTTCAGATGAACACCGTCTGGGACGGTGTCTTCCACACCGTGTGCTGGCTCTCGGTCCTGCTAGGCCTCGCCGTCCTGTACTCCCGCGTGACCCACGACCGCCGCCGCGTGTGGACCTCACGCGTCCTGTGGGGCTGGATCCTGGCCGGCTGGGGCCTGTTCAACCTCGTGGAGGGCGTCCTGGACCACCACGTCCTGGGCATCCACCACGTCTACGCGGGCGACGGCCAGACCTGGTGGGACATCGGCTTCCTGGTCCTGGGCGCGCTGCTCGTCGCCGGCGGGTGGCTGCTCCGGCGCGGCGGACGGCCCTTCGCCCCAGGCGACACCCCGGGCACCGGCCGGGCACCGGGGACCGCCTGATGGAGCACGCTCCACACCCCGCGCAGGACCACGTGGCCGGCGGCGTCCTCGCGGTCCTGGTGCCCGCCCTCGCCCTGCTCCTGTGCGCCGGCGGCTACCTGTACCTGGCCCGCCGGGCCCGGCGCCGCAACCCGGTACGGGGCTGGAGCCGGTGGCGGACGGCCGCCTTCACGGCGGGGCTGGCCCTGCTCGCCGTGGCGCTGCTGCCGCCGGCCGCGGCCCACGCCCACACCGACTTCCGGGTCCACATGACCCAGCACCTGCTCGTCGGCATGTACGCCCCGCTCGCCCTGGTCCTCGGCGCTCCCCTCACGCTGCTGCTGCGCGTCCTTCCCCCGGCGCACGGCAGGCGGCTGTCGGACCTGCTGCACAGCCGCCCCGCCCGGACGCTCGCGCACCCGGCCACCGCCTGGCTGCTGTCCACGGGCAGCCTCGTGCCGCTGTACTTCACCCCGCTGTACGACGTCCTCACGGCCCACCCGTCGGGGCACTGGCTGCTGCACGCCCACTTCCTGCTGGCCGGCTGCCTCTTCGCCCACGTCGTCGCCGGTCCCGACCCCGCACCGGCCCGGCCCGGGGTGCGCGCCCGCCTGGTCTGGCTCGGCGCCGCGATCGCCGTGCACTCCGTCGTCTCGCAGATGATGTACGGCGGCCTGTGGGTCGACGTCCACGCGCCCGCCGCCGAGGTGCGGACAGCGGCGGAGATCATGTACTACGGCGGTGACATCGCCGAACTCCTGCTCGCCGCGGCCCTCGTCTCGACGTGGCGCCCCGCACCCCGTGCCCGCCTGACGCCGCCCCGTCCGGCCACACGATCGGTCACGCGTCCTTCGGCCACCTGGCCGGCCGGCGGGGCATGACACGTGTGCCCGGGCCGCGGGCTGGTAACCCGCACGTGGGCGTCGGTACGGCGGCAGGTGGCGGCGGCAGGGAGTGACGATGCGAGCGGAGACGGGCCCGCAAGGGGACGACCGGGTGTCCCGGCCGACGGCGGACGAGGCGGATCCGCGGCGCTGGGGCGCGCTGTGGGTCACGCTGGTGGCCGGCTTCATGAGTCTGCTGGACGTCACGATCGTCGCCGTCGCGCTGCCGTCCATGCAGCGCGACCTGCATGCCGCGGCCCCCGCGATCCAGTGGGTCGTCTCCGGATACGCCCTCTCCTTCGCGCTGGTCCTGGTCACGGCGGGCCGTATCGGTGACACCTTCGGCCGGCGGCGGATCTTCCTGATCGCCCTCGCCGGCTTCGTGGTCTGCAGCGCCTGCGCCGGTGCCGCCCCGTCCATCGTGCTGCTGGTCGTGGCCCGCGTCGCGCAGGGCGTCTGCGCGGGCTGCCTGGCACCGCAGAACTCCGCTCTCATCCAGCAGTTGTTCCGGGGTGCCGAGCGTGGCCGGGCCTTCGGTCTGTTCGGCGCCACGGTCGGTGTCTCCAGCGCCGTCGGTCCGGTCGTCGGCGGACTCATCCTGGCCCTCGCGGACGGCCCCGGGGGCTGGCGGTGGATCTTCTACGTCAATGTGCCGGTCGGTGTGGTCGCGCTGGTCCTGGGGCTGCGGCTGCTGCCCAGGACGGCGCCGGCCGGCGGTCAGCGGCTCGACCTGCCCGGTGTCGCGCTGCTGGGCGCGGGAGTGCTGGCGCTGATGCTCCCGCTGGTACTGGCGGAGCCGGGCGGTCTGCGCCGGATGTGGTGGCTGTTCCTGGTCGGGGCGGCGCTCCTCCTCGCCTTCGCCCGCTGGGAACGGCGGGTCGCCGCACGTCACGGCCAGCCGCTCCTCGATCCCCGCCTGGCCACCTCGACGGGCGGGTACGCCACGGGCGCCGCCATCGCCACGCTGTACTTCGTCGGATTCAGCGGGGTGTGGCTGGTGTTCGCGCTGTTCTTCCAGAACGGACTGGACTACTCGCCGCTGGAGTCCGGGCTCGCCGTGACGCCGTTCGCCATCGGTTCCGCCGTGGCGGCGGCGGTGGCCGGGCGGCTGGTGGAGCGGCTGGGGCGGCTGCTGACCGTGTGCGGGCTGGCGGCCGTCGTCCTGGGCCTGGGAGGGGCCGTGGCCGTCCTGCGGTGGGCGCCCGGCGACCTTGCCGTGTGGCTCCAGACTCCGGCGCTGCTCATCGGCGGGCTCGGCAGCGGCTGTGTGATCTCACCCAACGTGACCATGACCCTGCGGGACGTGCCGGTACGGATGGCCGGTGCCGCGGGCGGTGCCCTGCAGACCGGGCAGCGACTGGGCGCCGCCGTGGGTACGGCGGCGCTGCCCGGCCTCTTCCACCTGGCGCTCGGTGACGGCGGTCAGGCCCACTACCGCTCCGCCGTCGCGTTCGCCGTCGGCTGCGGCGTGCTGCCGATGCTGTGCGCGTTCGCCCTGGCCGTACGGGACTGGCTGCGTGACCCCGAACGGGACGGACGGGACTGCCCCGACGAGATCTCGCACAGCCACACGCACGCAGGCCAGCCCTGACCAGGGCCGGCCGGCGCGCGGCCCCGCCACGGCCCATCATGCCTGCTGGAAGGTCTCCGTGGTCTGCCGTCGGCGCAGTTCCTCCAGTGTGTCCTGCTGGCGTTCGGCCCGCGCCAGCAACTCGTCCAGCTGCCCCGCGTCGAGCCTGCCGTCGGCCTCGGCCACCTGGCGCAGGGTCTGCCAGGCGGCGGCCTTGCCCAGCACGCCGAGCCGCAGGATCTCCAGCTCCACCAGCGAGGTCAGCGGTGACCGGCCCACCAGGCGGCCGTTGCTCTTCAGCCGCCCGACCTTCTCCGCCGCCCAGGCCAGGGACACCTTGTAGTGCCGCACCGGCACGCCGAGCGCGTCCATGATCGCGAGCAGGCTCGCCCGGTCCTCGGTGATCTCCTCCGCGAGGGTGCGCAGGACCGGCCCCGAGGGCGATCCCCGCAGCGCGCCCGCCAGGGAACGGGCCCGTTCCATGCCCGCGGTGGCGCCTGCCAGGTGGTCGTTGAGGTAGATGCCCAGCAGGCCGGCGCCGTCCGCGCCGGGGCCGTCCGTGGGTGCTTCGTCCGTACGCGGTTGTTCGTTCATGTGCCTCTCTTTTCGGGCGCGCGTTGCTCAGCGGTCCTGGCCGGTGGTGCCCGGCTCGCTGCGCCGAGTACCCACTTGCGCCCGGGACCGGCCCCACCCGGCCCGCTCAGCCCCGGGGAGCGCCGTAGGCCCGCTCCACCCGGAGCCGGACGACGAGGCGGCGGTCGCGGACCATGGACGCGCGGTAGTCGTCCCAGTCGGGGTGCTCTCCGCCGATGTCACGGTAGAGGCGGACGAGTTCCTCGACCGTGTCGTCGTGCGGGTCCGCGGCGACGGGCGTGAGGTCGGCCGTGCCGTCGACGACGGTGTAGGCCCAGCGGTCCGCGGTGGTCACGTGGTACGAGGCGCGCGGGTCGCGGCGCAGGTTGCGGGTCTTGGCGCGGTCGTCGGTGACCGAGATCCGGACGGTCCGCTCGTCGGGGTAGTAGGCGTGCACGACGTTCGACAACTGGGGCCGACCGTCGCGCCGGAGGGTGACCAGCACCCCGCTGTGGCCTTCGGAGAGCAGCTTCAGCAGTGCGTCCTCGCTCATGACTCGCTCAACCTGTGGCTCGCGTCCCTCATTCCCCCGGAGAGGAGAGTGAAGTGAGGTGGACAGGCCCCCGTGGAGTCGGCCGGGGTGGCGGGCGGTCTGCAGCAGACCGCGATGAACGTCGGGCCGGTGCTCGGCGTGGCCGTGGCCACGGCGCTCATGGACGCGGGCCCCGCGCCGCTGCTCGTCCTCGCCGGTCTCGCCGCCACCGGTGCGGTGGCGGCGCTGACGCTGCCGGACGAGACCGAGCACCCGGCTCCGGCGCATCCCGATCATCCTGCCGACCCTTCGCGCATTCCTGCGCGACGATGAGGTCTGAGAGCGCGCGGGCGGGGTATCCCCGATCCCACCTCGAGGAACGAAAGCGGAGGTAGGGCGATGGCACTGCTGCGGCAAGAGGTGGACCCGCACGACGTCGGGCTGGACGGGAAGGCGCTGGAGCGCATCGACCAGCACTTCGCCCACCACGTGGACGAGGGCAGACTGCCCGGGTACCTCGTCTGTGTGGCGCGCGGCGGCCGCGTCGCGCATCTCACCGCGCACGGCCACCGTGACATCGCCGCCCAACTGCCCGTCGAGCCCGACACGCTGTGGCGGATCTACTCGATGACCAAGCCCTTCACCGCGGTCGCCGCGCTGATGCTGGTGGAGGAGGGCCGGCTGTCCCTGGACGACCCCGTCGCCCGCCATCTGCCGGCCTTCGCAGAGGCGCGGGTCTACGAGAGCGGCTCCGGCGCGGACACCCGGACCCGCCCGGCCGCCGGGCCGATGCTGATCCGGCACCTGATGACCCACACGTCAGGGCTGACCTTCGGCTTCTACCACACCCATCCCGTCGACGCCCTCTACCGTGAGGCCGGTCTGGAGTCGTCGGTGCCGCCCGGCGCGGACCTCGCCGAGACGATCGACGTGTACGCGGGCCTGCCGCTGCAGTTCGAGCCGGGCACCCAGTGGAACTACTCGGTCGCCAGCAACGTACTCGGCCGGGTGATCGAGGTGGTGTCCGGGCAGCCGCTCGACGTGCACCTCGCGGAGCGGATCTTCGCCCCCCTCGGGATGCCGGACGCCGGATTCGAGGTCGGCGCCGGGCAGGAGGCCCGGCTGGCGGAGATGTACGGGGAGAAGGCGGACGGCACCGGCATCGAGCCGATCCCGGGGCTGCCGCTGCACGGGCGGCCGCGGTTCCTGTCGGGCAGTGGCGGCATGGTCGCGGGCGCGTACGACATGCACCGCTTCATGGAGCTGCTGCGCCGGCGCGGCGAACTCGACGGGGTGCGCCTGCTCACCCCCCGGACGGTGGAGATGATGACCACCAACCAGTTGCCCGGAGGGGCCGACCTGCGCGCCTTCGGCAGCCACCCGGCCCACGACGAGCCCGGCAACGACGGCGTCGGATTCGGCCTGGGCGTCTCCGTGGTGATCGACCCGGACCGCACCCTGGCACCCGCCGGACTCGGCACCTTCGGCTGGACCGGGGTGGCGACCACGACGTTCTGGGTCGACCCGGGCCGGGACGTGACGGTGCAGTTCATGACGCAGGTGCGGCCGCGCACCTCGCACACCATGTTCCGCGACCTCAAGCGGCTGGTCCACGAGGCGATCAAGGACGCGTGAACGGGATCCCCGCATCCGAGAGTTCGTCCAGCCACTCGCCGGACCGGGCCGCCGTCCCGGCGGCCCGGCCGAGGCCCGGCGGCAGCGAGCCGTCCAGGACGTGCCGCACGCCCACCGCCAGCGGGCGGGACGCACCGGGCCGTCGCGCTGCGGCGGGGTACGCCCGGGTGGTTCCGCAGCCGCGGGCCCGCCTCGGGCGCGGCGGCCTCCTCCGCGCTCGCCAGCAGGAAGAGATGACCGGCCCGGCGCAGGCCGATGTCGTACCCGGTGTCCTGCTCGAAGCGCGCGAACGCCTCCAGGCTGCGCGCGCCGGGCTGGATGTCGAGCTCGTCGGAGGACTGCGCCCGCACCCCGCCGGCCGCCTTCGAGGTGGAGCCGGAGGCTAGTTCGCCGCGCTCGGCAAGGACGACGCCGGGGCTGCTCTCCCGTGTCCCCCTTCTGTCCCGTCAGGACACTTCCCGCTCCGGGTCAGGACCAGTGCGCGACCGCGTCCAGATGCGGCAGATGGTGGTCCAGGCGCTCCCGCTTCGTGCGCAGATACGTGATGTTGTTCTCGCACGGCGGGATCAGCAGGGGCACCTGCTCGGCGACCGTGATGCCGTGCCGCAGGAGCGCCTCGCGCTTGCGCGGGTTGTTCGACATCAGCCGCACGGAGGACACCCCGAGGTCGCGCAGGATCTCCGCGGCGACGCCGTAGTCACGGGCGTCCACCGGCAGGCCGAGCGCCAGGTTGGCCTCGACGGTGTCCAGGCCCTCCGCCTGCAGGGCCATGGCGCGCAGCTTGGCGAGCAGGCCGATGCCGCGGCCCTCGTGCCCTCTCAAGTAGACGACGACGCCGCGTCCTTCGGCGGCGACGGCCCGCAGGGCGGAGGCGAGCTGGTCGCCGCACTCGCAGTGCTGGGAGCCGAAGGCGTCACCGGTGAGGCACTCCGAGTGCAGCCGGGTGAGGACGTCCTCGGTACCGATGTCGCCGTACACCAGGGCCACTTGCTCGTCGCCGCGGTCGTGGTCGAGGTAGCCGACCGCCTGGAACGGGCCGTACACCGTGGGCAGTGGCGCATTCACGATGCGTTCCACTCCGGTGCGCTGCGCCGGCTTCTTGCCTATCACGCCGATGTTTTCTGTCATGATCTGGTTCCTAAGCAGAGATGAAAGGCCGTGAAGAAATGAGTGGTTCGGAAATACCGCCGGCGCGATCCGGCGCGGTGCGGCACGGTCTGGTGCCCGGGGACACCACGCAGGACGTACGGACGCGGGGCGCCGGCGTATCACGGCAGGTCGCCGTCCTTCCCGTGGGCAGTTTCGAACAGCACGGGCCGTTCCTTCCGTTGGCGACCGACACGCTCGTCGCCTGCGCCGTCGCGCGGGAGATCGCCGACACGTACCCGGTGCACCTCCTTCCTCCGGTGACGATCTCCTGCTCGCACGAGCACGCGGCCTGGCCGGGGACCGTCAGCATCTCCTCCGTGACCCTGCACGCCGTGGTACGGGACATAGCCGAGTCGCTCCGCCGGTCGGGTGTCGAGGCGCTGGTCCTCGTCAACGGGCACGGGGGAAACTATGTCCTGGGAAACGTCGTTCAGGAATCCTCCGCGCGTGGCGAGCGAATGGCGCTGTTCCCGGCCACGGAGGACTGGGAGACGGCGCGGGAGCGGGCCGGGGTACAGACCTCGCTGCTCACCGACATGCACGCGGGGGAAATCGAGACCTCCGTCCTTCTGCACACTCATCCGGAATTGGTCAGGCCCGGTCATGAGAGCGCCGATTTCGTCGCGGACGACCGGCGTCACCTTCTCGGCCTGGGTATGTCCGCCTACACCGATTCGGGCGTCATAGGCCGTCCTTCGCTGGGCGATGCGGAAAAGGGGAAGGCGTTGCTGGCGAGCCTGGCGGAATCGTTCGGGGCGCATTTCTCGCTGCTGCTGGGCGACCCGGCGTAGCCCGGACGGCCTCGCGGGGCGGTGCGCCGGCGGGCCACCAGGACGAGGACGCCGGGCAGGCTCGCCACGAGGCTCAGCACGCCGTACACCACCGCGACGGCCAGCCCGTCGCCCGCGCCGAGCCCGGCGGCGCCGAACGCCCAGGCGGTGACGCCCTCGCGCGGGCCCCACCCGCCGACGTTGAGCGGCAGGCTCATCGCCAGCAGCGCGAGCACCGCGAGCGGCAGCAGGACGGCGAAGGAGGCGTCGCTGCCGGTGACCCGGGCGGCGAGCAGGAACATCGCCACGTACCCCGCGAGGACGACGACGGACGAGCCGATGACGCCGGGCCCGTTACGCCGGGACAGCAGGGCCTCGCGCGCCTCGACGAGGAGGGCGCCGCGACGGCGGGAGGCCGGGGTCCGGTTCATGCGCACGGCGAGCCCGATCGCGAGGGCGCCGGCCGCGGCGAACATCAGCAGCAGCACGACGTGCCGGGTCCCGGAGAGCACCGGGGACGGCACGGTCAGCAGGACCGCGCCCCCCACGACGGCCAGCACGACCTGCCCGGCGGTCCGTTCCAGGACGACCGAGCGGACACCGCGCCCGAGGTCGCCGGTGCACCGTCCGTGCCGCACCGCCCGGTGCACGTCGCCGAGGACGCCGCCGGGGAGGGCGGCGTTGAGGAACAGGGCGCGGTAGTAGTCGGCCAGCGCCGGTCCCAGCGGGAGCCCGATGCGCAGGCCGCGCGCCACAAGCTGCCAGCGCCAGGCGCTGAACGCGGTGGTGAGCAGGCCGATGCCGAGGGCCGCCAGCAGCGTGAGCGCGTCGATCCGGCGCAGCCCGTCCAGCAGGGCGCCGGTGCCCATGCGCCACAGCAGAACGGCGAGGATGGCGGCACCGGCGAGGGCGCCGAGACGGGAGCGCAGGGCGCCGGCGGTGAGCCGGGCACGGGGGTGCGGGAGGACCTGGTCCGCCCTTGCCGTGGTGGGGACGCTCACCGTCGGGGCGCTCATGACGCTCCGCCGGCCGGGCGGGCGAGCGCCAGGAGGTCACTGTGGTGCACGGTGACACGCAACTCGCCGGCCGCGCAGGCCGCGAGACGGGCGGCGAGGTACTTCCCGGCCCGCTCCGCCAGTTCGGGGCGCTCCTCCACGGCCGCGCCGACCCAGCCGCGCAGCCACTGGGCGGTCAGTTCGGCCTCGCCGGGGCCGAGGCGCCAGGGGCTGGGCTGCACGTGCACGGTCGCGCCGCGTTCGGCGAAGGCCTCGCAGGCCACCGTGACCGCGTCCGGGCCGAGCAGGCCGCCCCGGCGCTGGTGGGCGTTGAACGCCTCGGTGATCTGCGCGTCGAGCGGGTCGCCCGGGGTGAGTTCGACGCGGCCGGCCACGGAGAGGGTCAGCAGCGCGGGGCAGCCCGCTCCGGTGCAGGCGTCCGCGAGGGTGTCGATCTCCTCGCCGGTGAGGACGTCGAGCAGTGCGGAGGCGGAGACCAGGGAGGCACCGGCGAGGGCGTCCGGGGTGAGGCGGGCGATGTCACCGCGCCGTGTCTCGACGGTGACGCGGCTGCCGTCGGCCCCGGACCGCGGGGAGGCGACGGCGGCGAAGTGCAGCAGGTAGGGGTCGCGGTCGTGCAGGATCCAGTGCTGGGGGCCGTCGAGCCGGGGCGCGAGCCACCGCCCCATCGAGCCGGTGCCGCAGCCCAGGTCGTGCACGACGATCCCGCCGGCCCGCCTCTGCGGGTTCGCCAGCCGGATCCGCAGCGGATCGAGCAGGTCATGCGCCCGGGCGGCCGCGTCGGCGGGTTCCCGCAACTCCAGCCACTCGGGGGCGTACCGCGGCTGCTCCTCGCCGGGTCCGGACTCCCGCAGCCGCACCGTGGGCCGCTCCCCGGGGCGGGGGCCGGCGGGGCCGGCGCCGGGGATGACGGAAGCGGAGGCGGGCGCGGGCTCGCCGGCGTCGGGGATGACGGAAGCGGAGGCGGGCTCGGCCGCGGCGGTGGTGTCCGTCGCGCTCCGCGCACCGGGCTGCGCCGCGACCGGCCCGTTCCCCGTGTCGTGCGCAGCCGTCGTCGTTCCGTTCATGCCGCCCTCCGGGGTTCGTTCGGAAGCCGGCTCAGGACGCCGGCCAGGTGCTTCGCGGTGGTGGCCCAGCCGTCGAGCGCGGCACGGCGGCCCCGGGCGGCCGACTTCAGACGGCGGCGTACGTCGGCCTCGCCGAACCAGTGGCGCAGTTCGGCGGCGAGCGCGGCGGGATCCTCCGGCGGGACGAGGATGCCGGGGACGCCGCCGCCGGGGGCGCGGCCGAGCGCCTCGGGGATGCCCCCGACGTCCGTGGCCAGCACCGGGATGCCCCGCGCGAGTGCCTCGGTGACCGCCATGCCGTACGTCTCGGCGTAGGAGGCGAGGACCATGAGGTCGGCGGTGGCGTAGCTGGCGTCGAGGTCCGCTCCGGCCTGGGGTCCCGCGAGGTGGACGCGGTCCTGCAGGCCGTGCCGTGCGATCAGGTCCCGCAGGTGGGCGACGTACTCGGGGTCATGCCCCAGCCCGCCGACGCACACGCAGCTCCACGGCAGGTCGGTGACCCCGGCGAGCGCCTCGACGAGCCGGTGCTGGCCCTTGCGCGGGGTGACGGCGGCGACGCACAGCAGGCGGGAGACCCCGTCGGTGCCGGAGGCGAGGGGGGCGATGTCGGCGCCGGGAGCCGCGACATGGACGCGGTCGGGGTCCAGGCCGTGGTGCGCGACGAGGCGGCGGACCGCCCAGTCGCTGGTGGCGATCACGGCGCCGACGGCCCGCAGGACCGCGCGTTCCCTGACGTCCAGTTCGGCGGCGCGCGCGGGATCGAGTCCCGTCTCGTCGCCGAGCGGCAGGTGCACGAGGACGGCCAGCCGCAGCCGGTCGGCCTCCGGAACGACGATCTCCGGTACGCCGCAGGCCACCAGCCCGTCCAGCAGCACCACCGCGCCGTCCGGCAGGTCCCGCAGCGTACGCGCGAGTTGGGTGCGGGCGGCGGCGCCCGGCCGCGGCCAGGAGCCGTCGGCGGGCTGCTTGTGGGCGCGCCAGCCGAAGCCGGGCAGGTCCAGGCAGACCCGGCGGTCGTAGGCGTTCCCCCCGCTGGGCATGGCCGGGTCGTCGACACCGCCCGGCATCACGAAGTGCACGGTACGCAGGGACATGGGGACGATCTCGCCGTTCCTGGGGGCCGCCTGGGCGGGCACGAAGGAGAGCTTCTCCACGGTCGCGTCGGTCACAGGCCACGCTCGTAACTCGCCCAGGCGACATGCGACTCGTGCAGGGTGACCGAGATGCCCGTGAGCCCCCTCGCCCCCTCCCCCAGCGCCCCCTTGTGGACGCGCTCGGCGAGCCGGTCCGCGACGACCTTCGCCAGGAACTCCGTGGAGGTGTTGATCCCGGCGAAGTCGGGCTCGTTGTCGAGGTTGCGGTAGTTCAGCTCGCTGACCACCGCGCCGAGTTCCTGGGTGGCCAGTCCGATGTCGACGACGATGTTGTCGTCGTCCAGCTGCTCGCGCCGGAACGTGGCGTCCACCAGGAACGTCGCTCCGTGCAGGCGCTGCGCGGGGCCGAACACCTCGCCGCGGAAGCTGTGGGCGATCATGATGTGATCGCGGACGGTGACACTGAACAACGGACGACCCTCCAGGTGCGGGGCATGGATGCCGACTAGTACGGCTCGTGTCCTTCCCTTGTTCAGCGGCTCGTACCTCTTTTCTGAGGTCAGGCGCTTTCGGGATACCGCACCCGGTGGCACAGCGCCGGGATCTCACCGGAGGCCAGCCGGGGCAGCACGTCCGGGAGTTCCTCGAAGGCGCACTCCCCGGTGACGAGCGCGTCCAGCGCCGGGTCGGCCAGCAGGTCGAGGGCGAGCGCGAGCCGGTCGGCGTAGGTCCGCCCGGCGCGGGCCGGGGAGACGGTGCCCACCTGGCTGCTGCGGATCGTCAGGCGCCGGGAGTGGAAGTCCTCGCCCAGCGGGAGGGTGACGCGCCGGTCGCCGTACCAGCTCAGCTCGACCACCGTGCCCTCGGGGGCGAGGAGTTCCAGCGACCGGGAAAGGCCTTGCTCGGTCGCGCTGGCGTGGACGACGAGGTCGCGGTCGCCGAGGGCGTCCGCGGGTCCGGCGAAACCCACGCCGAGCGCCTCGGCCACCGCGGCGCGCCCGGGGTCGGCGTCCACCAACTGCACCCGCACGCCGGGGAAGCGGGCCAGCAGCGCGGCCACCGAGCAGCCCACCATGCCGCCGCCGACGACGGCGATCCGGTCGCCGACCAGGGGCGCCGCGTCCCACAGCGCGTTGACGGCGGTCTCGACGGTGCCGGTGAGTACGGCACGGGAGGCGGGCACGTGCTCCGGTACGGGGGTCACGGCGGCGGCCGGGACGACGTACCGCGTCTGGTGCGGGTAGAGGCAGAAGACGGTGCGCCCGGCCAGGCCTGCCGTGCCCTCCTCCACGACGCCGACATTGAGGTAGCCGTACTTCACCGGCGCCGGGAAGTCGCCCTCCTGGAACGGTGCCCGCATGGCGGTGTGCTGGCTGTGCGGGACCCCGCCCCGGAAGACCAGTGTCTCCGTGCCACGGCTGACGCCGGAGAAGAGTGAGCGGACGAGTACCTCGTCCTCGGCAGGCTCCGGAAGCTCGACGTCCCGGATCTCTCCCCGCCCCGGGGAGCTGAGCCAGAACGCCCGTGCGGTGCGGATCATCGGCGTTCCTCCTGAACGATCGGCAAGTGGTGCACGTACGGAGGTGTGCACAGGCCGCGCACAGTACGCGGCGATGATCGACTCTGTCACCTGGCCGGAGGATGTGCGGTGGCCCTGAACAACACTTTTGACGCGAGGCTGGTCCAGCAGGAGACCGCGGTGGGCGCGGGCGTGCAGATCCTGCTGCTGGCCGTGCTCGGCTCGGCGATCGGCATGGGACCGGCGGGCTGGCTGACCGGCCTCGCCTTCGCGATCGCCAGCTGGGCGGTGCTCTCGCGGGCCCTGCACCGGTCGGGACTGCGGTCGTTCGGCCCGGCCAACCGGGTCACCCTCGGCCGGGCCACCCTGGTCGGCGGCGTGACCGCGCTGGTCGCCGACTCCTTCGAGAGCGCACCGCCGGTCACGCTGCTGGTCGCCCTGACGGCGGTGGCGCTGATCCTCGACGGCGTGGACGGCAAGGTCGCCCGGCGCACGGGCACGTCCTCGGCGCTCGGGGCACGCTTCGACATGGAGGTCGACGCGTTCCTGATCCTGGTGCTGAGCGTGTACGTCTCGATGTCGCTGGGCCCGTGGGTGCTGCTGATCGGCGGCATGCGGTACGGCTTCGTCGCCGCGGCCCGCTTCCTGCCGTGGCTGAACGCCCCGCTCCCGCCGAGCACGGCACGCAAGGCCGTGGCCGCGGCGCAGGGGGTGTTCCTGCTGGTCGCGGGCGCCGATCTGCTGCCGTTGGTGGGCAACGCGGCGGTGGCGGGGCTGGCGTTGGGGCTGCTGGTGTGGTCGTTCGGACGGGATGTGCTGTGGCTGTGGCGGCGGTCGCGGGCCCGCCGCGCCCCGGAGACGGTCCGCACGGCGGAGCAGGCGGGGCGGGTGCTGGAGCCGGTTGCGGGCTGAATGCGGACAGAGGCACAGGTGGAAGTGCGCCGACCCGAGGCGCCGCTCAATTCCGTCGAGTTCGCCGCGACTGCTCTCTATGCTGGCCCCATGGCCCACGCGAGGACCTCGTACGTCTGTCTGCCCTGCCAGGCCTCGTACAAGCAGCCCTACGACAGGGAGCGGCAGCGGATCTGCCCACGCTGTGCGGCAACGATGATCCACGTGGGCTCGGCCTTCGCCGCGCCACCGCGTCGGGACGCGGCGGCCTGGCGCACCCTGTCCGTGCTGCTGCACGCCGGTGTCCGCTTCCACAAGAGCTGCTGCGGCGGCCCCGGGTACCGTCCGCGCACCTTGCGGGAGATACGCGAGCGGATGGCGTACGCCCGACGCACCGGAGAGCCCTTCGCCAAGGCACTCGTGCGCCCCGAGGTGCCCTGACGGAGCAGGCCCCGGTGCGCGTCCGGGGTCAGCGGTCGAGCCCCAGCGCGGCGAGCAACATCGGCAGCGACGCGTGGAGTTCGCGTTCCCAGTACGCCCAGGTGTGGGTGCCGGGGCCGTAGAAACGGGTGGTGACATGCCGGGCGCCCACGCGCTTCAGCTCGGCGGCCAAGGCATGGTTCTGGCGGTTGAAGTCGGCCTCCAGGGCGCTCGTCGCGCCCGCTGGGTCGAGGGGGCCCGCGGTGCCGTCGCCGCAGGAGAGGTGTACGGGCAGCGACTTGAGCCGCTTCGCCAGGTGGTACGGGTCGTGGGACTGCCAGATGCCGCGCTGGGCCACCGGGTCGCCCCAGACCCGCAGGGGATCGTTGCCCTGGCCGGCGAGGAGGCCCATGATGCGGTTGACCGACTCCTCGTTCAGCAGGGGGTGCGCCGAGCCGGAGTACGCGGCGGTGGCCTTGAACATCCCCGGGTGCCGGGCGGCGTAGAGCAGGGCGCCCTGGCCTCCCATCGACAGGCCCGCCACGACGCGGTTGCTTCCGGCACCCCAGTCACGTTCCAGTAGCCGCCGCAGTTCCTCGGTGTGGAAGGTCTCCCAGGCGGGGTCGCCGCCCTCGCCGTGGTTCCACCAGTCGCTGTACCAGCCGTTCCAGCCGGCCTCCGGCATCACCACCAGGACATCGCGCAGGCTGTCCACCTGGGCGACGTCGGTCATGCGGGTCCATGAGGTGTAGTCGCCGCAGCAGCCGTGCAGCAGCCAGAACGTCGGCCAGTGGCGGCGCCGGTCGTCGGGGTTCCAGCCGTCGGGGGTGAGCAGGCGCACCTTCACGGTGCGGCCCCCCAGGGCGGTCGACCGCACCGACAGGTCGACCTGCCGGTCCGCGACCTGGGTGACCGCCACGACTTCGGCGCCCGAGGAGTGTGCAGTGCCGGTCGGCGGGGGAACGGGTGCGGTGGCGAGCGTCGGCGCGGCCGGCGCGACGGTGGCGAGCAGTACGGCGAGAACGAGCAGGACACGGGAACGAAGGCGGGTCAGGACGGCGGTCACGGTCGTGATCACAGCGGCTCCCTGCGGTGTGCTTCGCCGCAGGGCGAACAGAGCGGCGAAGCGGCTGTGGAGCATGGTGCCATCGAACGGGCCCGGGCGGGAGAAGACCGCCGGTGTCCGACTGCCGGCTCCCGCCCGGCCGTTCAGCCCCTCTGCTCCACCCGCACGCGGTCCACCTCGGCCTACGCCGCCCTGCGCACCCGCCCCCGGTGCTCGCGGACGATCTCCGCGTACCGGTCACCGGATCCCTTGATCGTGCGGACCTGGGTCGCGTAGTCGACGTGGACCAGCCCGAACCGCTTGTCGTAGCCGTAGGCCCACTCGAAGTTGTCCAGCAGCGACCAGGCGAAGTACCCCGCGAGTGGGGCCCCCTTGCGGGCCGCCGACGCGCACGCCGCCAGGTGCTGGGTCAGATAGGACTGACGCTCGGGGTCGTCGATCGTCCCGTCCGGGCGGACCACGTCCGGGAAGGACGAGCCGTTCTCCGTGACGTACAGCTTGCGCGGCCCGTACTCCTGCGTGAGGCGCAGCAGCAGGTCCTCGATGCCGCTCGCGTCGATCTCCCAGTCCATGCCGGTGCGCGGGACCCCGTCGCGGCGCACGGCGCGGACCTGGGGCGTGGGGGCGGTGGGGTCGTCGGCGACGGTCTGGGGGAAGTAGTAGTTCAGCCCCAGCCAGTCGAGCCGCGCCCCGATCACGTCCATGTCGCCCGGCTGCTCCGGCAGGTCGACGCCGTAGACCTCCCGCATGTCCGCCGGGAAGCCGCGGCCGTGCACCGGGTCGAGCCACCAGCGGTTGGTGTGGCCGTCCATGCGGCGGGCCGCCGCCACGTCCTCGGGCCGGTCCGTCGCGGCGTGGACGGTGGAGAGGTTGTTGACGATGCCGACCTGGGCGTGCGGGGCCGCCGACCTGATCGCCTGCATGCCCAGGCCGTGGGCGAGGAGCAGGTGGTACGAGGCGCGGACCGCCGCCGTCAGGTCCGTCCAGCCGGGGGCCATCTTGCCCTCCAGGTGGCCGATCCAGGCCGAGCACAGGGGCTCGTTGAGGGTCGACCAGTGGGGCACGCGGTCGCCGAGGCGCTCGGCCACCACGGCCGCGTACGCCGCGAAGTGCTCGGCCGTCTCGCGCTCCGGCCAGCCGCCGCGGTCCTGGAGCGCCTGCGGCAGGTCCCAGTGGTAGAGGGTGACCGAGGGGGTGATGCCCGCCGCCAGCAGACCGTCGACCAGTTCGTCGTAGAAGGCCAGGCCCTTGGGGTTCACCGGGCCGTCGCCGCCGGGTACGACGCGCGGCCAGGCGATCGACAGGCGGTAGGCGTTGGTGCCCAGGCGCCGCATCAGGGCGATGTCCTCGCGCCAGCGGTGGTAGTGGTCGCAGGCGATGTCACCGTGGTCGCCGTTCGCGATCTTGCCGGGGGTGTGCGAGAAGGTGTCCCAGATCGACGGCGAGCGGCCGTCCTCCCCCACGGCTCCCTCGATCTGGTACGCCGAGGTGGCCGTGCCCCACAGGAAGCCGTCCGGGAGTGCGGCGAGGTCGATGGTCACGGAAGTCCCTTCGGATACGGATGCGTCGGTCACTTGACGGCTCCGGCCGTCAGCCCGGCGACGAGATAGCGCTGGAGCAGCAGGAAGCCCGCGACCACGGGGACGCTCACCACCAGCGAGGCGGCCATGATCTGGTTCCAGTACACCTCGTTGAGCGTGGAGTAGCCCTGGAGGCCGACCGCGAGGGTGCGGGTGGTGTCGTTGGTCATCACCGAGGCGAAGAGCACCTCGCCCCAGGCGGTCATGAAGGCGTAGACGGCGACCGCGACGATGCCGGGGACCGCGGCCGGTACGACGACCTGCACCAGGGCGCGCAGCGGGCCGCAGCCGTCCACCAGCGCCGCCTCGTCCAGGTCGCGCGGCACCGATTCGAAGTAGCCGATCAGCATCCAGATCGAGAACGGCAGCGAGAACGTGAGATAGGTGAGGATCAGGCCGCCCCGCGAGCCGAACAGGGCGATGCCGGTGGCGTTGCCGATGTTGACGTAGATGAGGAACAGCGGCAGCAGGAAGAGGATGCCCGGGAACATCTGCGTCGACAGCACCGTGACCGAGAAGACGCGCTTGCCGGGGAAGTCGTAGCGGCTGACGGCGTAGGCGGCGAAGACGGCGATCACCACCGAGCAGACCGTGGCCGCCCCCGCCACGATCAGGGAGTTC
Organism: Streptomyces sp. NPDC047706; assembly: GCF_043204795.1. NCBI lineage: Bacteria > Bacillati > Actinomycetota > Actinomycetes > Kitasatosporales > Streptomycetaceae > Streptomyces > Streptomyces sp. NPDC047706. Next base: position 172,692 of record NZ_JBIDCW010000013.1, on the reverse strand, counting down.
ACGAAGTACTGCGCGAGCGGGACCGTGGACCAGATGTCGATGTAGGGGCGGAAGGTGAGCTCGCTGGGCAGCCAGCGGAACGTGCCGGTGACGTCCTGGAGCGGCTTCAGGGAGCTGGAGAGCATGACGTACACCGGCAGCAGGACGAAGCCGGTGAGCAGGGTCAGGAAGATCCGGCGGGTCCACAGGAAGGAGCGGGGGGCCGCCATCGGGGACCTATGCATGGGTGGACCTCCGGCCGCGGGACGTCAGCAGCAGGTACACGCCCGTCACCACGAGCAGGAAGAGCAGCAGCAGGACCGACATCGCGGAGCCGGCGCCGAAGTTCCAGGTGACGAACGACGACTGGTAGATGTGGATGGAGATCAGGTCGGCTGCCGCCGGTGCCGCCTTGCCGAACAGGACGTAGGGGGTGTTGAAGTCGTTGAAGGTCCAGAGGAACAGGACCAGGACCAGCACCTGGTTGACGGGGCGCAGCGAGGGCAGCGTGATGCGGCGGATCTGCTGCCGGACGCCGGCGCCGTCCAGGGCCGCCGCCTCGTACAGGTCCCTCGGGATGTTCTGCAGGCCCGCCATCACGATCAGGAAGGCGAACGGCCAGCCCTTCCAGACCGAGACGACGAGCAGGGCGATGAAGCTGTTGTCGCCGATCAGCCAGAAGGAGGGCGTGTCGGTGAGGCCCAGCTGGTCGTGCAGGACGTGGTTCACCAGGCCGTTGTCGTGCTGGAACATGAACGCCCAGGTGATGACCGCGGCGTAGACGGGCAGCGCGTACGGGACGAGGAACAGCGCGCGCAGCAGGCCCCGGCCGCGGAACGCGTCCTGCATGCAGATCGCGGCGGCCGTGCCGACGAACCAGCACAGGCCGACGGACAGGACCGTGAAGGCACAGGTGATGAGGAACGAGTCGAGCAGCGCCTGGCCCACGGGGGCGTCGAAGTCGACCGACATGCGGTAGTTGTCGACGCCGGTCCACGGGGCGAGACTCCAGTCCCGGATGTAGAACTGGGTGAGCTCCTTGAAGCTCATCACGATGCCGATGACCATCGGCACCAGGTGGACGAGGAGTTCCAGGGCCAGCGCGGGGAGCAGCAGCAGGTAGGGCAGGCCGATCCGGCGGATCCGTCCGGTGCGGCGGCGGGGGCCGCGCGCCGCACCGGGGGAGCTGTTGCCGACCGTCCGCTCACCGGGCCGTGCCGAGGCGGTGGTGGTGGTCATGGTGGTGTCCGGGCTCACTTCGCCGGCATCTGCTGCTGGGCCTTGGCGAGCGCCGCCTTCACCGACTCGGTGGTCACCGGGCGGCCGGCCGCGGCGTCGGCGAACAGTTCCTTGACCGCCGTGCCGACGGCCGTCTCGAACTGGGACTCCTCCGGGACCTGGGGCAGGGCGGCGGCGCTGGTGGCGAGGGTCTCGCGCAGCACGGCCGTGGCCGGGGAGTTGAACGCCGCGTCGGACTGGGCGGCCTTGACCGGCGGGATGGACCCGTAGGCCTTGTTGAGGATCTTCTGCTCGGCGTCGCTGGTCATGAACTTCACGAACTCGGTGGCGCCGTCGATGTTGTCGGAGTTCTTGAGGACCGCCATGTTGATGCCGGCGACCATGGAGTTGGTGTGCGTGCCGGTGCCGGGCTCGCCGGACTGGACGGGGGCCGGGGCGACGCCCCACTCGTCCTCCTTCATGCCCATCGAGGCGAAGGTGGCCGAGGCGGTCTGCCAGAGGACCATCGCCGTCCTGCCCTTGGCGAAGTCGCTCAGCGACTGGTTCTGCGCGTACTCGGCGTTGCCCGGGGCGATGACCTTGTCGCCGGCCATCAGGTCGACGTACTGCTTGACGGCCGCGACCGCGCCGTCGGAGGTGAAGGCGGGCTTGCCGTCGGCGGTGAAGAAGTCGGCGCCGTGCTGCTTGCCGAGCACGAAGACCTGGTGGATGTTGTTCGACAGGTTCGAACCCTCGGCGCCGAGGCCCCACTTGCCGTCCTTGGAGATCTTCTTGCCGGTCTCGACCAGTTCGTCCCAGGTGGTGGGGGGCTGCGCTATGCCCGCGTCGGCGAACATCTTCTTGTTGTAGTAGAGCGCGTAGGCCATCGAGTAGAGCGGCACGGCGGCCGGGTCCTGGCCCTGGGCGCCGGTCGAGCCGAGCGCGGAGTCGACGAAGCGGTCCTTGCCGCCGATCCTGTCGAAGTTCTTCGCGTCCCAGGGCATCAGCGCGCCGGTGGCCTGGAGGGAGGCGCTCCAGGTGTTGCCGATGTTGAGCACGTCGGGGCCCTGGCCGGACGTGGTGGCGGTGAGGATCCGGTTGAGCAGGTCGGACCAGGGCACGACCTCCAGCTCCACCTTGATGCCGGTCTGCTTCTCGAACTTGTCGAGTTCGGGCTGGAGGACCTTCTTGTCGACCTCGACGCTCGCCCCCTGGTTGGAGGCCCAGTAGGTCAGCGTCCTGGGCGAGTCGCCGGACCCCCCGCCCGAGGCGGAACCGCCCCCGCAGGCCGAGGCGGTGAGAGCGAGAGACAGGGTGACGGCGCCTACGGCCGCGGCTCGGATGCTGCGCATGGCTCCTGGTGTCCCTTCCGGGAGTCGAGAAGTCCGAGGACGCCCGGAGGCGCGCGACGCCCGTTCGCGTTCACGCTCCGAAGCCCCTCATGGCTTAATTTAGGACGTGAGTTAAACCTCAGGGGAAAGCGCCGTCAAGATGTCGGGCAGCGTCTCTTGACGGTCCGCCGGGGTGCGGTGCGTCCGGACGGCCACGAGCGCCGGGCGAGGCGCCCATGACCTGGGCCTATGGTCCGGACCTGCGGCCTGTCCGGCCGAGGTGCCACTGTGCAACGGTTGGGTCTCGGCCGGCCACGTACCTCCAGCGGCGTCCAACTCCTGTGCTCCGCCGCCCTGTCGGCAGGCGCGCGCCGAGGAACGTGGAGCGGATGCCGATCAGCTCGTCACCGAGGGATGTCCGCACCTCGTACAACTCCCCTGGCAGCCAAACGAGTTCCAGAACCGTGGGGTTGCCGCCGAGCGCGAGGCGGCACCACTTCGCCGCCTCGTGCAAGGTGCGGTCGGGGGCGGTGGTGACGTGGGACTCCTTGGGGCCGTGCAGGCCGTGCAGGGTCTCGGTGGGGGCGGCGAACATGCCGAGCCGGTCCACGTCGGAGCCCTCTTGGGCGAGTCCGTACGCGGTCGAGCCGACGACGCCGGACAGCAGGATGTTGGTCACGGTCATGGGTCCCCCGTGGTGTGTCGCTCGCCCTTCGTTCCGGTGGCACGGGCGGCGGCGGACCGTCATGATGCCGCGTCCACGGCGGGGACGGCCTGTCATTTATTCCCCTGTTGTCTCCGACGACCTCCTACGGCGTGACCTTCGGGTTCCGCCGCCGTTCACAGCGGCATCACATTCAGGCCTTCAGGTGCGCCCCTTACCGAACTAGCGTCCAGGGACCGATACCACAGACCCACGAGTAAGGGTTCCGATGTCCGCACGACATGTCCTCGCCGGCCTGACCCTGCTGCCGGTGCTCGCCGTCCCGACGGCCGCCCACGCGGCGACGGACGGCCCCGCCGCGTCCTCCCACAGGGAGCGCTTCGACCTGCAGGCCCACCGCGGGGGCCTCGGCATGACGACCGAGAGCACCCTGCAAGGGTTCGGCAAGGCGCTGCGCCTGGGCGTCTCCACGCTGGAGCTGGACACCCAGGTCACCAGGGACCGCAAGGTCGTCGTCACCCACGACCGGCAGGTCAGCGCGCAGAAGTGCCGGGACACGGCACCGGTCGTGCCGGGCGACCCGCAGTACCCGTACGTCGGGAAGTACATCAAGGACCTGACGCTGGCGCAGATCAAGACCATGGACTGCGGCTACCAGCAGCTGCCCGGCCACCCCGAGCAGGAGCAGATCGCGGGCGCCCGGATGGCCGAGCTCCGCGATGTGCTGAACCTGGTCAAGCGCTACAAGGCCAAGGACGTCACCCTCAACATCGAGACGAAGGTCGAGGCGGGGGCGCCCGAGCAGACCGCGCCGCGCGAGCTGTTCGTGCGCCGGGTGTTCGAGGAGATCCGCGCCTCGGGTCTGGAGCGCCAGGTCAGCATCCAGTCCTTCGACTGGGGCGCGCTGAAGGCGATGCACAAGCTGGCACCGCGATGGCCGCTGGTGGCGCTGACCAACTACGACTTCCTCCAGGTCGGCAAGGACGGCGCCTCCCCCTGGCTGGGCGGGATCGACGCCGACGACTACGACGGCGACTTCGTGAAGGCCGCGGCGACGATCCCCGGCGTCAAGGCGCTCTCCCCCAACTACGGCTTCCCGCAGAACGGCAAGATCGGCGATCCCGGCTTCCGCTTCTACCCCGACCGCGCGATGATCGACGCGGCGCACGCGCGGGGCCTGAAGATCGTCCCGTGGACCTGCGACGACCCGGCGACGGTGGAGGCGCTCATGGACATGGGCGTCGACGGCATCATCACGAACTACCCGAACCACGTCCGCGAACTCATGGCGGAACGCGGGATGCGGCTGCCGAAGCAGTACTTCCCGCGCCACTGACCCGGGGCCCCGCGCGGGCCGGGCGGACCGCCCGGCCCGCCGGCGGCGTATGGTCGCCGTGGACGGGCCGGTGATCGCAGGGGTGGGCCCGGCAGGTCTCACAGCACTTGGGGGTGTCCGTGGCCGCGCGTCGGTTCCGTGACCGTTTCCGACAGCGGCCCTGGCGGGGACGCGACGAGGACGGGCGCACCGCCTGGACCCGTGGGCGCGTCACCGTGGCCCTGCCCCTGCTGATCGCCCTCGTGCTGCTCTTCCCCTCGCTCGTGCCCGGCACCCCGGGGAACGTGGGTGGCCTGACCGAGAACTTCCTGCCCTGGCTGGGAGTGCCGGTCGTACCGCTGCTCGCGACGGCCGCCCTGCGCCGCTCGGCGAGCGCGCTCACTGCCGGGGGCGCTGCGGCCGTGGTCTGGGTCGCCCAGTTCGCCCCGTCGCTGCTGCCCCGGGACCCGGGCGCCCACGATCTGACGGTGGTGCAGCACAACGTCAGCGACGAGAACGAGGATCCGGCCGCCACGGCCCGCGCCCTCGCCGGGGCCGGACCACACCTGCTGGCGCTCCAGGAGCTCACGCAAGCGGCGCTGCCCGTCTACGAAGCGGCGCTCCGGAGCCGTTATCCGCATCACGTGGTGGTGGGGACGGTCGGTCTGTGGTCGCGGTATCCGCTGACGGAACAGGCGGCGGCGGACATCCGGCCCGAGGGGGTGCCGGGCGACTGGAACCGGGGGCTGCGGGCGGTCGTCCGGGTCGGCCCGGAGCGCGCCGTCGCCGTGTACGTGGCCCATCTGCCGTCGGTGCGGATCAGGCCGGCCGGCGGATTCGACACCCGATGGCGGGACGAGAGCGCGGGCCTCCTGGGCGAGAAACTGGCCGGCGACGAGTCGTCGACGGTCATCCTGGCGGGCGACCTCAACGGCACCACGCGCGACCGCGGACTGGCGCCGCTGACCTCACAGCTGCACGTCCCGGACGAGGACTTCGAGTTCAGCTGGCCCACCGCGTTCCCCGTCGCCAGGATCGACCAGGTCCTGGCACGCGGAGCGACGGTGACCGGCATTCGCACCCTCCCCGGCACCGGCAGCGACCACCTGCCCGTGCTGGCACACATCAAGCTGCAGGACCGGCCCGGAGGCGGGGGCTCCTAGGAGCCTGGCCCTGGCCGGAGGCAGGCCGGCGCTCCTAGAACTTGGTCCTGGCCGGAGGCAGGCCGACGCTCCCAGGCCGACGCTCCTAGGAACTTGGCCCTGGCCGGGGAGGCGTGCGCTCCTGGAGACCTCCGGCTCCGGCCGCCCCGAGCCGTTCCGACGCGCTCCGGGCGAGGATCCCTGGCCGGCAGGGGTGCCCCTCGCCGGCCCGGTCGCGGTGCCCTGTCCGACGTATGGCATCATGTCGGCGCAGCCGATCATGGTCGAAGAGCAGCACCGACGACCACGTGCGCGAGGGGTTCTCCGTCCAGGGGCGGAGCACGTGGCGTCAGCACTCCGTACGGCAACCCTTCCGTCACCGTGCGTCAGATGGGCCGTCGGCTTCCCGACATGTGCGGCATGCACCGTCGCCGCTGACACCTTCCGAAAGGGCATGGCCCATGCAGTTGCGCACGGCACGACGCTGGTTGTTCGGTGGGATGACGACCGCGCTCGCGGTCGGTGTCACGATCACCGCGGGCACGCAGATCCAGCCGGCCGCGCAGCGCACCGCCCCGGACGGCGCGCCGACGCTGCCGCTGGGAGCCGCGGACCTGACGGAGACCCGTACCTCCCGGCAGATCGCGCCGGGTGTCACGCACATCGCCATCGAGCGCGGACAGGCGTCGGCGGACGAGTTCTGGACGGTGACGGTCGGTCTCGCCACGAGCGAGGCGGAGGCCGAGGCACTGTCGGAGAAGGTCCGCGCCGCCGGGTACGAGCCGCGCCTGGACCCCACCGCCGGACCGGATCCGCGAGGGCCGCGGGACCAGCCGCTCGGCTGGGCGGTGCGCGTCGGCCGCTACGTGGACGAGGCCGCCGCCGACCGGGCCAGGAAGGCGATCGCGGCCCGCGGGCTGTCCGCCGCCGTCCAGCACACCGGCGCGGACGGGCACGCCACGAACGGCCCCTGGTCCCTGGACGTGCTGGTCGTCGACCCCGCCCGGTTCCGCGGCAGCCTGCGGTCGGAACTGGCGAGCGGCGTCGTACCCGGACGCGAGACGACGAGCTCGATGGCGCGGCGCACCCACGCACTCGCGGCGGTCAACGGCGGCTACTTCGTCGTCGGTGGCTCCCACACCACTCCCGGCAACTGGGTGGCCGGCACCGACGGCGATCCCGCCGGCATCTCGGTGGTGGGCGGCACCCTGCTCTCCGAGTCCGTGGGCGAGCGGCCCGCCCTGGTGATCCCGGGCGACTTCGCGCGGGGCACCTCGGTACGCCGGCTCCGGACCAGCAGCACGGTCACGGTGGCCGGCGGCGCCACCCGCACGGTGACCGGCCTCAACCGGCAGCCCGGACTGATCGTGAACTGCGGCGGCGTCGGGACCATCACCCCCTTCTCCCACCCGGCGCACGACTACACCTGCGGCAACGTCAACGAACTGGTCGCCCTCACCGCGAAGTTCGGCAGCACCGCCCCCCAGGGCCCCGGATACCAGGTCACCCTCGACGCGACCGGGCGGGTGACCGCGGTACGCGGCAGCCGGGGCGGCGCCGTCCCCGCGAGCGGCACCCTGCTCCAGGGCACCGGCACCGAGGCCCAGTGGCTGCGCACCCACGCCCGCACGGGTGCCCGGCTCACGGTGCGCAGCACGGTGTCCGACGCCGACACGGGCGCCACGGTGCCGCTCACCGCGAGGACGTCCGTCGTCAACGGCGGTCCGCTGCTGCTGCGCGACGGTGCGACCGCCCTCGACCCGGTCCGGGACGGCTGGAGCCCCGAGGACATCAAGGGCGCGGACCGCGCCGCCCTGTACAACGACTGGTACCTGCGCCGCAATCCGCGCACGGCCGCCGGAGTGACCCTCGACGGACGCGTCGTCCTGCTCACCGCCGACGGCCGCCGCCCAGACCGGAGCGCGGGGCTGTCGATCACCGAGACCGCCGAGGTGCTGCGCAGCCTGGGCGCGGTGGACGCGCTCAACCTGGACGGCGGCGGCTCCACGACGATGGTCGTCCGCGGCGCGCTGCAGGGGCGCCCGAGCGACGCCGCCGGCGAGCGCCCGGCCGCCGACGCGCTCGTCGTCGTGCCCAGGCCGGCCCCTGTCCGGCCGGCCTCCTAGCGGGCCGGTGCCCGAAGGCACCACGCGACGCGGACCTATTGACGGCAATGGTCCATACCAATACGTTCCCAGCCATGCGAAGAACCCTGAGAAGAGTGGCCGTTGCCACCTGCTCCCTGTCCCTGCTCGCCGTCCTCGCCCCGGCGGCCGGAACGGCCGTCGCCGGCGAGTCGCACACCACCACCGCCAAGCACGGCAAGCGGGTGGGCTACTTCACGCAGTGGGGCGTGTACGGCCGCGACTACCAGGTCAAGGACCTGGACACGAGCGGCCAGGCAGCCAGGCTCACGCACATCAACTACGCCTTCGGCAACGTGAACGCCGAAGGCGAGTGCTTCACCGGGAACATACCGGGCGAGGCGGACGCCTGGGCCGACTACGTACGCCCCCTCGACGCCGGGAACTCCGTGGACGGTGTCGCCGACACCGACGCACAGCCGCTCGCCGGCAACTTCAACCAGCTGCGGGAACTCAAGGCGAAGCACCCCGGCCTCAAGGTGCTGATCTCCCTGGGCGGCTGGAGCTGGTCCACCCACTTCTCCGACGCCGCGCTGACCGCGCAGTCACGCAAGAAGTTCGTCTCGTCCTGCATCGACCTGTACATCAAGGGCAACCTGCCGGTCGACGGCGCGCGCGGTGGGGCGGGCTCGGCCGCCGGGCTGTTCGACGGCGTGGACCTGGACTGGGAGTGGCCCGGTTCGCCGGGCGACACGGACACGGTCCACCGACCCGAGGACAGGCGCAACTTCACCGCCCTCGTCCGCGAGTTCCGCACCCAGCTGGACGCGTACGCGAAGAGCCAGGCACCGCGCGGCAAGAAGGCCAAGCACTACGAGCTGACGGCGTTCGTACCGGCCGCGCCGGGCGCGATCGACGCCGGGTTCGACATCCCGCGGATCATGCGGGACTTCGACTTCGTCAATCTCCAGGGCTACGACTACCACGTGTCGGGCCAGCCCACGACGGCTCAGCAGTCTGCCCTGTTCGCGCCGGGCGACTTCAGCGTGCACCGGACGGTACGGGACTGGGTGCGCAGGGGCGCCCACCCTCGCAAGCTGGTGGTCGGCATGCCGTTCTACGGGCAGGGCTGGACCGGGGTGAGCGGTGGCGGCGACGGTCTCGGCCAGCCGGCCACCGGTCCGGCGAAGGGCACGTACGCGGACGGCTACGAGGACTACAAGGTCCTCAAGGGCCTGGCCGCCTCCGGCACGTACACCGTGCACCGGGACCGCTGGAACGGCAGCGCCTGGATCTTCGACGGCACCACGCTGTGGACGTACGACGACCCGCAGGTGCTCAAGACCAAGGCGGCGTACGTCCGCAAGCTCGGTCTGGGCGGCGCGATGTTCTGGTCGATGGACGGCGACACGGCCGACGGTGAACTGACGGCGGCGGTGGACAAGGGCCTCGACGGCCGCTGATCCATCACCCGGTCGCCTGCCCCGGCACTCGACACGGGTGCCGGGGCTCGCGCCACGGTCCGGCAGCTCGCCCCGTACGACGCCCGTGCGACGCCCAGGCCGACTCCCGGGTGAACCCGGGCACCCGCTCCGCGCGGCGGGCGGCACCGGCCGGTCGGGCTCAATACGGTGGCGGACGTGCTGCTGAGCTGTGCTTTTGTGAATCTGAAGCCCGGAGTCGGGAAGACGACCAGCGCTGTCTGGCTGGCCCATGCGCTCCACGAGCTGGGCCTGCCCCCGCTCCTTGTCGACAGCGATCCGGCCGGTTCCGCACTGCGCTGGAGCGAACTCGCCGGCGGCTTCCCCTTCCCCGTGATCGCCCTTCCCGTGGGCGACGTACACCGTCGCATCGATGACTTCCTCGGCGGGCGCCAGGCTGTGGTGATCGACGCCCCGCAGCTCGAGGACCACGCCCGCATCGCCCGTAGCGTCATGCTCCACGCCAACGAGTGGCTCGTGCCGGTCACGCCGGCTCCCATCGAGCTGGACCGGATGGCCCCCATCCAGACGGAAATGGGCGATGTGCAGTCCCTGCGTGCGGAGCCGGCCCGCACCGCGGTGCTGCTCAACCGCACCAACCGCCCTGACACCACCCGTACCGGCCCCGACGCCGACGCCCGGGAAGTGCTCGCGGAACGGGGCTTCCAGGTGCTCGACACGCAGATCGCCCGCCTCGACCTCTACTCCCAGTCGTTCGGCGGTCCGGTCCGCGTCCGGAAGACGGCCTACATCGACCTCGCGAACGAACTCCTCAAGCGTCAGGAAAACGCATGAACCAACGCAAGGACAACTACCGCGCGGCCCTGCGGCGCGGTCAGGCGGAGCCGCAGCCCCACACGCCCAAAGCAGCCACGCTGAACAGCAGATACGTCCGGATCACCATTGAGCTCGAGCCGGACCTGCAGCGCCACCTGGACCAGTGGACGGCTCCTGCCGTCGCCCTGCTGACGAACGCCGGTACAGCCGCCCTGCGCGTCCTGTCCGCGTTCACCACCGGTACGCCCTCTTCAGGCGCGGGCAGCCGCACCTGACCGAAGGCGCCGCGACCGCGTTCCGGTGGAGGCACCCTGGAAGAAGGGAAGGTGTGGTGGCGGGAGAGGACGCGTGATGCGGACCAGCGACGAGATCTATCACCAGGTCCGCTGGGACACCCGGTTCGACCCGGCCCGGTTCGTGCTGGGAATCAGCCGGCGCGGCGGTGGCCTCGAACGCATCCCGCTGCCCTCCTTCGTGCCCGGGGGCGACATCCCCTGGCACCGGGTGGTGTCCATCGAGGCGGACGGCGAACTGGTCTGGGACCGGGCCACGGGTGTCGACCGCATCGACGCCTCGGGCGCCGGCCGGATCCGGGGCCCGCGAGCGGACCCGAGCGTCGACACGAACTCCGGCTGGGGCGAGCCCGGCGGCGTCCTCGACGTGTCCCCGACCGCCCGCACGGCGGTGGCGTGGATCCCGCCCGCGGAGCTGTGGCCGCGCATCCAGGACATCCGCCGGGACTACGATCCGCAGATCCACCGATGGCCGCCGCACGTCAATGTGCTCTACGGATTCGCGCCGGAGTCCGACTTCGAGCGGACGGCCCCGCTGCTGTCCGCGGCGACGGCCGTGACGCCGGTGTTCACCACCCGGCTGGACGGCGTGCGCACCTTCCGGCACAGGGCGTACTCCACCGTGTGGCTCGACCCGGCGGCGGCCGGCGAGGCGCCATGGGCGGACCTGCACCGTGCACTGCGGCAACGGTTCCCGCGCTGTCGTGGGCCCGCCAAGAGCTTCACCCCCCATCTGTCCCTGGGGCGGACCCGGGATCCGCGGCGAGTCACCGCCGACTGCGCCACCCGGCTGGACGCCATGACCGCGACAGTCTGGGAACTGGTCCTGCTCTCCCGCAGGGGCGACGGGCCGATGCGGGCACGAGCCACGGTCGCCCTGCGCACGGGAGAGGTCCGCCGCCTCCCCGAACCCGGCCCCGAGGCCCCGGGCCCGGAGGACACGGCGTGGCTCTCCGAGATCACCGAGAGGTGAGGCACACAGCAAGGTAAGGCAAGCACACACCCACTCGTAGCCGAGAACCACCTCGGACTGCAGGCACCACCCGTCGTGCCGCTTGACCATGACAAAGGCGGTGCGCTCAAGAACGTCGTGTACTCCGCCTTCGCGTGGTGGCCGTAGGTGAACCAGAGTGCCTCGACCCGCGCCGTGTCCGGGGCCTCACTGACGACGGCCACCATTCCGGTGTGGACACACCCCAGGGCCGGTAGGGCTGTCCGCAGACTGCCTGGCCGAGGCTGCTCTGCGTCTCCCGCGGTTGTCCGCCTCGCCCCGTGGGCTTAGGCAGCGACCGACAGGGGCCCGGCCCCGGAGCCGAACGAGCGCAGGATCCGAACCTCCTCCTTCCGCGCGGCGGAGGAAGGGATTCGGCCGCTGGCGCGGCGGAGGGCGAGGCGGGCGAAGGCGTCGGCGGTTTCGTTGAGATCGTGTCCGATGTGGCCCTTGAGCCAGCGGACCTGGACGCGGTGGCGGTGGCGCAACAAACGCTCCATCAGCTGCCGACTCTCCGGGAAGAGGAGGGTGCGGTGGGCGACGGTCGGGTCCGCGGAGCGCAGGGCCGTGTCGATTGCCTGGACTGCCTGGACGCTGTCGCACAGGAGGACCACGGGCGCATCGTCGTGGCGCTCGAGGAGGCTGAGGGCGGCCGCGCAGATACCGATGACTTCGGCTTCACCGCTGCTAGAGGCCAGAGAGTCGCCGTATCCGGTGGTCCCGTCTTCTGCAGCCCAGCCGTAGCCGGACCGTGCGGACTCGTCACCGACGGCGGCGTCGGCGACGGCCACGACGGCGGTGCCCGGAAGGTCGGTCAGCAAGGCGTAGCGGTCCACATAGGCCGGGAGCGTCGCCGTCGGATGTTCCCCGGCCCCGTCCTCGTCCGTGCCGGCAGGCGGGGCGTCGGCGAGGACGGTGGCGAGAGCGCGGTGACAGCGCGGGCAGCCGTGGGCCTGTTCGGGGCAGTGCGCCTGGTGCCTCAAGGTCAACTCACGAACGCTGTGCCACGAATCGGGTTCGGCGTCGGCGAAGCGCGCCAGAGCCGTGGCGCGACACTGCGCGACGAGCTCCGCGAAAGGTCCCGTGGTGACGCAGGCCCACATCCGGTCGTGGAGTTCCGTGACCCGGAGCAGGGCTTCACGGGAGCGGGCAGCGAGAACCGCTGTGTCCTGGTAGGCGTCGTCCAGAGCGTCGAGTCGGGTGCGCCTGACGGAAGGGGCGCAGGCGAGTACGTCCCGTTCGGCCTGGCCGATCGCGTAGCGGCCCCAGGCCAGCGCGGCACGCCCATGGCGGCTCCACCGTTCGACCACCGCGTCGTGCGGGAGGTACGGGTTCTCTTCCTCCCGGGCATCGCGCAGGAGGGCCTGAACGAAGGCGTCGTCGTCGCAGTCCCGCAGCTCACGCACCGGTTCCGGCAGTTCGTCGCCTGCCGTTTTCCGGTCCCAGGCCCACTGGGCGAGGTCGCTCTCCGGCGCCTGCGGTGTGCCGTCCGGCAGTCCCCTGTCGCGGAGTTCCTGCCGCAGGGCCTCGGCGAAGGCCGCCGGGGATGCCATGCGCGCCACCCTCAGCTCCAGCGTGTCCACCGGCCGGGAGCGGCCGGTGAGGCTACGGGCACGCTGCTCCTTGTACAGGGTTTCCGCCTGCGACCGGGTACGTCGCACCGTGCGCGCGTGTGCGCGCAGCCTTCGCAGCCGCTCGGGGGGCTGAGGCTGAGCCGAGAGTTCCGCGCGCCGGACGGCCCCGCGAGCGAGGACGTCGGCATGGGCGAGAGCGACGGTGATGGGACCGGCGAGCGAGGCGTGCTCCAGGGCCGCGGCGACCTCCGGAGCGCAGATCCCGTTCATGCGAGCGAGGACGGCCTCCTGCAGGGCGGTGAAGTCGTCGGCGAAACGACGTATCAGCTCGGTGTGTTCGGTGATCGTCACGATGGCCTCCCAGGTGAGGCGAGTGGTGGTGAGCGGGGCCGCACGAGGCGTGTGATCGGGCGTGGGTGCGGGGGCCCGTGGGCCCGGCATGGGGTGCACCCGATGCCGGCGGAGCCATGAGCCGCCACCGTGCGGAGACGCGGACGGCACCCGGCAGGGTCCCGTCCGCGGTCCGGGCTACTGCACCTGGCCGGTGAAGATGGCCGTGCGGTACCAGCCCGAGCCGGAGGTGTCGGTCGGCGTGATCTCGATCTGGGCGCTCCTGGCCGTCTTGGGGAACACGCAGGCCGCCTTCCAGGTCTGCGACTTGCCCGGCAGCAGGTGCGTGTCCGGCGCGCCGTCGAAGCCCGCGTCCGTGTCGAAGATCTCGTCGGCGCCGTCCGGGCAGGAGAGGCTGACCATGGCCAGGTCGATCGTGGACTTGGAGCCGTTCTGCATGGTGACGGAGAAGGACAGGTAGGACTTGCCGGACGGGCTGGCGTACTCGCCGGAGGTGCCCCGGCTGAAGCCGCTCAGGTTCGCCTCGACGCCGTTGTTCCACGTGCCGGTCTTGTCCAGCGCGACGGTGAAGGTGTCACTGTCGGTGGCGTCCTGGGTGTCCTGCGCGTCCTCGGCGCTCTGGGTGTCCTGCGGGGCGCTGACGGTGGCCGCGGGCGGCGCGGTGTCGGTCTGGGTGCCGCCGGTGGTGGAGCAGGCGCACAGGGAGCAGCCCACGGCCGTCGCGGCAACGGCGAGAACGGTCCTGCGCGCACGGGCCGTGGGCGCCGCGAGCAGTGCGAGGAGCGTCGAGGCGCCGTGGGTGAGCCGCACTCCGCGCCACGAGGGCTTCCTCCCGGCCGACGGGAGCGCTGAGGCGGGGGACGGGGCTGAAGAGGAGGGAGAGGACAGCGCGCCGGGCGTTTTCGGGTAACTCATGACGTCATTCCTTGTATGGATGTGGGTGGAAGGGGACTGACGGGGGCAGATACGCGGCCGTGGGAGCCGGAGACCATGTCCCGCAAGTGGGACCTCGTCCAGAGAGAGGCGCTCGGCCGAGAAGGTCTAGGCGTCAAGGAAGCTGTGCGGCAGGCCTGTTCATCTGCGCATCCCACGGATCTTGCGGCCCAACTCGCTGTTCGGGTCGAGGAGCGCGCCCGCGACGCGGCCGGCGGAGTCCTTCACGCCGCCACTGAAGTTGAGCCGACCGGTGGAGCCGACGCTGGCGCAGACGCCGTCCCAGTAGGCGGGTTCGCGCTCCCAGCGGACGTCGGCGAGCAGGTGCTCGACCGTCTCGTAGCTCATGGCGTCGCCGGGGCGCACCAGGGGGTCGCGCGGTGCAGCAGGACGCCGAGGCCTGCCATCACGGCCGGGGCGGTGATCGCGCTGCGCCGGTCGAAGTCCGGGAAGCGGCCCCCGATCAGCCGGGACACCAGACGGACAACGACCGTCTCCACCTCGTCGGCGTCGGTGTGGGGTGGCAGGTCGCCCTCGTGGACGTTGGCCGCCGAGTACTGCACTCCCTTGGTGCCCAAGGTGGTGGTGACGATCAGCGTCCGCAGCGCCGACAGCGTCACAACCTCGTTGTCGGTCCTGGTGAGCTGGCGCTTGCCGGCGTTGACCAGCCTGCCGAACGGCATCCGCTGACCGTCCGACTCAACCACCAGCTTCTCGCCGACGACGTAGGCGAGGCGGGTGGCGAGGTCGCGCTGGTCCATGGACATGGCCAGGTTCTTTGCGACGTCGATGCCCTTGACGTTGCGGTCGTAGAAGATCTGCCGCGCGTCCGCCGGGGAGATCCCCAGGTAGAGCTCGAAGGGGATACGGACCCGCCGGCTGAGCTCGGTGTAGGTGAGGCCGAAGGATTCCGGGTCCTGGTAGATGTCGTGCCAGGCGGTGGTCTGGGTCTCGCCGTCGATGGCGATCACCATGGCGTCCGGGGCGACGGTCAGCGTCCGCAGGCCCGAGTCGGGGACCAGCTCGTCGCTCATCGCGGCGATCTCGCCCGCGTGCCAGAGAGTGATCGGGGGCGTGGACCAGGCGGAGCCGTGCTTGCCGAGGATGCCGGCGGCGATGTACTCGGCGTAGTCCGGGATGTTCTTGCCCTTCTGGGACTTCAGCGTCCGCTGCACGGTCGCTCGCAGCTCGGCGTGACGCCGGTCGTGCCCGGACGCGGCCTTGAGGGCGCGCGGGTCCTCCTCCTGACGCGGTGACGGCACGAGACGTAACAGCGTCGCGAGGGACATGGTGCCGATGACCGCGTCCTCGCGGAACGGCATGACGGTGAGCGGGATTCCTTCCGGGGTGCCGCTCGGCATGGTCAGGCGCATGGGTTCCCCCCTGGGTGGTGGTCGATCGGCCGCTGCCCGGTCCCGAGGCGCCGCGCGTCCCCCGGTGCTCCGCCGGGAGGGCGGGGCAGGACGAAGGGCTGGTCGCTCGTGGACATGGCTGTGGCAAGACAGGTGACGCTTCACGCCGTAGGGTGCCGCTCAGCGACGGAAGCAAATTCATGTAAGCACAGCAGTGAAAGCGTTGTCCAACAGCTTGCGGGAGTTGACGCGCGCTGTAGGGTGTAACCACGCCGACCATCGGAGCCAGGACCCATCCATGCCGCAGCCACCCCCACCGTCCGCCCAGGTGACAGCCGCCGAGATCTCCCGCATCGCGGGTGTCACGCGCGCCACCGTCAGCAACTGGCGACGCCGGCACGACGACTTCCCCGCGCCCTCGGGCGGCACGGACAGCAGCCCGCTGTACGACCTGGAGGAGGTCCGCGCCTGGCTCGCCTCACGCGGACAGCACACGGCGGCCACCCCCAGCGGGGAGCTGCGCACCACCCTGCGCCTCCGGGAGCAGGCCGGCGCCGCTGCGTCCGATCTGCTCGTGTTGGTCTCGGCTGCGGCCCGCCGCCCCGCCGACGACCTCACCGGACTGCTCACACTGCCCGACGCCGACCTGGTGAAGCAGGCGAATGACGCGGCGGCCGGCGTCGCGGACGTGGTGCCGGACACGGAATCCGTCCGGTTCACCGACGCCGACACCACGGTCCTGCGCGCCCTGCTGCTCTGCGTCCGTGACGAGGGCGCGCAGACGGCACTGGGCGTCCTGGCGGAACGGGAACTGGAGGACAGCGCCGCCAGCGGCGCCTACCGCACCCCGGCCCCGCTCGCCGACCTGCTGGCCCGCCTGATCCCGGGCTCCCCGGCCCGCGTCCTCGACCCCGCTTGCGGCAGCGGCACCCTGCTGACGGCCGCCGCCGCGCGCGGCGCAAGCGAGCTGTACGGGCAGGACAGCCTTCCGGTCCAGGCGCGCCGCACGGCGGTCGGCCTGACTCTGACGGCCGGGGAGGGCGCGGACGTCACCGTGCGCACGGGCGACAGCCTGCGCGCCGACGCCTTCCCGGACCTCACCGTCGACGCCGTGCTGTGCAACCCGCCCTACGGCGACCGGGACTGGGGCCACGACGAACTGGCCTACGACCCGCGCTGGGCGTACGGATTCCCGCCCCGCGCCGAGTCCGAACTGGCCTGGGTCCAGCACGCGCTGGCCCACCTCGAACCGGGCGGCCACGCCGTGCTGCTCCTCCCGCCGGCCACCGCGACCCGCACCTCCGGCCGCCGCATCCGCGCCGAGCTGATCCGCAGCGGCGCGCTGCGGGCGGTGGCGGCCCTGCCGCCGGGGGCGGCGATCCCGCTGCACATCGGCCTGCAGGTGTGGGTGCTGCAGCGGCCGGAGCCGACCCGGCCGGCGTACCAGACGGTGCTCTTCGTCGACACGGCGGACGAGCCCACGGCTCCGGGGCGCGGCGGGAGCCGGGCCGGTGCGGTGGACTGGGCGCGGGTGACCGAGCAGATCCTCTCCGCGTGGACGGCGTACGCCGAGGACCCGGACGGGTTCGAGGCACAGGCCGGTTTGGCGCGGGCGGTGAGCGTGGTCGACCTGCTCGACGAGGTCGTCGACGTGACCCCGGCCCGGCAGGTGCGTGCTTCCCAGGCGGATACGGACCCGCGGGAGCTGGCCGACCAGACCGTCGCGGCCCGGGAGACGCTGACGGGGGCGGCGCGGTCGGTCGCGCTGCTGGCCGCCACGGAGCTGTGGGACGCCGCGGGCGACGAGGCCCGCCAGTGGCGTTCGGCCACGGTGTCCGACCTGGCCCGGGGCGGCGCGTTGAAGGTCCTGCGGACAGCGCCTGCTTCGCCGAGGCAGGCGGATGGCGAAGGGGATCTGGGGGCGGGTGGTGGAGCGACCCGGCCCGCCCTCACCGGCGGCGACATCGCTCGCGGAAGCGATCCGACGGGACGCATCGAGGACGCGCAGGCAGCAGAACAGGTGCCGGAGATCGCCGTGGGCGACGTGCTGGTGCGGGGCCTGATCGGCGGCCGAGGCCCCGTCGCGCGGGTCGCGGGCGAGGACGAGGCAGGGGTACTGCTCGGTCCGGGCGTTCACCTCTTCAGGCCCGACCCGGCACGGCTCGACCCCTGGTTTCTCTACGGCTTCCTCGGCTCGGACGCCAACCTGACCGGCGCCTCGACCGGCAGCTCAACACTGCATCTCAGCCCGGGCCGGCTGCGCGTCCCCCTGCTGCCACTGGAGGAACAGCGGCGGTACGGGGAGGCGTTCCGGCACGTTGCCGCACTGCGTGAACAGGCCCGCAGGGCCGAGGAATTGGCCGAGGAGACGGCACGGCTCGTGGCCGACGGCCTCACGGGCGGACAGCTGGTCCCGCACGAACCCGAGACCGTCGAACTCCCCCACTCATGATGCGGACGGACGAGGACCCCACCCTCCCGCCGCGCTCCACGTCATCCGTACCGGCCCTGGAAGGGAAGCGGAAGAAGTCTTGAACAGCAGCAAGCACACGGAGTTGGCGAACCACGCATGGTCCGTCGCCGACCTCCTGCGGGGGGACTACAAGCAGTCCGACTACGGCAAGGTCATCCTGCCGTTCACGGTGCTGCGGCGACTGGAGTGCGTGCTGGAACCGACCCGCGAGAAGGTCGCGGAGATCGCGGGACAGTACAAGGACAGTGACATCGACCCGGACCGCTTCCTGCGCCGGGCCTCGGGCCACGCCTTCTACAACAGGTCCAACCTGACACTGAAGAAGATCGCGGCGGACCCGCAGAACGCCGCGAGGAACCTCGCGGTGTATGTGGGGGCGTTCTCCGACAACGCCCGCGGCGTGCTGGACCGCTTCGAGTTCGCCCAGCAGATCAAGCGGCTGGACAGCGCGGGGCTGCTCTACCAGGTCATCGGCAAGTTCACCGACCTGGACCTGCGTCCCGAGATCGTGCCCAACCACAACATGGGCTACATCTTCGAGGAGTTGATCCGCCGCTTCTCCGAGCAGTCCAACGAGACGGCCGGTGAGCACTTCACGCCGCGTGAGGTCATCCAGCTCATGGTGCGGCTGCTGGTCGCCCCGGACGGCGACGCGCTCCAGCTTCCGGGCGCCGTGCGCACGGTCCTCGACCCGGCCTGCGGCACGGGCGGGATGCTTTCCGCGATGGACGACCTGATCACGGAGCTGAACCCGGACGCCACGGTGGAGGTGTACGGGCAGGAGCTCAACCCCGAGTCGTGGGCGATCTGCCGGTCCGACCTCATGATCAAGGGCCAGGACCCGGAGAACATCGCCTTCGGCAACTCCTTCTCCGACGACGGCCACAAGCGCAAGACCTTCGACTACATGCTGGCCAACCCGCCGTTCGGCGTGGAGTGGAAGAAGGTCAAGGAGGAGGTCGAGGCCGAGCACAAGGAGCTCGGCGAGGCCGGCCGCTTCGGCGCGGGGCTGCCGCGCATCAACGACGGCTCGCTGCTGTTCCTCCAGCACATGATCGACAAGATGAAGCCGGTGGACGTGAACGGCGGGGGCGGCTCGCGCATCGCGATCGTCTTCAACGGTTCGCCGCTGTTCACGGGCGCGGCCGGCTCGGGCGAGTCGGAGATCCGCCGCTGGATCCTGGAGAACGACTGGCTGGAGGGCATCGTCGCCCTGCCGGACCAGCTCTTCTACAACACCGGCATCTCGACGTACTTCTGGATCCTGACCAACCGCAAGAGCCCGGACCACAAGGGCAAGGTCGTGCTGTTGGACGCGCGGGACCAGTGGCAGAAGATGCGTAAGTCGCTCGGTGACAAGCGCAAGCAGCTCGGCGCCGACCACATCGCCACGGTGGTCAAGCTGTACGGCGAGGCGCTGGCCGTGGCGGGGGACGCGGAGCACCCGCTGCACGGCAAGGTGAAGGTCTTCTGGAACGAGGACTTCGGCTACCAGCGGATCACTGTGGAACGGCCGCTGAAACTGCGGTTCGAGGTGACGGAGGAAACGCTGGCGGCGCTGGAGGCGTCCAAGGTCATCCAGAAGCTGCCGCAGGCTGCGGTTCTGGCGGACGCCTTCAAGGCTCTGATGGGCGGCAGTTGGGGTACGAAGCAGGAGGCCTGGCTCGCCCTGAAGGACGCGGTGGTCCAGGCCGGCGGGACGTGGCCCACGGGAGCGCCGTTCAACAAGGCGCTGCGGGAGGTCATCGGGGTACGGGACCCGGAGGGCGAGGTCCAGCGCGTCAAGGGTCAGCCGGAGCCGGACGCGGAGCTGCGGGACTACGAGAACGTGCCGTTGGGCGAGGACGTCGAGGAGTACCTGGCGCGGGAGGTCCACCCGCACGTACCGGACGCGTGGATCGACCACACAAAGACGAAGATCGGGTACGAGATCCCGTTCACGCGGCACTTCTATGTGTATGCGCCGCCGAGGCCGTTGGCGGAGATTGACGCGGAGTTGAAGGCGCTGGAGGCGGAGATTCAGGGGCTGTTGGGGGAGGTTACGGAATGAGGCGGACGACGACGGTACGTGCTGCCGCTGAAGTAGCTCTCGGACGCCAGCGCTCGCCACAGCACGACTCCGGACCGCACATGGTTCCGTACTTGCGAGCCGCCAACGTCAAAGACGGAGCGCTTGAACTGGCGGACGTCAAGTCCATGAACTTCACTCCGGCCGAACAGCAGATCTTCTCCCTACGTGTCGGCGATGTTCTTGTCACTGAAGGCAGCGGAAGTCTGCGGTCCGTAGGGGCCTCCGCTGTATGGCGGGGAGGAGTCGACGGGGTCGTATGCTTTCAGAACACTCTTCTGAGGATGCGTCCCCGCGCCGGCATCACTGATGGGCGTTTCCTCGAATGGTGGGCCAGGTCAGCATTCGGAAGTGGCCTCTTCGCCTCCGTCGCGACGGGCGCGAACATCTACCACATCAGCGCCGAGCGGGTACGGGCGTTGCCCATCGAACTGCCTACGCTGGAGGAGCAGCGCCGCATCGCCGACTTCCTCGACGCCGAGACCGCCCACATTGACCAACTACTAGCGCTGCGGGAACGGCAACATCAACTACTGATGTCGCACAGGGATGCTCAGGTACGCGCGCATTTTCGAAGTGTTGATACGTCACCAACCCGACTGAAGTTCCTCTTGGCAGCCCGTCCTAGGTATGGAGTCCTGGTACCAAAATTTGAGGATAACGGGGTCAAGTTCATTCGGGTGAATGACCTCTTGGACCTTCCGGGGAGGGCTGAAAGTCTCATCACCATTTCCCCCGAGGTGTCTACCCAGTACCCAACCACTGTCGTGCGCACGGGGGATGTGCTCGTAAGCGTGGTGGGCACCTTGGGGCGTGCAGCAGTAGCACCGGGTAGCGTTGCCGGAGCTAACGTCAACAGGGCTATTGCTGTGCTTCGCCCCCAGCCCCGAGTGGATCGCGAGCTGTTGACCACTTGGATCAATACGGCGGACTTCCAAGAACAAGCGTTGTTGGCCACGGGTAACGACAGCGCTCAGCGCACCCTCGGCATGGAGGACATGGCCAACTTCTATTTGAACTGGCCTTCCGAGTCAGATCAGAGAAAGCTCGCGCTCATGGTTCAACGGTCGATCGAGTGGTCTCGGGAACTTTCGGACGCGCTCAAACGGCAGTCAGCTGTAATGAAAGAACGCCGTCAGGCATTGATCACCGCCGCCGTAACCGGGCAATTCGACGTCACCACCGCCAGCGGCCGCAACGCAACCGAAGGAGTCTGCGCATGAGCCCCGTGCACGACGAGTCGTCCTTCGGTTCCGCCATCGTCGCCGCACTCTGCGAACGCGGGTGGCGGGATGCGAACCCCGAAGACTACCAGGCCGACCTCGGTCTGGACACCAACGAGCTGTTCACCTTCATCGGCGCGACTCAGCCCGACGAGTGGAACGAACTCCTCACCGTCTACGGCGGCAACCCCAACGAAGCCCAGCGCGGTTTCGCGCAGCGTCTCGACCGGGCCATCGCCGACGACGGGCTGCTCCACGTCCTCCGCAACGGCGTGAAGGACCGCGGGGTCCTACTCCGCGTCGCCTACTTCAAGCCCAACCTCATCTCCGCGGACTCCGTCCTCGACGGCTACCGGGCCAACCGCCTCACCGTCGTCCGGGAACTCCCTTACGCCACCAAGCAGGCCGACTGGGGTCACCGCCTCGACCTGACCCTGTTCCTCAACGGAATCCCCGTCGCCACGGCCGAGCTGAAGAACCCGCTCACCGGTCAGGGGGTCGAGCAGGCCAAGGAGCAGTACCGGACCGACCGCGACCCGACCGAGCTGATCTTCACACGTCGCGTCATCGCCAACTTCGCCGTCGACCCGGACCTGGTCTTCGTCACCACCCAACTGCGCGGCAAGAGCACCCGGTTCCTGCCGTTCAACACCGGCTCCAACGGGCCCGGTCACCCCGGCGGGGCCGGTAACCCGGCGCCCACCGCTCACGGCAAGTACGCCACGTCCTACCTCTGGGAAGAGGTCTGGCAACGGGACAACTGGCTCGACCTCCTCCAACGTTTCGTGCACCAGCAGAAGCACAAGACGCCCGGCGGCGGCACCACCAAGTCGACGATCTTCCCCCGCTTCCACCAGTGGGACGTGGTCCGCAAGCTCACCGCGCACGCGTCCGTCCACGGCGCCGGCCAGAACTACCTGGTCATGGCCTCCGCCGGCTCCGGCAAGTCGAACACCATCGGCTGGCTTGCCCACCGCCTCAGCGACCTGCACGCCCGCCACGATCCGCACGTTCTGCGACCCGACGCCCTCGCCGACGGCCGTATCAAGCCCGGCGAGCCCGTGTTCGACAAGGTCATCGTCATCACCGACCGCCGCGCGCTGGACGCCCAGCTCTCGGCGACTGTCGGCAGCTTCTCGCAGACCGACGGCCTGGTCGTGAAGGTCGACGAGAAGCACGGGTCCAAGAGCGAGCAACTCGCCCGCGCACTCTCCCGGGACACCGGGAAGATCGTCACCGTCACCCTGCACTCGTTCCCCGCGCTGCTGGACTACATCAAGCGCAACCCGACCGAGATCCAGGGCACCCGCTTCGCGATCATCGTCGACGAGGCGCACTCCTCCCAGTCCGGCGACGCCGCCACCGCCGTGAAGTCCGCCCTGCGCGACCTCGGCCTGGACGCCGACTCGGACGACATGGGCGCGAGCAAGGTCACCGTGGACGACAAGCTGAAGGCGAGGGCGGTCGAGCGCTCCCAGGCCGCCAACCTCTCCTACTTCGCGTTCACCGCCACCCCCAAGTCCAAGACCCTCGAACTCTTCGGCACGGAAGGCGTGGAGAACGGCAAGACCGTCTACCGCCCCTTCCACACCTACTCCATGCGCCAAGCGATCGAGGAGGGCTTCATCCTCGATCCCCTGCGCAACTACGTCACCTACAACACCTACTGGAAGCTCGCGAACCTCAACCGCGACGAGAAGGAGGTCGATCCCTCCAAGGCGAACAGCCACCTCGCCCGGTTCGCCCTGATGCACGAGCACACGGTGTCCCAGCACGCCACGGTGATCGTCGAGCACTTCCTCGCCTACACCCGCGGCCGGCTCGGTGGCCGGGCCAAGGCCATGGTCGTCACGGCGTCCCGCCACTCCGCCGTGCAGATGGCCCGCGCCATCCAGAGCTACATCGCCGACCGCGAGTACGACACCAAGTACCCGGACCTCGGTGTCCTGGTCGCTTTCTCCGGCTCCCTCACCATCGACGGTGAGGAGACCACCGAGAGCAAGGAGAACGGCGGTCTGCCGGAGAGCGCGCTGCCCAAGGCCTTCGCCTACAGCCGTGCCGACGACAAGGCCGCGAAGGCCGGCGGCAAGGGACAGCAGGAGTACCGGATCCTCGTCGTCGCCGAGAAGTACCAGACCGGCTTCGACCAGCCGCTCCTGACCGCGATGTACGTCAACAAGACGCTGACCGGCATCGCTGCCGTGCAGACGGTCTCGCGCCTCAACCGCACCGCCGACCGCAAGTCGCAGGCCGACCTCGCCGTCCTGGACTTCGTCAACGACGCCGAGGACATCCAGGACGCCTTCCGCCCGTACTTCGAGGAGGCGCACACCCTGCCCTCCGACCCGAACCTGCTGTACACGGCCCAGAGCCGGGTCATGTCCGCGCCGATCATCTCGGAGCAGGACATGGACGAGTTCGTCGCCGCGTACTTCGAGGCGCAGCAGAAGGCCGGCGGCTCCCAGGCCAAGTGGGAGAAGCTGCACGCCGAGCTGTACCGGCTCCTCTCCCCCGGCGTCACCCGCTTCAGCGTCCTCCTGGAGAGCGAGGAGGAGGACGACGTAGAGACCGCCGAGGAGTTCCGGGCCCACCTCAACGACTACGTGCGTAAGTACGGCTTCCTGGCGCAGATCGTTCCCTACCAGGACGCGGACCTGGAGCGGCTGTACCTGTACGGGCGTTACCTGCTCAACCGACTGCCCCGCCTCGCGGACGGCGGCGTCGACATAGGCGAGGTCGACCTCAGCCACCTGCGCGTCGAGAAGACCGGCGAGCACGACAAGTCCCTGCTCCCCGACGGCCCCGCCGAACTCGTGGGGTTCGGCGACGGGGTCGGCGGCGGGAAGGACGCCGAGAAGTCGCTGCTGTCCGAACTGATCGAGAAGTTCAACGCGAAGTTCGGCACGGAGTTCACCGAGGAGGACGTCCTCCCGGCCTTCAACGCGACGAAGAAGGACCCGAAGGTCCGGGCCGCCGCCCTCGTCAACGACGAGGAGAACTTCGGCGTCGTCTTCGACAAGAAGTTCGAGGAGAACATGATGGACCATGTCTCCACGATCGACACCCTCGGAAAGCGGTACTTCGGGGCGGACAGGGACTTCAAGTCCAACCTCGACCGCAGCGCGCGCCGCGCGGCCTGGCGGATGATCCGCCGGGAGGAAGGGCTGGACGACTTCTGACGGTGCCCGCGGTCCGGCACCACCCGGCGCCGGACCGCGGCCGCGCCTGCCTGGAGTTGCCCCAGCCTGATGGAGATCGACGGGCGGTCTATGCCGCGCTTTGTGATCGACGGATTCATCGCCCCTTCGACAGCACCGCACCTCAACACCCAGAGCAGTGGGACCCGGCGCTACCTCCAAGGCGGAACTCGGGCCATGGAGCTGCCCATGCCCCAACGGACAGCGCGAGACCCATCCAGCGATCCGCAGACCGTCATGAAAGATCAACGCTAGGCTGTGTCAGGGCGACGCAGCGCATGGCACTGGGGGCAGAGTTGGAAGAGACAGAACGCAGGGCCGCAACGGCCCCTATCCATATTCACCAGATCCGCACTGCCCTTCTGCAGCAGTACAAGGGGCTCATCTATGACGATGACCTCAAAGGATACGACCAGCAGGGCTACGAACAGCGCTTCCTCTCCCGCGCGTTGACGGCGGCTGCTGTACGCGAAGTGACCGGCTGCGATCACAAGGTCGCCGGCGTCTCTGTCATCGACGGTGAAGATGACCAGGGTATCGACGGCGTGGCAGTCACCGAGGGCACACAAGAGGTCTGGCTCGTTCAAGCCAAGTGGAGCGACGAGGGCAAGGGCAAGCTCGACACCAACGCGGCCCACAAGCTCATCGCTGGTCTCCGCCTCATCGAGCAGCGAAGTTTCGACCGCTTCAACGACCGCCTGGAGCCAATCGCCGCTCGTGTCAATGCAGCGATGCACGACGCCCGGCTAAAGGTGACTCTGGTCATCGCTGTCATGGGTGTGGGAACACTCAGCAAGGAAACCACCAACGTTCTTGAAGACGCTCGGAACGAGTTCAACGGCCTTGGGCCGGTCCTTGAGTACCGCGTAGTCCACGCTGCGGACATCCTCCGACAGATTCGTGAGGATCTCGCGCCCGAGCCTGTACGGGTAACCGTTCGGATGACGAACTGGCTCCGGCGGAATACTCCACTCACCGCTTACCAAGGTACGGTTCCGGCCAGCAATCTCGCCGAATGGTATCAGGCGCATGAAAGCCGGTTGTACGAGCAGAACTTGCGCCAGTCCCTCGGTACTACCCGAGTCAATTCGGGCATGCTAGGCACTCTGACGAATGAGCCGGAGCACTTCTGGCTTTTCAACAACGGCGTGACAGTGCTGTGCGATCAACTCGAAGAGGAGTGGCCAGGACGCCGCCGTCCAGACGAGCCCGTGCACCTGCGGATCTCAGGAGTCAGCGTCGTAAACGGCGCACAAACCGTCGCTGCGGCACATCGCGCTATGGAGGCGTCCCCCGAAACGGTGGAGGACGCCGAGGTCACGGTCAAGGTGATCGTTGTCGACAGGAACACGCCGGATCTCGCACAGCGCATCACCGAGACAACCAATACGCAGAACCACGTGGAGCAGCGCGACTTCATCGCCCTGGATGAGGTGCAGGCGATGATCCGCGAAGACTTCATGCTGTCCCTGCAAAAATCTTACGTGTTCAAGCGTGGTGAACCCGACCCGGCTCCGGACGAGGGTTGCTCGGTTGTACACGCCGCCATTGCCCTGGCTTGTGCGCACCGCAACACCGAACTCGCTGTACGAGCAAAGAGGGACACAGACCTTCTATGGGAGCGCGGCAGCAGAGGCGCCTACCCTCGCCTCTTCGGAGAGCGTCCCAGCGCCTTCCAGATCTGGCGCTCGGTACTTGTGCACCGCGCTGTAGGTACCGCTCTCAACGAAGAGCGCAAGCGGTTCCAGAAGCGCGCCGCCGACGTGAGCCAGCGAGGTGACCTACTCATCACCCACCTGGTATTTCAGCTTCTCGATCAGGATCGCATCGACGATCCGGAGTACGGCTGGGACGCGGCGCTGCAAGAGGTGCCTGCACTCACCAATCGGGTCCTATCCTGGTTGATCCACCACATCGACACGGAGTACGGTCCCACCTCCTTCCTTAGTGGAACACTCACTGACGCCGGGCGCTGCAAGCGGCTTGCGGAGCTAGTACTGCGTGACGCGGAACGCGAAGGAGTCATCCCCGATCTACCGGTGATCTATAAGGCCACCAAGGAGAGTAAGCGCAAGCCACGCCGCCCCAACGCTGTGCCTACTCTTGTGGACAGCGGAAGGATCAAGAACGGCACACCAGTCCGGCTGCGCCTGTGGAACAAACCCGAGATCGAAGCGCTCACCCCTTGGCTCGCGGAAGACCCCCGACGCGGTGAAGCCACCTGGGTGAACGACCGGACGCGGTGCCTCGTATGGGCGGTCGACGGGAAGGCCTACTCTCCGACCCGCCTGGTCCTAAACCTCTACGAACTCGCCGGCTGGCAGGAGGCCCCCGTGGCAGTGCAAGGACCAGCACGGTGGACGTTGGACGGTATCGCCACTCTCTCTGATCTTGCACGAGCATTGCACGATGAGCAGGTCGAACAAGAGTAAGTAAGGGTTGTGCCGTTGATCCGCCGGAAGGAAGGGCTGGACGACTTCTGACGGCGGCTGGGGCACCGGCCACCCATTCGGTGCCGGTGCCCCCAGGCGCCCCTACCTGCCTCAGCTGCGCGCGGCCTGCTCCACGAAGGCGGACCAGGCGTTGGCGTCAACGCTTAGCACTGGGCCCGTTGCCCGCTTCGAGTCCCTGACCAGTACAGCGTCCGACGCGAGGCAGACCTCGACGCATTCGCCACCCTCCCCGCTGCTGTAGCTGCTCTTGAACCAGTGCGGCTCCCTTGCCTGGCGGTTCATCTCTCTCCCAGAAGTCCCTCGACGAAAGCCATCGACTCACGCGGAGTCAGGGCTTGCGCCCTGAGGATGCCGTACTGTTCCTCGACATCCCGCACCTCTTCCCGCTCGCTGTAGAGGCGGCTGTTCCGCTGGACTTCAACGTAAGCCATCCGCTGTCCGTCGCCGGTCTCGATCAGGGTGAACGGGCCTCCGAGGCCGCAGTGTTCGACGCCAGTAGTGGGCATGACCTGAATCTCCACGTTCCGCCGTTGGCCGTGGAGAAGGATCTGTTCGAGTTGCCCTCTGTGTGTGGACGCCCCACCGAGTGGGCGGCGCAGAACCGCCTCCTCGATCACAAAGCTCAGTGTCGGAAGCGGACTTCTGGCGAAGATCTCCTGTCGGGCAAGGCGAGCGGATACTCGCTGCTCGACGGTGGCCTCGTCAAGGAGGGGCCTGCGCATGGCGAAGACCGCGCGTGCGTACTCCTCGGTCTGCAGCAGACCGGGCACTGCAAGTGCTCCGTATACATGGAGTGAAACAGCGTCCTCCTCCAATCGAGCCATGTCCCGGAAGAAGGCCGGATACCGCGCCCGGGCCACCTCCCCCTTCAACGCCACCAACAACCCGCCCGCATCCAGCACCTCGTCCGCCTGGTCGATGAACCGTGGCTGCGGAACCCGCCGTCCCTGCTCGTACGAGGCGATGCTGTCCGCCGAGTATCCGACCCTTCTGCCGAGCTCGGCCCGTTCCATGCCCGCCCGCGTCCGCAGCAGCTTCAACTGCCGCCCGAACGCGCCGATCAGGCCCCTGGCAGGCTCGTCCTCTGTTTGCCGTTGCCCCGGCACCTCGGCGTCGACGCTGCTCTCCTTGTCGTCCAACACCGCAAACCCCACTTCCCGCTAACGCGGCCGTACAGTCCCGTACACGGTCAGCGCCCGCGGGTACTCCCCACCGCGTCAGCGCGTCACCCCTGGTCACGCTATGCCACAACCACCCACGCTGTGTGCATGAACCGAACGGAACAACCCGCACCGGCGACCCCCGTACACTCCTGCTTCACCCTCCGCCTCAGCTCGACCCCCCGAGGCGCGCGCCTGGCCCGTCGGCTCTGCGGGGAACGGCTCGACGCCTGGGGTGTGCCCTACGGCAGCGAGGAACACGACGTGCTGAGCCTGCTCATCTCCGAGCTCGCCACCAACGCCGTCACTCACGGCCATGTGACCGGCCGCGACTTCCGCGTCCACCTCATCGCCCTCTCCGCGCCCGCCGCGGCATCTCTCACCGTCCGCGTGGAGGTCACCGACACGCGAGGCGACGAACTCCCCCAACCCGCTGCCGCCCCTGCCACCGACCCCGCCGCGGGCCCCGCGCGTACCGGCGGACGCGGTCTGCTCCTGGTCGAGGCCCTCGCGGACCGCTGGGGCTGCTCACCGCGCCCGGACGGCCCCGGCAAGACGGTCTGGGCCGAGTACACGGTGGCGAGATACGCCCCGTCCGCCGCTCCCTCGTAGGACCAGGCTGGACGCACTGATCCCTTTCCGGGGAAACTGGCCGCGAACCAACGGGGCTCGGGGGACGAGCGAGCGCGAGTGCAGGACGCGGGGCGGGGACAGGTGCCGGACAGACCGATCGCAGGCCGCTACGAGTTGCTGGAGCGGCTCGGCAACGGCGGTATGGGCGACGTGTGGCGGGGCTACGACGCGGTCCTGGACCGGCCCGTCGCCGTGAAGCGGATCCGGCCGCAGGCCGTCGCCGCCACGCCGCAGATGGCCGAGGAGCTGGAGCGGCGCTTCCGCCGCGAGGCCCGGATCACCGCCCGTATCCAGCACCCAGGCGTGCCGCAGGTGTACGACGCCGTCCTCGACACCACCTACGAGCACCTGTTCCTCGTCATGGAACTGGTGGAGGGCGTCGCCCTCACCCGGTACGTGCACGAGGAGCGGCCCCTGCCGGTCAGCTGGGCAGTGGCGGTCGCCGCGCAGGTCGCCACCGTGCTGTCGTACGCGCACGACGTGCCCGTGGTACACCGCGACCTCAAGCCGTCCAACATCCTGGTCGCGCGGGACGGCACGGTGAAGGTCCTCGACTTCGGTGTCGCGGCGATCCTGCAGACCGACGTCACCAAGCTGACGGCCTCCGGCCGGCCCATCGGCACGCACCAGTACATGTCGCCCGAGCAGGTGCGCGGCACCCGGGTCACCCCGCGCACCGACCTCTACGCCCTCGGCTGCGTGCTCCACGAACTCCTCTGCGGCAACCCCCTGTTCAGCGCACGCGGCGACTTCGAGCTGATGGACCAGCACGTCCGGGCCGCGCCCACCCCGCTGCGACGCCTGCGCGCCGACGTGCCGGAGGAGCTGGAGGCGCTGGTCCTGCACCTGCTCCGCAAGACCCCGGAGAGCCGGCCGGTGGACGTGCAGGAGGTGTACGAGCGGCTGATGCCCTTCCTGCCCGCGCCCGGGGAGTCCTCCGCCCTCGGGGAGGCCGGGCCTCCCGGGGCGCCGGACCCGACCCGGCTCTACCGCCGCCCCTACGCGCCCCGCGCCCGGGCCGAGAGCCACGCCCGTGTCGCCCCGGACACGGCGGCGCCCGGCCAAGTCGCCGAGTACGTGGTCTCGCCGCCCGAGCGGGAGCTGCTGCGGGCCCAGCTGCGGGAGGTCGACGAGCACTACATCGCCCTGATGGAGGAGGAGCGCTACACGCAGGCCGCCGAGGTGGCGGGCGAGATGATCGAGCCGCTGGCGCGGGCCCTGGGCGCCGAGAACAAGGCCGTCCTGCGGCTACGGCGCCGCCGGGCGGTCAGCCGGCAGCTGGCGGGCGACCACCGGGCGGCCCTGCCCGAGTTCGAGGCGCTGGCCGAGGCGTACGGCCGCATCAACGGGCCGACCGACGAGGCCGCCCGCGACTGCCGCGCCCAGGCGGCCCGCTGCCGCGGCGAACTCGGCCAGGTGACCGAGGCGCTGGCGGAGCTGCGGGGCGTCCTCGAAGTGGAACGGGCCGTCGAGAGCGACGTCAGCGACGCGGCTGTGGAGCTGCGCCGTGACATCGGCATGCTGCTGCTCAGCCAGGGCAACCCGCAGGAGGCCCTGGCGTGCCTGGAGGCCCTGTACGAGGACGTCGTGCTCGTCCACGGCCCGAGCCACGACGTGGCCGTCGAGGCCGCGGAGGTCCTGACCATGCTCCGCCGGGAACTCGGCGGCGGGTGACCGGCGGAGCCCGACCGGAAAGCCGGTGCCCGAACGCCCGAACGGCCTTCGGCCACGCCGTGGCGGCCTAAAATCCCGTCATGCTGCACCTCGCCTTCGACATAGCCTTCTGCCAGCAACTGGAGAAGCTCGAGAAGCACGTCCGGACCGGCGTTTTCGACGCCTGGGAGAAGTTCGAGCGGCTCACCCTCGACCAGCTCTTCAAGGACCCCGGCCTGAAGCTGGAATCTCTGAAGGGCGCCAAGGACCGGCAGATCCGGACCATCCGGATCACCCAGGGATACCGCGGCGTGGTCCTCGCGCCCGAGACGGGGGACACCTTCGTACTGCTCCGGGTCGGCCCGCACGACGAGGCCACCGAATGGGCGGTGAAGCAGAAGGCGACCATCAACGCCGTCACCGGCGCCGTAGAGCTCCGCGAGATCGCCACCCTGGAGGAGCTGACCCCCACCTACCAGTGCATCGCGCCCGCCGAGGAGCAGC
This sequence comes from Streptomyces sp. NPDC047706, assembly GCF_043204795.1. Lineage (NCBI taxonomy): Bacteria > Bacillati > Actinomycetota > Actinomycetes > Kitasatosporales > Streptomycetaceae > Streptomyces > Streptomyces sp. NPDC047706. The sequence goes on along the minus strand of NZ_JBIDCW010000013.1, from coordinate 141,843 downwards.
GGCTCTTCGCGAAGGTCTCCGACCGGGAGATGGCCGCGCTCGGCATCGACGCCACCACCCTCGCGCAGGCACGCGTGCTGACCAGCCTGGAACAGCTCGACGTCTTCGGGCGCTTCTTCCCGCCGGACCAGTACAAGGTGCTGGAACACCTGGCCCTCGGCGCGGGTGTCGAGCAGACCTGGCAGGAGGTCGTCGTGCCGGCGCTGGCCGACGCGGCCTCGCAGGAGCCCGTCGACACCACCGACTACGCGACCGCCATCGCGCACACCCGCACCCGGATCGCCGTCGTCGCGGACGCCGACGAACTGCGCGACATCCTCGACAAGCCGTTCACCGCCTGGCGGATCTTCCTGCACCCCGCCCAGCACAAGGTCGCCTACCGTCCGTCGTACTCCGGCCCCGCACAGGTGACCGGCGGGCCCGGCACCGGGAAGTCCGTCGTCGTCCTCCACCGGGTGCGGCATCTGCTGCGGCACCTGCGCGACGGCGACCGCATCCTGCTCACTACCTTCACCAATGCCCTCGTGGACTCGCTGAACGAAGGACTCTCCCTGCTCGTCGACGATCCGGACCTGCGCGACCGGGTCGACGTCATGACCGTCGACGCCTTCGCCGGACGCGTGGTCAACACCTCGCGCCGGCCCCTCACCGGGTACGAGGAGACCGCCCGTTGGGAGCAGGCCGCGGAAGCCACCGGCTTCACCGGCACCCCGCAGTTCCTCGCCCAGGAGTACAAGCACGTCCTCCTCGCCCAGGACATCCGCAGCCGGGAGGAGTACGAGCGCTGCGAGCGCCGCGGCCGAGGCAGCGCGCTGCCGGTCTCCGCCCGGCCGCTGGTGTGGCGGACCGTGGAGGAGTTCACCCGGCGCCTGGCCGAGGACGGGCTGCGCACCTACCTCGGTACCTGCGTGGAGGCCACCGACCTGCTGACCGAGCAGGGTCCGTGCTACCGGCACGTAGTCATCGACGAGGCCCAGGACCTCCACCCGGCCCAGTGGCGGATGCTCCGCGCCGCCGCCCCGCAGCGCCCCGACGACCTGTTCGTCGCGGGCGACCCGCACCAGCGGATCTACGACAACCGGGTGTCGCTGAAGTCCCTCGGCATCAACGTCGCCGGCCGTTCGACCAAGCTGCGCAAGAACTACCGCTCCACCCAGGAGATCCTCAGCTGGGCGACAGGACTTCTGCTCGGCCGCCCCTTCGCCGAACTGGCCGACAGCGGACGGCACGACACCCTGATCGGGTACAGCTCGGCCCTGCACGGTTCCGGGCCCCTGGTCCACGCGGCGGAGACGGAGGAGGCCGAACTCGACGCCTTGGTGGAGCAGGTCCGTGAGTGGGTGGACGGCGGCGCCGCGTACGGGGAGATCGGGATCTGCGCGCGCTTCAACAAGACCTGTGCGAAGGCCAAGGACCGTCTGATCGCGGCCGGAGTCCCCGCCAGCCGGGTCCGCGCGGGAGTCGCCCGCACCGACGACGCGGTCAACGTGGGCACCATGCACACCTTCAAGGGGCTCGAGTACCGCTACACCGCCGTCGTCGGCGTCAACGACCGCTCTCTGCCGAACCCTTCGGCCATTACCCCGGAGGAGGTCGACCGGCTCCAGCATGAGGCCGACCTCACCGCGGAACGCTGCCTGCTGTTCGTCGCCTGCACCCGGGCAAGGGACGGCCTGTACGTCTCATGGACTGGGCAGCCGAGCCCGTTCCTGGTGGAGGCCGGCTGCGGGGCGGGGTAGCCATCATCGAGCTCCCGCCAGTCTTTCAGAGTAGTTTGACGTCGCTTTCACTTTCATGGGAAAGTGTGACCGCTTCAGCTCGCTGAGGGCGACGCGACGGCGGACGTCGCGGCGCGAGGGGTGGACGGGCGGTAGCGAGGGGGGTGGCTTCGGCCGTCCGCAGCCAGGCCGGAAGGCCTGCACCGGGTTCCTTCTCCTGCCCGCAACGGTGCGGGGTGTCCCTTGGGCGGGACGCTCACGAAAGGGAGCGCAATGGCTGACGAGAAGACTCCTGACGAGGGCGCAGTCGAGAAGACCGGGCAGTGGATCGCCGGCCTCGCCGAGAAGGTCATAGTCAACGGCGTGGGGCCGGTCACCGGATCGGCGAGCTGGGCAGAGGACCGCCTCGCGCGCCGCCAGGGCGCTGACTACAGGGCGCCTGACGACGATGAGCGCCTCTCCCCGCAGGACATGAAGGACGACATCGACGCAGTCGTGGCCCGCCTCATCAAGGAATCCGTCGCCGCGGCCGGCACTCAGGGCTTCATCACCGGGCTTGGGGGGCTGGTCACCGCCGGCGTGACCATCCCGGCGAACGTGGCCACGTCCCTCGCCATCAACCTGCGGATGGCCGGTGCCATCGCACACCTCCGGGGGTGGGACGTCCGCGACCCCTACGTGCGGAGCGTCGTGATGATGCTCGGAATCGGGATGAGCGCACAGAGCGCGGTGGCTGCCCTTGGGGTGAAGGTAGGTCAGAAGATCGGCGAGCAAATGATCAAGAAGCTGCCGATGGCGATCCTCCACAAGATCAACAAGCTGGTCGGCTTCCACCTCGTCGCGAAGTTCGGAACGAAGCGTGCCGCGATCACGCTCGCCAAGGCGATCCCGATCCTGGGAGGCGTAGTCGGAGGAGCGGTGGACGCGGGAGCGACCGCTCTCATCGGACGGGCGGCGGACAGGGCCTTGCGTGACGGCGCTTTGCAGGGAGACGACGAGCCGGAGTAACGAAGAAGTGAACCAGGTGGACGAGCGCTCGCCGCTCGTCGCCGCGCATGGAGGAACAGCGCGCGGACTTCCGGCACTTCCCGTGCTTTTCGCCGCCTGCCTCGTCACGCCACGCCCCGCCGCAATCACACGTGACCGCGCCACGGCCGCGTCCGCCTTCACCGACTGGGTCGTCTTCGTCGCCGCCTCCGGTCTCCCATGGCGGAAGTTGCCCGCGGGCTTCCCGCACTGGGACCGGATCCTCAAGCCCCCGCCCCTGGCGCGGGTCTCAGGTTGCGTCCGTGGCGGATGAGCACGCTCTCGGTGTCGTGCCGGCCGAGTCGGTCGGCCGCTCTGGCCGCGACAGGGATCAGGTGCCGAAGGAGCCGCTAATGTCCCGGCTTCTGTCCTCATACCCGACGTCCCATCCCTGCCGCTTCGCGAGCTGAGGGATGGGACGCGGCTGATGCCTTGTCAGCGAAGCGTTTCTGGTGAATGTTTCCACTGGCTACGGGCGTATCGCCCGTAGCGGTGCCGGGGAGCACCGTGGGGAAGGACGTACATGAGCACCACACGTGAGGAAGTCATCGCCCTCGAGCAGAGGGCCGTGGACCATGCGTACGACTGCTACGAGGCTCGGCTGGCCGAAATGAGCGGGAGTTCCGCCGCCATGGCCTCGGCGAGCGGCAAGGACAGCATCGCCGTCCGCAAGGCGGCGGAGGCGCGGGCCGAGGAGTACGGGGGACTCGGCAACGAGGCGCTGGTCTTCGCGCGTGTCGATGCTCCGGAGGAGCCGGGACAGGAGCCCCGCCCCTGGTACGTCGGCCGCCGCAGTGTGCTGGACTCGGAGCGGGACCCGGTGGTGCTGCTGTGGACCAGCCCGCTGGCGGACAGATGGACCAGGGTGCTGCCCGAGAAGCCGGGGGATGTGGTTCTGCGCCGACGGCTGCAGTGCGCGCGGCGTGTCGTCGAGGGCTACGTCGACGAGATCGCCGTCTTCCGGCCCGCTCTCGACCGCCCCTCCGTCTCCGGAGATCCCGTCCCCGCCCTATCGCGGATCCCGAAGCCGCGGCCGGCGGCCGACGACCGGGGCGAGGTGGACAAGCCGCAGGACTCGAACGTGGCCGATCCGTCGGCACCGGCCCCCGGATCGGTCCCGGAATTGGTCCTGGACGAGGTCGCAGAGCCTGGTGGCTCGCGGCCCGGGCGGCGCCCGCCGGCCCCCACGCCGGGTGACGTGGCGCGTGTCCGGCGGCGCAAGACGCTTCAGCCGGACGAGTTGCTGCTGCGTGAGCTGCAGCGTTCGCGCAGCGGCCGGATGCGGGACATCGTCGAGACGATCCGCCGCGACCAGATGGACCTGGTGACGGGTTCCCCGACCGACATTCTCGTCGTACAGGGCGGCCCGGGGACCGGCAAGTCCGCGGTCGGTCTGCACCGGGTCACCTGGCTGGTCAACAACGAGCACTTCAAGGCTCAGGACATCCTCGTCATCGGCCCTCACCAGCGGTTCCTGGAGTATGTCGGCCAGGTGCTGCCCACGCTCGGCACCAGGGAAGTCAACGCCGTCCAGTTGTCCCGTCTGTGGAATGCCGACACGCCTGGCACCGACACCCCGCAGGCGCGCCGGGTGAAGTCGGACGAGCGGATGGCGGCCGTGCTGCGCAACCGCGTCGAGAGCGAGTCCCGCCCCGAGGCCCTCGACGACCTCACCGCTGCCCCCGCCTTCGAGGGCGACGAGCCCGCCGTCATGGTCACCGCCGCCGGCGCGACCCTGCGCGTCCCGCGCTCCCAGGTCCACGACCTGCTCACCGCCGCCCAGGACGGCGGCGGCCCGTACCGGCAGCGCCGGGACCGCTTCCGCACCCTGCTCGTCGACCTCCTCCTGCGCGAGCTCACGGACATCGCTCCGCGCCGCGGCCAGTCGCCCACCATCCGCAGGGAGTTCGAGCGCAACCGCCGGGTGGAACGGCTCGTCGAAAGGATCTGGCCGTCCCCGAGCGCCAGGGAGGCCCTGCGCAGCCTGTACGACTCTCCCGACCTGCTCCGGTCCTGCGCCGACGGCATCCTCGACGAGAGCGAACAGGCGGTCCTGCACCGGCCCCGCACCGCCACCGCCGATGCCGAGCCCTGGACCCTCGACGACCATGTCTGCCTCGAGGAGCTGGAATTCCTCATCAGCGGGGAAGTCCCGCCGCGCTACGGGCACATCGTGGTCGACGAGGCCCAGGACCTCACTCCCATGCAGGCACGCGCCCTGCGCCGCCGCTGCGCGGCCGGAGGCTCGATGACCGTCCTCGGCGACCTCGCCCAGGCCACCGGCCCGCACACCCACACGAGCTGGGAGCGCCTCGGCACACTCCTGTCCGACCACGGTGACTGGCGCGTCGCCGAGCTCACCACCAGTTACCGCGTACCCGCGGAGATCATGGAGTTCGTCGCCCCGCTCGCCCGCGCGGTCGCCTGCGATCTGCCCTACCCGCGAGCGGTGCGCGAGGTGGGCGAGGACGCGGTACGGGCCGTGGAGACCGAGCCGTGGAAGCTCCTCGAGGACACCGTCACCCACGTGACGCGCCTCGTCGGTTCCAGCGACGACGGGAACAACCTGCGCTCCATCGCCGTCATCGTCCCCGACGACTACATGTGGCTGGACGAGATCACCCGCCTCCTGGACCGGAACGACGACCTCACCGGCCCTCGTCGCGAAGCGGTCTCGGTGCTGGCCGCCGCACAGGCCAAGGGCATGGAGTACGACCACGTCCTGGTCCTGGAGCCCGCCACCATCGCCGCCCGCGGTCCGGCCGGCCTGCGCCAGCTCTACATCGCTCTCACCCGCAGCACGCAGACCCTGACCGTGCTGCACACCGCACCGCTCCCGGAGGCCCTCGCGAACACCGTCCCCTCCCCTGCCCCCGCCGGAATCCCCAGTTCCTCGCCCACCGAGGTCCGGCCGGACGACGAGGCCGCCGTCCCGGAGATCGGCACGGACGTCCGGGTGAAGGTCGTCGGCCCCGGCCCCGGTGGCCGCTACAAGGTCACCGCCCTGGCCCCGGCCTTCGACCGCCCGATGATGCTCACGGTCAGGCACGGCTCCACCCCGCCCCGCCCCGGCCACGAGCTGGACTGCTGGGTGTTCGCCAACGAGACCAATCAGACCGTGCTCACCACCGACCAGCGTGGCCGTATGCCGATCTCGACCACCATGGCGCCCCGCTACATCGCGGCCCTGGGCGTACTCGACGAGCTGGTGTCGGTCACAGGTGGCGAGCCGCAGGACGCCCGCGCCCGCCTGTCCGAGCTGAAGGGCATGGCCAACCGCGTCCTCCGCCGCGACCAGGCGGACTGGGTGGACGTACGACGCGTCCTCGGATCGCCCGACAGGCACCGGTTGGGTCTCCTGCGCGATCTCGCCGCAAGCACCCACCGAGCGCTCAAGGACGGCACTCTGGACATCGCCGCCTTCCGGGACCGGCTCACTGGCTCCGGATGGGCCGACGCCCTCCTCGAGGCTCGCGATACCCTCCGCGCCCGCATGGACGACGCCACACCCACCGCCCCGGAAAAGGCACCCAGCGCCGCTCCCGCTCCCGAGCAGAAGGAAACCGAACCCGTGCCCACCTCCGCAACAGCGGCCGCCGCGCCCGCCACCACCTCCGAGACCGTGGAGCCGTCCGCCCTGCTCCAGGCGCTGGAAACCTGGGCCACAGCCGACCGCACCTGCAAGAAGCACGAGGCGGTCCGCCACGCCCTGAAGGCGGCCCTGTTGTGGGCGGACCTCGAGCCGGTGGACTCCCCGGTCGTCGACGTCAGTTGCGACACCGACCAGGGCCTGCACCTGTACGAGGTCCTCGGCGTCGGCCGTTCCACCTACCAGGACCTCCGTGTGGGGGCGACGCGCCTCCTTGAGATCAAGCACACCCTGCACGCCGAGGCCACCGGCCTCTACCTTGTCCTGTGCGAACCCCCGGCAGAGGACTGGGCCGCCGAAGCCGTCCGCGACATCTTTACCGTGCACGTCCTGTGGCGCACCCCGGACGGCTGGGGCGGCGAGGTCGTCGGCACGGCGCTCGGAGGGTGATCCGATCCGTCCCCTTTCGACGGCGCCGACATGCCGGCGAGCAATCGGCGCATAAAGGGGCGCGGGTGAGTTAGGCCGTGGCGTAAGAACACCCGTCACCCGTCACCGTCAGCGGCACCAACCTTCCGGCGCTTCGCCTCCGTTACTCAGGAAAGACAACCCCGTACGGAGTCACCGGCGGGCCGACCGAAGAGGCACGGCATGCAGATTTCGCAGATCCTGCACAAGATCGAGTCCGGGGACATCGCCCTTCCGGAGTTCCAGCGCGGCTACGTCTGGACCCGTGACCAGGTTCGCGCGTTCTTCCAGTCGCTGTACCGCGGCTATCCGATCGGGGGGTTCCTCACCTGGAGCACCAAGGCCGACAGCGCGAGCACCCGCGGGGGCGGCCCGGAGAAGGACGGCACCGTACAACTGCTGCTCGACGGTCAGCAGCGGGTGACCACCCTCTACGGCGTCACCCAGGGACGCTCACCTCGCTTCTTCGAGGGCAACCAGGTGGCACTGACCGGGCTGCACTTCCATCTGGCGACCGAGACCTTCGAGTTCTACGCACCGGCCAAGATGAAGGACAACCCACTCTGGGTCGACGTCACCGCCCTTTTCCAGGGCGGCCTTGGCCCACTGCTGCCCTCCATCACCGCGCTGGCCGGAAGTGATGGGTCCCTGGTGGCGGCCTACATCGAGCGCCTGAACCGGATCACCCAGATCAAGGACCGCAACATCCACATCGAGGAGGTCACGGGTAACGACATGACCATCGACGTCGTCGTGGAGATCTTCAACCGCGTCAACTCCGGTGGTACCAAGCTGTCCAAGGGCGACCTCGCGCTGGCAGCGATCTGCGCGTCCTGGCCCGACGCCCGCCCGACCATGAACACCGCTCTGAAGAACTGGTCGGACGCCGGTTGCACCTTCAAGCTGGACTGGCTGCTCCGCAACGTCAACGCCGTCCTGACCGGTGAGGCCCAGTTCTCCAAGCTGGGCGACGTCGAGATGCCGGAGTTCCGGACCGGCCTGGAACAGACCATCGAGTCCACCAGCTATCTGCTCAACGCCCTCGGCGGCCGCCTGGGCCTCGACCACGGGCGGGTACTGAACGGCCGGGCCGCCTTTCCCGTCATGAGCCGTCTGCTGCACCACCACTCCGGCAAGTTCCCCGACGCCATGACACGCGACCGGCTCTTCTACTGGTTCATCCACAGCTTCCTCTGGGGCCGGCACACCGGCGCCACGGAGACCGCCCTCAACCAGGACCTCGAGGCGGTCGACGCCGGCGGGGTCGACCGGCTGATCGAGACTCTGCGGCAGGCCCGCGGCGGCCGACTGGAGGTCCGGCCCGACAATTTCCAGGGTTCCAGCATGGGATCCCGTTTCTACCCGCTGCTCTACATGCTGTCCCGGGTCCACGGGGCGCAGGACCTGGGCAGCGGGGTCCCGCTGAAGGACGGCATGCTCGGAAAGCTGAGCTCCCTCCAGGTGCACCACATCTTCCCCAAGACCCTGCTCTACAAGCACGGCTACGACAGGGGCGAAGTCAACGCGGTCGCCAACTTCTGTTTCCTCACCCAGGACACGAACCTGCAGATCAGTGCCAAACGGCCGGAGGACTACCTGCTGGAGATCGCCCAGAAGGTTCCGGGTGCCCTTGAATCGCAGTGGATCCCGACCGACCCGGAGCTGTGGCGCATCGATGCCTACCGCTCATTCCTCGCCGCCCGACGCGAACTCCTCGCCGAGGCTTCGAACAGTTTTCTCACCAAACTGCTCGAAGGACCGTCTCCGGTCGGCTTGGCCGCACCGGCCCACGCCACGGTCCTCAGGTCGGCCGCCGCTCCGGTGCCCGCCGCTGACACGGAGGAGGACATGCCCGGCCTGGCCCAGCTGCTGGAGGACCTGCGGCGGCAGGGCTTCGCCGAGCCCGAGCTGGACAGCGAGGTGACCAATCTGGTCCCCGGCAGCCCCGTCCTCGTGGCCACCGCGTTCTGGCCCCATGGCCTGCAGGAGGAGGTGGGCGGCCCCGTGGTCCTCGTCCCGGAAACCACCCCGGACGAGCAGGCCGCCCTGGAGGCGAGTGACTACCGCGTCTTCCATAGCCTGGACGCCTTGCGGCGCTACGTCGGCAACCTTCACGAGGACCAGGCGGCGTGACAACAGCGGGGCTCACGGCCATAGATCGTTGGTTCAGGGCGTGGCTACATGATCCGGGCAGGCCGCCGCACACCGGCCAACCGAACGCCTTGTCACACTTGAACCGCCGACCTCTACAGGGGTCTCACTCAACACAGGCGTGTCCGGGTCATCTGGTTCTGGAAGTCGGCGTGTCGACCGTGGCCGCCCTGTCGTCCGACCGCAAGGAGCACAGCCCCGTGCTATTGCTGGTGTCGATCCCCGCAAGTCCACCCACTACGCCACGGCGGTCGAGCCGGAATCGAATCAGCAGGTCGGCACGATGCGGATCGAGGCGGAGTACCGTCGGCTGCCGGCCTGGGCAAGCGGCGGCTGCAGCTCAGGTGGGCTGTGGAGAACGCCAACGGACTGGGCCGTCATCTCGCCCAGTGGCTCATCGCACGCGGCGAGAGCGTCGTCGCGTGGTCTGCCGCGTCCGGGACCGCTAAATTCACCCGGTTCTTCGCCCCCGACCGGCTCACCGCCACCATCGAAACCGTCACCCACGCCGACGTCACAGCAATCACAGCAGCGACCCTCCCACCCGCGCAGGCCAAGCTCGCAAGACGGTCGAGGAGAGCGAGCGGCGCCTCGCCCGCTACCAGGCTCACTCTACGAAGCGCTCGGGATTACGGTCAGCTACAAATACGCAAATAGGGCCGCGACCGAAAGGTCGCGGCCCTGTTTCCGTGGGATACGGCGAGTGAAGTGAGTGTCCGAGGGGGGACTTGAACCCCCACGCCCGATAAAGGGCACTAGCACCTCAAGCTAGCGCGTCTGCCATTCCGCCACCCGGACCAGGTGTCTGTCGCCTTGCAGGAGGTGTTCCGCGCGGCGACAGGGACAACAATACCAAGGTTTCGGAGTGCCCTTCACCTGCGTTTCCACCCCCGGGTCAGCCAAGGGACGGTGACCGAGGGTGCCCGGGATGTCACTCCTGGGCACCCCCGGCCGGGAGACGGAGCCGCCAGACGGACGCGCCTACGGCATCAGGTGGTACTCCGGGAAGTTCCCCGGCAGCCGCTCCCCCGCCGGCCCCTGTGTCACCGCCCGCACCAGCAGTTCGCCGCCGACGAACGCGCCGCGCCAGGACGCGCCGAAGCCGCCGAACAACTCGTCGCGGTCGCCCCGGGAGCGGGGCTTGCCGTGGCCGGTCTTGAAGGCGCGGATCTGCGGGGCCAGTCGTTCGTAGGTCGCCCGGTCGTCCGTGGACAGCGTGGCGACCAGCGCGCCGTTCGACGCGTTCATGGCGGCCAGCAGCTCGGCCTCGGTGTCGACGAGGACGATGGTGTCGACCGGGCCGAAGGGTTCCGCGTGGTGCAGCGGGGAGGAGGGCGGCGGGTTGAGGAGCGTGACCGGCTGAACGTATGCGGAGGTGTCCTGGCCGGGCAGGAACCGGGCGTCGCACAGCTTGCCGCGGTGCAGCGGGACGGCGCCGCGGTCGACGGCCTCGGCCACCTGGTCGTTCAGGTCCTTGGCCTTGGCGGCGTTGATCAACGGCCCGAAGTCCAGCGCCGGGTAGGGGTCGTCGGGCTTCTCGACGGCGAGCGGGTGCCCGGCCTTCAGGGTACGGACCGCGGGGAGGTACGCCGCCAGGAACTCGTCGAACAGCGCGCGCTGGACGACGAAGCGCGGGTAGGCCGTGCAGCGCTGTTTGCCGTAGTCGAAGAGCTTGGGCACGACCGCGGTGAGCGCGTCCCAGTCCGAGTAGTTCCAGATGCCCCAGGTGTTGAGTCCTTCCTGTTCGAGGATGTGCCGCTTGCCCAGGTCGGCGACGGCCGTGGCCACCGCGGCGCCGGTGTCGCGGCCGCCGACGAAGGAGACGCAGCCGATCTCGGGCGCCCGCACCAGCGCCTGCGACAACTCGCCCCCGCTGCCGCTGACGAGGGTGACGGGCACCCCTTCGCGGGCGGCGAGCGCGCAGGCCAGGGTCAGACAGGCGACACCGCCGTCGGTCGGGGTCTTGGCGATGACCGCGTTGCCCGCCAGGGCCTGTACGAGCATGGCGTGCACGAGCACGCTCATCGGGTAGTTCCAGCTCGCGATGTTGGAGACGGGACCGTCCAGCGGGGCACGTCCGGCGACCATCGGTTCGATGCCGTCGACGTACCAGCGCACGCCGTCGACGGCCCGGTCCACGTCCGCCTGAGCGAGCCGCCACGGCTTGCCGATCTCCCAGACGAGCAGCAGCGCCAGCAGTTCGCGGTGCTCGGTGAGCGCGTCGAGGGTGGCGGCGACGCGGGCGCGGCGCTCGTCGAGCGGGACGTGCCGCCAGGCGCGGTGCTGGTCGAGCGAGGCGCGGACGGCCTGGTGGGCGCTGGTCCGGTCCAGTCGGGGCGGGGCCGCGACGGGGGTGCCGTCGACGGGGGTGACGGCGGGCAGGACGTGGCCGTCCGCCTGCCAGGTGGCGTTCCACAGGTTCAGGACGCGGTCGTCCTGGAAGGCCTCGGGGGCGATGGACAGACAGCGCTGCCAGGCGTCGGCCCAGGAGGTACCGGCTTTCAGGGTGAGTGCCTGGGAGTCGGTGGTCGGGGGGAGGGTGGGTGCCATCGTTTTCTCCGCTCTCGGTGCACAGTCGGGGCGGGAGGTGCATGGCTGCGCCGCGCACGGCTCGCACTGCCGTGCGCGGCGCCGTACTTCGAGGGTGTCGCACAGGGAAGCTACTGACGAGTCAAGAAGCGTGACAGTCACCGTGCGGCGACAGTGAGTGACGTCACGTGGTGGCTCCCAGGGCGGACAGGACCAGGCGGGCCGTCTCGGTCGGTGTGCTCCCCACCCGCACTCCGACCGCCTCCAGCGCCTCCTTCTTCGCCTGCGCCGTACCGGAGGAGCCGGAGACGATGGCGCCGGCGTGCCCCATGGTCCTGCCCTCGGGCGCCGTGAAACCCGCGATGTAGCCGACGACCGGCTTGGTGACGTGCGCGCGGATGTACGCCGCGGCCCGTTCCTCCGCGTCGCCGCCGATCTCCCCGATCAGCACGATCAGTTCGGTGTCGGGGTCGTCCTGGAAGGCGGCCAGGCAGTCGATGTGCGTGGTGCCGACGACGGGGTCACCGCCGATGCCGACGCAGGTGGAGAAGCCGATGTCGCGCAGTTCGTACATCAGCTGGTAGGTCAGCGTGCCGGACTTCGACACCAGGCCGATTCTGCCGGGTTTGGCGATGTCGGCCGGGATGATGCCCGCGTTGGACTGGCCGGGGGTGATCAGGCCGGGGCAGTTGGGGCCGATGATCCGGGTGCCCTTCGCTCGCGCGTACGCCGTGAAGGCGACCGAGTCGTGGACCGGGATGCCCTCGGTGATGACGACCGCGAGGGCGATGCCGGCGTCGGCGGCCTCGACGACCGCGGCCTTGGCGAAGGCGGGCGGCACGAAGACGACCGTGACGTCCGCCCCGGTGGCCGCCATGCCCTCGCCGACCGAGCCGAAGACGGGCACCGCACGGTCGTCGAAGTCGACGGTGCGGCCCGCCTTGCGCGGGTTGACGCCGCCGACGACATCGGTGCCGGCGGCGAGCATGCGCCGGGTGTGCTTCATGCCCTCGCCGCCGGTCATCCCCTGGACGAGGACCTTGCTCTCCTTGGTGAGGTAAATGGCCATGTCCCGTCTCCTCAGGTTGCGTTGGCGAGCTGGGCCGCCGCGCGGGCGGCGCCGTCCATGGTGGTGGCCTGCTGGAGGAGCGGGTGCGCGCGTTCGTCGAGGATCGCCCGGCCGCGTGCGGCGTTGTTGCCGTCGAGCCGGACGACCAGCGGTTTGGTCAGCCGGACGGTTTCCAGCGCCTGCACGATGCCGTCGGCGACCGCGTCGCAGGCCGTGATGCCGCCGAAGACGTTGACGAAGACCGACTTCACGGCCGGGTCGGAGAGGATGACGGACAGGCCGTCGGCCATGATCTGGGCGGAGGCCCCGCCGCCGATGTCGAGGAAGTTGGCGGGTCGGGCGCCGCAGCCCGCGACGACGTCGAGCGTCGACATGACGAGTCCGGCGCCGTTGCCGATGATGCCGACCTCGCCGTCGAGCTTGACGTAGTTGAGGCCCCGCTCGGCGGCAAGCGCCTCCAGCGGGTCGTCGTGCTCCGCGCTCTCGGTGCCCCAACGCGTCTGCCGGAAGCGGGCGTTGTCGTCCAGGGTGACCTTGCCGTCGAGGGCGAGGATCTGCCCCTGTGCGGTGCGGACCAGCGGGTTGACCTCGACGAGCAGGGCGTCCTCGCGGACCAGCACCTCCCACAGCCGTACCAGCACGTCGACGGTCTGCGGCGGAAGTCCGGCCGCCTCGGCGATCCGGCCCGCCCTGGCGGAGGTGACGCCCTCGGCCGGATCGACGGGGATGCGTGCCACGGCCTCGGGCCGGCTCGCGGCGACCTCCTCGATGTCCATGCCGCCCTCGGCGGACGCGATGGCGAGGAAGCGGCCCGCGGCGCGGTCGAGGACGTAGGAGACGTAGAACTCGCTGTCGATGTCGACCGGCTGGGCCAGCATGACTGTGCCGACCGTGTGGCCCTTGATGTCCATGCCGAGGATCTGGCGCGCCGTCAGCTCGGCGGCGGCCGGGTCGGCGGCGAGCTTCACGCCGCCCGCCTTGCCGCGTCCGCCGGTCTTGACCTGCGCCTTGACGACGACACGGCCGCCCAGCCGGCGGGCTGCCTCGCGTGCCTCCTTGGGCGAGTCGGTGACTTCGGCCCTCGGCACCAAGATGCCGTGTTCCTCGAAGAGTTCCCTTGCCTGGTGTTCGTACAGGTCCATCTCGGCTCCTGACTACTGAGTCTTCCGGGGCGCCCCCGAGACTCCCGAAAACTGCCGCACGCCCCCTGGACACCACCCACAGGATGCGGGATAACAAGCTTCATACAGTATTCGTCGACTGTATGCAATGTACCGCGAGAGCGTTCCAACCCCCTACGAAGGGACAGGACTTCGCCATGCCCGACGACACCCAGGACGTCATCTCCGGCGGTCATCTCGTCGCCAAGGCCTTGAAGGCCGAGGGGGTAGACCGCATCTACACCCTGTGCGGCGGCCACATCATCGACATCTACGACGGCTGCGTCGACGAGGGCATCGAAGTCGTCGACGTCCGTCACGAGCAGGTCGCCGCACACGCCGCCGACGGCTACGCACGGATCACCGGCAAGCCCGGCTGCGCGGTCGTCACCGCCGGCCCGGGGACGACCGACGCCGTCACCGGCGTCGCCAACGCGTTCCGCGCCGAGTCGCCGATGCTGCTCATCGGCGGTCAAGGTGCCCTCACCCAGCACAAGATGGGGTCGCTGCAGGACCTGCCGCACGTCGACATGATGACGCCGATCACCAAGTTCGCGGCCGCCGTGCCCGACACGGCACGCGCGGCGGACATGGTGTCCATGGCGTTCCGCGAGTGCTACCACGGCGCGCCCGGCCCCTCCTTCCTGGAGATCCCGCGCGACGTCCTCGACGCCAGGGTGCCGGCGGACAAGGCGCGCGTGCCGAAGGCCGGCGCCTACCGCGCCTCGACCCGCTCGGCCGGCGACCCCGAGGCCGTCGAGAAGCTCGCCGACCTGCTGGTGCACGCCGAGAAGCCCGCGATCCTGCTGGGCAGCCAGGTGTGGACGACCCGCGGCACCGAGGCGGCCATCGAGCTGGTGCGCACGCTGAACGTCCCGGCGTACATGAACGGCGCCGGCCGCGGCACCCTCCCGCCGGGCGACCCGCACCACTTCCAGCTGTCGCGCCGCTACGCCTTCTCCCACGCCGACGTCATCGTCATCGTCGGCACGCCCTTCGACTTCCGCATGGGCTACGGCAAGCGGCTGTCGGCGAACGCGACCGTCGTGCAGATCGACCTCGACTACCGGACCGTCGGCAAGAACCGCGACATCGACCTCGGCATCGTCGGCGACGCCGGACTGGTGCTGAAGTCGGTGACGGAGGCGGCCTCCGGGCGTGTCAACGGGGGCGCGTCCAAGCGCAAGGAGTGGCTCGACGAGCTGCGCGCGGCCGAGCAGACCGCGCTGGAGAAGCGGCTGCCGCAGCTGCGCTCGGACGCCTCGCCGATCCACCCGTACCGGCTCGTCAGCGAGATCAACGACTTCCTCACCGAGGACTCGGTCTACATCGGCGACGGCGGCGACATCGTCACCTTCTCCGGCCAGGTCGTGCAGCCCAAGTCACCGGGCCACTGGATGGACCCGGGCCCGCTGGGCACGCTCGGCGTCGGGGTGCCGTTCGTGCTGGCGGCCAAGCAGGCGCGGCCCGACAAGGAGGTCGTCGCCCTCTTCGGCGACGGAGCGTTCTCCCTGACCGGCTGGGACTTCGAGACGCTGGTCCGCTACGACCTGCCCTTCGTCGGCATCGTCGGCAACAACTCCTCCATGAACCAGATCCGCTACGGCCAGGCCGCCAAGTACGGCAAGGAGCGCGAGCGGGTCGGCAACACCCTCGGCGACGTCCACTACGACAAGTTCGCGCAGATGCTGGGTGGTTACGGCGAGGAGGTCCGTGACCCCGCCGACATCGGCCCGGCGCTGCGGCGCGCTCGCGAGTCGGGCAAGCCGTCGCTGATCAACGTCTGGGTCGACCCGGACGCGTACGCCCCCGGAACCATGAACCAGACCATGTACAAGTGAGGTGATCCGGTGACCGCACAGGCTCTCCAGGGCATCCGCGTCCTGGACATGACCCACGTCCAGTCCGGGCCCTCCGCGACCCAGCTGCTCGCCTGGCTCGGCGCGGACGTCGTCAAGCTGGAGGCGCCGGCCGGTGACATCACGCGCAAGCAGCTGCGTGATCTCCCGGACGTCGACTCCCTCTACTTCACGATGCTCAACTGCAACAAGCGGAGCATCACCCTCAACACCAAGACAGAACGCGGCAAGGAGCTCCTCACCGAACTGATCCGGCGCTCCGACGTCATGGTCGAGAACTTCGGACCGGGCGCGATCGACCGCATGGGCTTCACCTGGGACCGCATCCAGGAGATCAATCCGCGGATCGTCTATGCCTCCATCAAGGGGTTCGGCGAAGGCCCGTACACCGACTTCAAGGCGTACGAGGTCGTCGCCCAGGCCATGGGCGGGTCGATGTCGACCACCGGGTTCGAGGACGGACCGCCGCTGGCGACGGGGGCCCAGATCGGGGACTCGGGGACGGGTGTGCACGCCGTGGCGGGCATCCTGGCGGCGCTGTACCAGCGGGAGCACACCGGGCGCGGGCAGCGGGTCAACGTGGCCATGCAGCACGCCGTGCTCAACCTCTGCCGGGTGAAGCTGCGCGACCAGCAGCGCCTGGCACACGGCCCGCTCGCCGAATATCCCAACGAGGACTTCGGCACCGAGGTTCCCCGCTCGGGAAACGCGTCCGGCGGAGGCCAGCCCGGCTGGGCGGTCAAGTGCGCGCCGGGCGGCCCGAACGACTACGTGTACGTCATCGTGCAGCCCGTCGGCTGGCAGCCGATCAGCGAGCTCATCGGCCGGCCCGAACTGGCGGACGACCCGGAGTGGTCGACGCCGGAGGCCCGGCTGCCCAAGCTCAGCAAGATGTTCCAGCTCATCGAGGAGTGGTCCTCGACCCTGCCCAAGTGGGAGGTGCTGGAGCGGCTCAACGCCCACAACATCCCGTGCGGGCCGATCCTGTCCACCAAGGAGATCATCGAGGACGCCTCGCTGGCCGCGAACGAGATGGTCGTCCGGGTGCCGCACCCCGAGCGCGGCGAGTTCATGACCGTGGGCAGCCCGCTGAAGCTGTCCGACTCCCCCGTGGAGGTGACCAGTTCGCCGCTGCTGGGCGAGCACAACGCAGAGGTCTACGTCGGCGAGCTCGGCCTCGGTGACGAGGAGCTGCGCATGCTCAAGTCGAACGGAGTGATCTGACGTGATGGCCGAAGACCGGGTGCCGAGGGTGCGCACGCTCCTCGACACCGTCCGGGCCGAGGGGCGCACGGCGCTGACCGCTCCCGAGGGCAAGGTGCTGGCGGACGCGTACGGGATCGCCGTACCCGGTGAGGAGCTGGCGACCGACGTCGACGAGGCCGTGGCCTACGCGGCACGGTTCGCCGGACCCGTCGTGATGAAGATCGTCTCGCCGGACATCCTGCACAAGACCGACGCCGGCGGCGTGATCGTCGGCGTCGAGGGCGCCGCCGACGTGCGGGCCGCGTTCCACACCATCGTCGACAACGCCCGTGCCTACGACGCGAACGCCCGGATCGAGGGTGTGCAGGTGCAGGAGCTGCTCCCCAAGGGGCAGGAGGTCATCGTCGGCGCGGTGACCGATCCGACGTTCGGGAAGGTGGTCGCCTTCGGGCTCGGCGGGGTCCTCGTCGAGGTGCTGAAGGACGTCACCTTCCGGCTCGCGCCCGTGGACGCCGACGAGGCGCTGTCCATGCTGGACTCGATCCGCTCGGCGGAGATCCTGCGCGGGGTGCGCGGCGCGGCCGGTGCGGACCGGTGGGCGGTCGCCGAGCAGATCCGCCGGGTCTCCCAGCTCGTCACGGACTTCCCGGAGATCGCCGAGGTCGACCTCAACCCGGTGATCGCCACTCCGGAGGGCGCCGTCGCGGCCGACATCCGGGTGATCCTCTCCGGGGCCGCGGTGAAGCAGCGCCGCCGCTACTCGCGCGAGGAGATCCTCACCTCGATGCGCCGGCTGATGCAGCCGCGTGCGGTCGCCGTGATCGGGGCCTCCAACGAGCAGGGCAAGATCGGCAATTCGGTGATGCGCAACCTCGTCGACGGCGGCTTCTCCGGGGAGATCCACCCGGTGAACCCCAAGGCCGATGACATTCTGGGCCGCAAGGCGTACAAGAGTGTCACGGACGTTCCCGGTGAGGTGGATGTGGCCGTGTTCGCCATCCCCGCCAAGTTCGTCGCGGCGGCGCTGGAGGAGGTGGGGCGCAAGGGGATTCCCAACGCCGTCCTCATTCCTTCCGGCTTCGCGGAGACCGGCGAGCACGAACTCCAGGCCGAGATCGTGGCGATCGCCGAGCGGCACGGCACCCGGCTGCTCGGCCCGAACATCTACGGCTACTACTCCACCTGGCAGGACCTGTGCGCCACGTTCTGCACGCCGTACGACGTCAAGGGCGGCGTCGCGCTGACCTCGCAGTCCGGCGGAATCGGCATGGCCATCCTGGGCTTCGCCCGCACCACGAAGACGGGCGTGTCGGCGATCGTGGGCCTCGGCAACAAGTCCGACCTGGACGAGGACGACCTGCTGACCTGGTTCGGTGAGGACCCGCACACCGAGTGCATCGCCATGCACCTGGAGGACCTCAAGGACGGCCGCGCCTTCGTGGAGGCGGCGCGCCGGACCGTGCCGAAGAAGCCGGTCGTGGTCCTCAAGGCAGGCCGTACGGCCGCCGGCGCGAAGGCCGCGGGCTCGCACACCGGCGCCCTCGCCGGGGACGACGCGGTGTACGACGACATCCTGCGGCAGGCGGGCGTCATCCGGGCGCCCGGGCTGAACGACATGCTGGAGTACGCGCGCGCGTTGCCGGTGCTTCCGACCCCCAGGGGCGGCAACGTCGTGATCATCACCGGGGCCGGCGGCAGCGGCGTGCTGCTGTCCGACGCGGTGACGGACAACGGGCTCTCCCTGATGGAGATCCCGCCGGACCTGGACGAGGCGTTCCGCAGGTTCATCCCGCCCTTCGGGGCCGCGGGCAACCCGGTGGACATCACCGGCGGCGAGCCGCCGTCGACGTACGAGGCGACCATCCGGCTCGGCCTGGAGGACCCGCGCATCCATGCGCTCGTCCTCGGCTACTGGCACACCATCGTCACCCCTCCGATGGTCTTCGCCGAGCTCACCGCCCGCGTGGTGGCCGAGTTCCGGGAGCGCGGGATCGAGAAGCCGGTGGTGGCGTCGCTCGCGGGCGACGTCGAGGTCGAGGAGGCCTGCCAGTACCTCTACGAGCGGGGGGTCGTGGCGTACCCCTACACCACGGAGCGGCCGGTGGCCGTGCTCGGCGCCAAGTACCGGTGGGCGCGGGCGGCGGGGCTGTTGGGGGGCGGCTCATGACCTGAGGTGAGAGGGGAGCCGGCCGACGGTGCGCGTCGGCCGGCCCCGGGACCCGCGCGCGCACGAAAGGCATGGGACAGGGGGCGCTGGCCAGATCTTTCGACGCAAGGGGTGCAACACGACATGACAACGACCGATCTGCCGACATCGGTTGCCTACCGCGAGGTGACCGACAGGAACGGACGCGTCTACCGGGTCGGCGAGTCCGACATCGACATCATGGGGCGCAAGCGCAAGTGGATGGTGATCCTGCCCTGGGTGGGCATGATGGGCATCTCCTCCGCGGAGTACGCGTTCGCGTCCGCCGAGGAGACGATCCACCAGGCCCACCACTGGTCCGAGAACAGCATCTTCTGGATGCTGACCGTCTGGGTGTTCTTCCAGGCCGCGGTGGCCTTCCCGGCGGGACGGCTGCGTGAGACCGGCAAGCTGCCCGCGCGCTGGGCGATGATGCTGGGCGCGGTCGGCACGCTGCTGGGCTACCTGTCACTGGCCTTCGCCCCGCACGTCATACTGGCCTTCGTCGGCTTCGGCATGTTCAGCGGTATGGGCGCGGGCATGGTGTACGCCACCTGCGTCAACATGGTCGGCAAGTGGTATCCGGAGCGCAAGGGCGGCAAGACCGGCTTCGTCAACGGCGGCTTCGCCTACGGTTCGGTCCCCTTCGTCTTCCTCTTCTCGACCGTCATGGACCTCTCCAACTTCAAGGTCGTCCTGGTCTCGGTCGGCTGCTTCCTCGCGCTGACGGTCGCCGTCGCCGGCTTCTTCTTCCAGGACCCGCCGAAGAACTGGTGGCCTGCGCACATCGACCCGCTCAACCCGCCGGACGATCCTCGCGCTCGCCGTTCCCTGGAGAAGAACCCGCCGGCCGTCCACCAGTACAGCCCCTCGGAGGCCTGGAAGACCGGCCGTGTGGCGCTCATGTGGTTCTGTCTCGCCTGCACCTCGGGCGTGAACATCTTCGGTATCGCCTTCCAGGTCGAGATCGGCGAGCACGCGGGGTTCGCCGCCGGCATCGTGGCCACCGCCATGTCGCTCAAGGCGATCGTCAACGGCACCGGACGCGGCGTCATCGGCTGGCTCTCCGACCTGTACGGCCGCAAGCAGTGCCTGCTGTACGTCTGTGTCATCCTGGGCCTCGCCCAGTTCGGCATCATCTGGTCGGCCGAGCTCAGGAACCTGCCGCTGTTCCTGTTCTTCTCCGCGGTCTCCGGCTTCGGTGGCGGCGCCATCTTCCCGATGTTCGCGGCGATGACCGCGGACTACTTCGGGGAGAACAACAACGCGACCAACTACGGCATGGTGTACAGCTCCAAGCTGGTCTCCGGCCTCGGCTCCGGCATGGGAGCCGTCGTCGTGACGGCCTGGGGCCTCAACGGCGCCTTCATCCTGGCCGGCTCCATCTCGTTCTTCGCCGGCTTCGTGGCGCTGTTCCTCAGCCCGCCGGGACGGCCCAAGAGCAAGCGCATCACCCCCAACCCGCAACCCCTGGGCGAGGAGACGGCCTGACGTGACACGTGGCCCGCGGGGCCGCACGAGCCACCGCGAACGGACCGGGCGGCCCTTCCCCACCCTGGGAAAGGGCCGCCGGTTCGCGTGGTGGATCAGCGGCGCCGCTTGCGCAGCGCCGCCATGTTGTCGTAGCTGATCTTGGCCTCGCGCAGCGACTGCGCGGGGTCGGTGGCGCTCGGGGAGTTGTCGTCCTCGACCATCGGGTTGTGGTAGTTGCGGTCCCCGACCCGCGAGAAGAACGTCGTGTAGTCGATGACCCCGGTTCCGAACGGCACCATCTCGTACCCCATGCCGTTGGTCGTGCTGACGACGCCGTCCTTCGCGTGGAACAGCGGGTAGCGCCTGTTGTGGCAGGCGACGAGGCCCGCCGGGTCGAAGACGCTCCTGCGGGTGGAGCCGTCGGCGGCGGTGTACGTGTGGAACTTGTACTGGGCGACGTGCGCCCAGAAGATGTCCATCTCCAGCCAGACCACCCTCGGGTCGGTGACCTTGAGGAAGTACTCCAGCTTCCGGATGCCCGAGCTGCGGGTCGGCCTGCCCTGGTCGTCCAGCGGACCCCGGTCGAGCAGGAAGCCGTACGCGCTGTCGTGGTTGTGGGTGTAGAGCTTGATGCCCTCGCGGCGGGCGATCTCGCCGAGGGCGTTCCACTTGTCGGCGGCCACGTCCCAGTCGGCACGGTAGGAACTGCCCGTGGGGTCGCCGCCGGTGCCCATGTGGCCCATGCCGATGATGTTGGCGATCTCCAGGTGCTTCTTGAAGGTGTCCAGGTCCGCGGTGGTCAGCGGCCAGGACGACGGTATGAACCCGTGGTTGCCCTGGGCGCGCAGACCGTAGTCGTCGAGCCAGGAGCGCAGCAGCCTGGCACCCTGGACGGTCTCCAGGTCGGCACCGCCGGGGGCGTTGGCGTGCTGGCGGTAACCGGCGAACTCCACCTGCCGGTAGCCGTGCCGCGCCAGCTGCTTGAACACCTCGCGGAAGCCGGAGGGCAGGTCGGAGGCGAGGGGGTCGCGGGCGGTGGCGTCACGGACGGTGTAGAGGATGATGCCGCGCTTGTGCGGCGGGACGAGAACGTCCCTGCCGTGTCCGTGGCCGTGCCCGTGGCCGTGGTCTCTGCCGCGGTCCTGGGCCAGGGCCGGGGCGGCGCCGAAGACCGGGGCGGCGACGGCTCCGGCGGCCACGGCGGTGCAGGTGCTGAGGAATCGGCGCCGGTCCACGCCGAGGGCGCGGCGCAGTCCTTCGCCGGGGGCATCGGTGGCGGAGGCTCCGTCGGCGCGGGAAGGGTCGGAGTACAGGGTCACGAATGGCCTGCCTTCGCGGTCGTGGCCGGCCCGGTCCCGCCGGGGCCGGCCGTTGTCAGTGCCGTGTGTTTCACTCTCAGTAGCCGGATCTCAGCCGAGTCCGGCGAGCTGGAGCAGGAGTTGTTTCACATCAGTGGCCGG
Organism: Streptomyces sp. NPDC047706; assembly: GCF_043204795.1. NCBI lineage: Bacteria > Bacillati > Actinomycetota > Actinomycetes > Kitasatosporales > Streptomycetaceae > Streptomyces > Streptomyces sp. NPDC047706. The sequence continues at coordinate 119,950 of NZ_JBIDCW010000013.1, read as the reverse complement.
CACGCGGTCACCGAGTGCACGGGGGGTGGAGCAGATGAGCAGCGGACCGTCGTCGTCGCTCTCGGGAAGGCGGCCGTGGCTGCCGCGCACAGATGAGGGATCCAGCGGCACGACCGCCATGCGGTAGCGCATGCCCAGCTTCTTGCGGGCCAGCGCGGTCGCGGCCTTGACCTTGACGTAGGGGTCGAGGGGATCCATGAAGAGCTCGGCCGGGTCGTAGCCGGGTTTGCGATGGATCTCGACGAGCTGCGCGAAGTCGGGCGCGCGGTCGTCGTCGAGCCAGTAGTAGTACGTGAACCAGGCGTCCGGCTCCGCGACGGCGACCAGCTCGCCGGAGCGCGGATGGTCGAGGTGGTGGGCCTTCTTTCCCTCGTCGTCGAGGAGTTGCGCGATGCCGGGGAGCCCGTCGAGGGCGGCGCGGGTCGCTTCCAGGTCCTCGGGGCGGCGCACGTAGACATGGGCGATCTGGTGGTCGGCGACGGCGAAGGCCCGCGACACCGTCGGGTCGAGGTACTCCATGCCGTCCTGCGTGTGCACCTCCAGCAGGCCCGCGCGGCGCAGTGCGCGGTTGATGTCGACGGGCCGGCTCACTCGGGTGATGCCGTACTCGGAGAGCACGACGACGGTACGGCCCTCGGCGCGCGCGTCGGCCAGCAGTGGGGCCACCGCCGTGTCCAGGTCGGCGGCAGCCTTCAGGGAGCGCGGGTCGTCGGGGCCGAAACGCTGCAGGTCGTAGTCGAGGTGAGGGAGGTAGCACAGGGTCAGGTCGGGGCGCCGGGTCCGCAGGACGTGGCGGGTCGCGGCGATGATCCACCGGCTGGAGACGAGATCCGCGCCGGGGCCCCAGAAGTGGAACAGCGGGAAGGTCCCGAGTTCCTCGGTGAGTTCGTCGTGGAGGCCCGGCGGGCGTGTGTAGCAGTCGGGTTCCTTGCGGCCGTCGGCGTAGTAGACCGGACGGGGGGTGACGGTGATGTCGGTGTCGGCGCCCATGGCGTACCACCAGCAGATGTTGGCGACGGTGTAGCCGGGGTACGCGCGGCGGGCGGCGTCCCAGAGCTTGTCGCCGGCGACCAGGCCGTTGTGCTGGCGCCACAGCAGGACGTCACCGAGCTCGCGGAAGTACCAGCCGTTGCCGACGATGCCGTGCTCGCAGGGCATGGTGCCGGTCAGGAAGGTCGACTGGGCGGCACACGTGACGGCCGGCAGGACGGTGCCGAGGGGGGCCTGGGCGCCGGACCGGGCGAGGGCCTTGAGGTGCGGCATGTGGTCGAGGAGACGGGGGGTGAGGCCCACGACGTCGAGCACGAGGAGCGGGGTGGGGCGCGCCGGGGCGGAGGCGTTCACGGCAGCTCCTTCAGGCCGAGGTCCGTCAGCAGGTCTCGTGCGAGGGTGAGTTCGGCCGCGATGCCGTCCGTCAGCTGGGTGCGGCCGCGGGGCCGCAGCTCCGGTGGGAGGGCCTGCCACGTGTAGGTCTCGACCTCCAGGTGGTGGGTGAGCGGGCTGGGGCCGCCGACGAGCCGGGCCAGCGCGCTCTTCAGTACGGCGAGCGTGGAGGTGAGGGGCGCGGCGGGGGCCGCGTGCAGCGGGACGTGGAAGTGGGACCGCCAGGGTGAGGCGTCGGGCAGGCCGGCGTCCTCCAGGGCGGCGCCGAGGTCGTCGGTGCCGCGCAGGCCCGCTGCGGTCGTGGTGCGCGTCTGGTGCAGGAAGCGGGGTTCGTCGAAGGCGGCGAGAGCTTCGCGTACTTCGGGGAGATGGGGGTGTTCGGCATGCAGTGCGGCGGAGAGCTGGGACTTCACCACAAAGACCCCGGCCCGGGTGAGGGCGTCGAGGGCGGTGTGCGGGTCTTCGAAGGAGGTGGCGAGGTGGCAGGTGTCGACGCAGATCCCGATGCGGTCGTGGGCGATCGCGGTCAGCGGTGCTATGGCGTCGCCGGTGGTCTCGACGACGCAGCCGGGCTCCGGTTCCAGGCCGACGCGCAAGGAGCGGCCGGTCAGCTCCTGAAGGGCGTCGAGGCGTTCTCCGAGGGTGCGAAGGGCGTCGTGGGCGGCGTCGGACCGCCGGCTGTCCCGAGGGGTGCGCCAGGCGAGCGGGAGGGTGGAGATGCTGCCCTCGGTGACGTCGTCGGGGAGAAGCCCGGCGAGGACACGGGCGAGGGCGGTGGTGTGTTCGAGGCGCTCGGGATCGGCCCAGTCCGGCTTGTACACGCGGTACTTGACCTCTTCGGCGCCGAAGCCCTCGTAGGGGAAGCCGTTGAGGGTGACGACCTCGAGTCCGCGCCGGTCGAGTCCGGTGCGCAGGGTGCGCAGCGCGGACGGGTCGGTGACGAGGGCGTGCGCGGCGTCCCTGGCGAGCCACAGGCCGACGCCGAGCCGGTCGCGGCCGAGGCGGCGGCGCACGGGTTCGCAGTGGTCGCGGAGCTGCGCGAGGACACCGTCGAGGGTTTCCGCGGGGTGGACGTTGGTGCAGTAGGCGAGGTGCACCGTGGAGCCGTCGGGGTGGCGGAAGCGCATGGCTCACTCCCCGCCGCGCAGGATGGAGTTGCCCTCGTGGGTGGCGTCGGTGGCGACGATGTCGAGGTTCAGCCGGCCGCTGAGCCCGTAGAAGGCGACGGGGTTGCGCCACAGCACCTGGTCGACCTCGTCCTCGGTGAAGCCCTCGGCGAGCATCAGGTCGCCGACCTTGCGGGTCTTCAGGGGGTCGCTGCGCCCCCAGTCGGCGGCGGAGTTCACCAGCACCTGCTCGGTGCCGTAGCCGCGCAGGATGGCGACCATCCGCTCCTCGTCCATCTTGGTGTCGGGATAGACGGAGAAGCCGAGCCAGCAGCCGCCGTCCTTGGCCTCCTTGACGGTGGTCTCGTTCAGGTGGTCGATCAGGACCCGGTCCGCCGGCAGGGCGGACTCCCGCACCACGTCGAGGGTGCGGCGCAGACCGGCCAGCTTGTCGCGGTGGGGGGTGTGCACGAGCGCGGGCAGTTCGTGGTCGGCGGCGAGCTGGAGCTGGGCGGCGAGGGCGGCGTCCTCGGCGGGGGTCATCGAGTCGTAGCCGATCTCACCGACCGCCACCACCTGGTCCTTGACGAGATAGCGGGGAAGTTCGTCGAGGACGGGAAGACAGCGCGGGTCGTTCGCCTCCTTGGGGTTCAGGGCGATCGCGCAGTGGTGGGCGATGCCGTACTGGGCGGCGCGGAAGGGCTCCCAGCCCAGCAGGGAGTCGAAGTAGTCGAGGAAGGTGGCCGGCGAGGTGCGGGGCTGGCCGAGCCAGAAGGCGGGCTCGACCACGGCGCGCACGCCGGCGGCGTGCATGGCCTCGTAGTCGTCGGTGGTCCTGGACGTCATGTGGATGTGGGGGTCGAAGATGCGCATCAGGACTCCTCGGCGTGGGGGGTGTCCGATCCGTGCGGTGCGGGCGCGGGATCGGTCAGGGCCAGGACACGGTGCAGGTCCTCCGGTACGGGACGGCCGGCGGCGGTGCGTTCGGCCGCGAAGTCGCCGAGCATGCGGGCGAGTTCGGCGTCGGCGCGGGCGCGGCGCTCCAGATCGGCCACGTGGTCGACGGGCACGCCGGTGAACAGGCACTTCAGCACGGCGTGGCGCCAGTTGTGCGGGTCGAGGTGCAGGGCGGCGTACGGGCCGACGGCGGCGGCTACGAGCCGCGTGTCGTTGGTGCGCAGGGCGTCCTCGATCAGCGGGAGGGCGTCCGGACCGGACACCAGGTGGGGCAGGGCGTGCAGGACGGCGCGGCGCTCGGCGGCGGTGCCCTGGCGGTAGACGCGGCCGAGCGCGGCCGGGTCGGCACCGGCGGCGTGCAGAACCAGCACGCGGGCGGCGTCGGCGTACTCGTCGCCGCAGCGACGCCCCGCCTCGGCGATACGCAGCTCCCACACCGAGATGGGTCCGTGGGTGCCGGGGTGGGCGGCTGCCTCGGCGACGGCCTGGTCGAGCCAGGCCCGCGCGGCTCCCGGGAGCCGGGAGTCGAGATGGGCGCGCAGGGCGGCGAGGGAGGTGCCGCCGTCGGCACCGTCGCCGCCCGGGCCGTCGGATCTCGCCGCCGGGGCCGCCGGGGCCGCCGGACCGGCGTCGGGGTGCTTCACGGGATGCTCCCTTCAGGGGTGGCGGAGCGCTCGCCGTGGGGTGCGACGGGCGGAGTCGGGGGTGGGACCGGCCCCTGGGGGGAGGCGGCGGCACGCAGGAAGGGGAGGGAGAGTTCGGCGTGATGGGGTCCCGCGTGCGAGTGGCGGGGCAGTTCGACGACGGTCAGGCCCTGGTAGCCGGTGGCGGCGAGGGCCGCCAGCACGGGCGGGAAGTCGATCTCGCCCTCGCCGAACGGGAGGTGTTCGTGCACGCCACGGCGCATGTCCTCGACCTGGACGTGGCGCAGCCAGGGCCCGGCGGCGCGGACGCAGTCGGCGGGCGGGAGGGGTTCGAGGCACTGGCAGTGGCCGATGTCGAGGGTCAGTCCCAGATGGCCGGGGTCGCCGAGGGTGCGGCGCAGGCGGTGGAAGTCGTCGAGGGTGGCGAGCAGATGGCCGGGCTCGGGTTCGACGGCGAGCGGGACGCCGGCGGCGGCCGCCGCGTCCAGGACCGGGGCGAGGCTGTCGGCCAGGCGTCTCCACGCCGTGTCCTCGTCGGTGCCGGGCGGCAGGATCCCGCTGAAGCAGTGCACGGCGTGGGCGCCGAGGTCGGCGGCGACGCGGACGGCCCGCAGCAGCAGGGCGACGCGCCGGGCGCGGTCGTCCGGCTCCCGGTCCAGGAGGGAAGGGCCGTGCTTGCGGCGCGCGTCGAGCACATAGCGGGCACCCGTCTCCACGGTGACGCCCAGCCCGAGTTCGCCTAGGCGGCGGGCGACCTGACGGGTACGGGCCGGCAGGTCCGGGACGAGGGGGTCGAGGTGCATGTGGTCGAGGGTCAGGCCGACTCCGTCGTAGCCGAGGTCGGCCAGCAGGGCGAGGGCGTCGTCGAGCCGGAGGTCGGCGAGGCCGTTGGTGCCGTAGCCGAAGCGGAGGGGAGTGAGCGGGGATGCCGGTTCGCCGGGGTCCTGCTCCGGGTGGGACCGAGGGCTCATGTGATGCTCACCTTCCTCGCGTACTTGCGTCCGATCGGGGCGAGCGCGGCGATCGCCAGGGCGGTGAGGCCGGCTCCGGCGCGGGCTGCCAGGGCGGCCTGGAGGGGGATGGTGGCGCGGATGCCGCCGCCGACCGCTCGCTGGGTGAGCGGGGGTGAGGGATTGAGCGCGGCGTGGGTGTAGGGGCGGCCCGCGGTGGCGGCGTAGGCGGTGGCCAGGGCAGCGCGCAGGGCGCCGTCGAGGGAGAGGCCGGTGCCGGCACCTGAGCTCGGGCCGGCAGTACCCGCACCGGCGCCGGTGCCGGCACCTGGTCCGGTGCGGGCGGTGCCCGTGCCGGTGCGGGCGGCACCTGGTCCGGTGCGGGCGGTGCCCGTGCCGGTGCGGCCAGTACCGGTAGCTGAGTTGGTGCCGCCAGCGCCTCTGCCACGCGTGCCTGCGCGGGTGCCGCCGGTGCCGGTGACTGCGCCGGTGCCGCCGGTGCCGGTGACTGCGCCGGTGCCTGCGCCGGCCCCTGACCTGGACCCGCCGGTGCGGGTGCCGGTGCCGGTGCGGCCAGTACCGGTAGCTGAGTTGGTGCCGCCGGTGCCCGCGCCCGCACCCGACCTGGACCCGCCGGTGCCGGTGCCGACGCTGATGGCGCTCCCGGCCTCGGCGGCCCCCTTCGCGCCGCGCGCCACGAGCCGGGTGAGGACCGCCGTCGCGGTGAGGGCGGCCAGTGGTGCCAGTACCGAGCCGCCCTGGGTCTCCCGGCGCGAGACCGTCGTGACCGCGAGGGTGTGGGTGCCGAGCAGGGCGGCGGAGGGCAGGGCCTCGCGGGTGCGGCCACTGGTGGCGGCGGCACCGAGGAGGTGGTCGAGGCCGCGGGCGCCGGCCATGGCGACGGGCCCGGCAGGGGTGTGCTTCAGGGCGAGGTCGTAGGCCCAGACGGTGGCCGCGAGGGGTGCGGCGACCGTCAGGGCGGGGCGGCCCGCGCGGGCAGCGAGGGCGAGCCCGGCGGCGGTGAGGGCGCAGGCCGCCGTGAGGGCGGAGGACGGCCGGATCCGGCCGGAGGGGAGCGGGCGGTGGGGGCGCTCGGCGGCGTCCTCCTCCCGGTCCGCCCAGTCGTTGAGGGCCATGCCGGCCTCGTAGAGACAGAGGGAGGAGCCGATGGCGAGGAACGTCCGCGGGTTGGGACGGGCGCCTGTGGCGACGGCCCCGCTCAGGGCGTCGCCGGGGACGGTGAACAGGGCGGGGAGCCGCAGGAGTTCGGCCCAGGCGCGACCGCGGCTCATGCCCGCCGCCCCTGGGTCTCCTCGTCCTGCGGTCGCTCCTGAGGCCGCGCCGGTCCTTCGCCGGCGACCGCACCCGGAGTCGAGCCCGCAGCCGGCGCGCCCGCACCCCGCAGCCTCTCCCCCAGGCGCCCGAGTGCCGCGTACTGCTCCCCGAGACTCGCCGGCCCGTCCCCCACCGGGTCCTTGAAGTAGAAGCCGAGGTCGCCGAGCGGGCCGGTCAGGCCGGCCTCGTGGGCGCGGGCGGTCAGGCGGGCCAGGTCCAGCACCAGGGGTGCCGCCAGGGCCGAGTCGCAGCCCTGCCAGATGGTCTGCAGGACCATGCGGGTGCCGAGGAAACCGTCGAAGGCGATGTGGTCCCAGGCGGTCTTCCAGTCGCCGAGGGCCGGGACGTCGTCGATGTGCACCTCGCCCTCGGGCACGGTGCCGAGGGTGTCGGCGAGGACGCGTTCCTTGCCGGCGTTCTTCGCCGCCGCGGCGGCCGGGTCGGCGAGGGCCGCGCCGTCGCCGCCGCCGAGCAGGTTGGTGCCGGACCAGGCCCGCACGGTCAGCGCCCGCTGCGCGAACATCGGGCCCAGCACGGCCCGCAGCAGGGTCTGCCCTGTCTTGCCGTCGCGGCCGGCGTAGGGCAGTCCGCTGTGCTCGGCCTCGCGGGCGGCGACGGGGTGGTGCATGCCCTCGGACGGGGTGAAGTTGACGTAGGGGCAGCCCGCGCGCAGGGCCGCCAGCGCGTACAGGGTGCTGGCCGGCAGCGGGGCGCCGGGCCCCTGGGAGGCCGGCTCGGTGGAGGCGACGTTCACCACCACGGTCCGCCGAAGCCGGTGGCGGCGTGCGAAGTCACGTATGTCGTCGGCGAAGGCCGTGATCAGTTCGGCCTCGCTCCTGGTGTCGCCGGGAGTGGGGCCGCCGGGCCTGATCTCCCGGTCGGCGGCCGCGAGTTCTGCGGCGACCGCGGTGGCGACGCCCGGCGGGAGGACGCCGCCGGCGGTGAGGGTCTCGGCACGTTTGGGCAAGGGGCAGTCGACCGTGTCGTGGCCGCCGAAGACGAGGCCGGACAGCGCGGGCAGGCCGCTGTCGGTGAACGCCGGCGTCTCGGTGACCATGCCGGTGGGTGGGTGCAGCCCCGCGGTGACGGCGGCGCACCCGGTGACGACGGTGGTGGCGACGGAGCCTCGGGCTCCGATCAGCCACACCCCCACACGCGGTCGGGTGAGGGACGCGGACATGGGCAGCCTCCTTGGCGTGCGCGATCCCCGGGGGGAGGGACAAGGACGACGGGCGGGGGTCCGGCGTCCCCCGCCCGCCGCCGTTCAGTCGCCCTGGACGGGCAGTTCCTTCAACTGGATGTCGCGGAAGGAGACCTGGTCGCCGGCACCGTGGTTCTGCAGGCCGATATGACCGTCGGTCAGGCTCCGCCCGGGGTCCTTGTTGGTGAAGTCATTGATCTTGACTCCGTTGAGGAACACCTGGAGGCGCTCCCCCTGGACCTTGATCTCGTACGAGTTCCACTGGCCGGGCGGCCGCAGGACCTGGTCACGGGCCTTGATGTTCGCCGACTTGAAGGAGTAGACCGCGCCCGTCGTCCGGTCGGGTGCGTCCGTCGCGTCGATCTGGATCTCGTAGCCCTTGTTCACCGCGGACCAGGGGTCGTCCGAGGCGGGGAAGCCCACGAAGATCCCGGAGTTGTCGTCGCCCCGCATCTTCCAGTCGAGCTTCAGGGAGTACGACGTCAGCTCCTTGGCCTGGTACCACAGCAGGCCCATGCCGCCCTCGGACTCCATGGTGCCGTCCTTGACGACGAACTTGCCGGGTCCGGCCTGCTTCCAGCCGTCCAGGGTCTGGCCGTTGAAGATCTTCCGGTGGCCCTTGGCCGGCTTGCAGTCGGCCTTGACCTGGCCGGTGGCGTACTGCAGGCCGCCGAGCAGATGGGCACGGAAGGCCTCCTCGGCGTAGGACTCCTTGGTGTGGCCGAGGCCCGTGTAGAAGGAGCGGCCGCCGGAGTAGTCCTGGCACCAGGCGATCGGGTGGTCGCCCTTCATGGTGCCGCCCTGGTACGTCGTCTCGTCCAGGGTGGCGAGGACCTTGGCCTGCTCACGCGGGTTGGTGCGGTAGTTGTACCACTCGTCGGTGCGCTCCCAGGCGTCGCCGAGGTGCGAGGTCGACGGATGGTCGTGGTCCTCGACGCGGACGGTGGCCCGCTGGGTGGCCGGGTGCGAGTCGAAGTAGGCGCCGACGAGGCCGCCGTAGAACTCCCAGTCGTACTCGGTGTCGGCGGCGGCGTGGATGCCCATGTAGCCGCCGCCGTTCTTCACGTAGTTCTCGAACGCCGTCTGCTGGGCGGCGTCGAGGACGTCACCGGTGGTGGACAGGAAGGCCACGGCGTCGTACTTGGCGAGGTTGGCGGTGGTGAACTGCCGGGCCTCCTCGGTCGCGTCGACCGTGATGCCGGCCGGGGCGCCGAGCTCCTTCAGGGCGGCGATGCCGGCCGGGATGGAGTCGTGCCGGAAGCCGGCGGTCCTGGAGAAGACCAGGACCTTCTTGCCGCCCTTGAACGGCTCTTCGGAGAACTCGAAGTCGTCCACGTCGAAGAGCGCGCCCTCGCCGCCCTTGAAGACCAGGTAGATGTCGGTGGTCTTCTTCGGCAGTGCCCGCAGCGGCACGTCGACGTCCTGGAAGGTGTCCCAGCTGCCGGTCGGCGGGATGTACGCGGAGCCGTGCAGCCGCCCGTCGGGCGAGCCGGTGCGCAGCTCGACGAAGCCGCCCGTGCCGCCGGAGGAGGCCCGCACGGTCATCTTCTTCTGCCCGTCGAACCGGTAGGGGCTGAAGGAGATCCAGTCGCCGTCGTCGATGTCGCCGACGGTCTTGCCACCGTGGGCGCCGGTCTTGTCGTACGTCTTCACGCCGGACTGGGCGCCGAAGTGCTCGGCCTGGCGGTGCGGCGGCTGGAGCACGGTCCGCGCGGTGCCGGTCAGGGCCTCCTGGCCGTTCGCCCCGCCGTCGGTGTAGCCGGCGCCGACGACGCCGTAGATGTTGGCGTTGGGGTCGTGACCGCCGTCACCGGGCGGCGGCTTCAGAGTGCCCTCGCAGCCCATCTCGCTGGTCAGCTCGTGGGCGTGGGAGTCGTGGCCGAGGCTGTAGGCGACCTTGACCCTGGAGCAGTCGACCGTCTCCTCGGGGTCGGTGACGGTCACCTTGAACGGGACGGGGTCGCCGAAGGCGAACAGGCTGCCGTTGGCCGGCAGGTCGATCCTCACCTTGGGCTCGGTGTTGCCCACCACGATCCGGACGCTGGCGTTGCCGGTGTTGCCCTCGGGGTCCTCGGCGGTGAAGGTGGCCGTGTAGGTGCCGACCTTCTTGTACCGGTGCGTGGGCTTGAGGCCCTCGCCCGTGGTGCCGTCGCCGAAGTCCCAGCTGTAGGTGAGGTCCGTGGAGTCGGCGTCCTTCGCGGAGCCGGTGAAGGTGACCTTCAGGCCGGCCGCTCCGGAGGTCCTGTCGGCGCTCACCTCGGCGATCGGCGAGAAGCCGTCCTCGGCGTGCTCGATCCGGTACAGCGCGGAGTGCTCGTCGCCCTGGAACCAGGAGACACCGTAGTCGAGGACGTAGAGGGCGCCGTCGGGGCCGAACTCCATGTCCATGATCTGGGTGCCGGTCCACGGGAAGTCGTTGATCTTCGCGACGGAGCCGTCCGCGTTCTGCTCGATGCGCTTGATCCAGCGGCGGCCGAACTCACCCGCGAAGAAGTCGCCGTCGTAGGCCTCGGGGAACTTCACGCTGGAGTCGAGGTCGGGGTCGTAACGGTAGACCGGGCCGGCCATCGGGGACTCGGAGCCGCTGCCGAACTCGGGCACGGAGCCGCCGTCGTACGGGATCCAGGCGGCCTGCGCGGGCGGCAGGTCGACCAGGCCCGTGTTGTGCGGCGAGGTGTTCTCCGGGGCGGCGCAGTCGAACTTCTCGCCGGAGGTGCCGGTGGCGAAGTCGTAGTCGACGTAGGCGTCGTTGTTCCCGGTGCAGAACGGCCAGCCGAAGTTGCCGGCCTCGGTGACCTTGGCGAACTCCACCTGCCCCGCCGGGCCCCGGCCGGGGTTGGCGGCGCCCGCGTCGGGCCCGTAGTCGCCGACGTACACGATGCCCGTCTCGTCGTCGACGCTCATCCGGAAGGGGTTGCGGAAGCCCATCGCGTAGATCTCGGGACGGGTCTTGTCGGTGCCGGGGGCGAAGAGGTTGCCCTCCGGGATGGTGTACGAGCCGTCCTCGGCGACCTTGATGCGGAGGATCTTGCCGCGCAGGTCGTTGGTGTTGCCGGAGCTGCGGCGGGCGTCGAAGGCGGGGTTGCGGTTCTCGCGGTCGTCGATCGGGGTGTAGCCGTCGGAGGAGAAGGGGTTGGTGTCGTCGCCGGTCGACAGGTAGAGGTTGCCGTCCGCGTCGAAGTCGATGTCGCCGCCGACGTGGCAGCAGATGCCGCGGGAGGCGGCGACGTCCAGGACCTTCTTCTCACTGGCCATGTCCAGCGTGCCGTTGGGGTTGAGCACGAAGCGGGCGAGGCGGTTGACGCCGTCGAACTTCGCGAAGTCCTCGGCGGTGCCGGTCTCCGGGGCGTCGCCCGCTGGGGTGTCCAGCGGCGGGGCGTAGTAGAGGTAGATCGCCCGGTTGTTCTCGAAGTCCGGGTCGATGCCGACGCCCTGCAGACCTTCCTCGTCGTGGCTGTAGACGGGGATCTTGCCGGCGACCTTGGTGACGCCGCCCTGGTCGGTGAGGCGCAGCGTGCCGTCGCGCGAGGTGTGCAGGACGCTGCGGTCCGGGAGCACGGCGAGCGACATCGGCTCGCCCGTCTCGGGCTCGCCCTTGGCGAGCGGCACCTGCTGGAACTGCCCCTCGGCGGCCGGTTCGTCGTGCTCGGGGTGGCCGGGGTGGGCGCCGGCGACGGTCGCCGGGGTGCCCACGGCCAGCAGCAGGCCGGTGAACAGGGCGAGGGCGGTACGAAGCCTGGGACGCCTCGGGGTGCGGGTTCTGCTGAGTCTGGTGCTGTGCACGAAGTCCCTCCGGGAACGGGGTGGGCCGTACGGGATGGGTGCGAAGACGTGCGGTGCGGGCGCCGGGGTGCGCCGTCACCCCGGAGGTGTATGTGTCCTGAACACTTCAGGGACGGTAACCGCCTCCGTCCCGGGGCAACACCCCTTGCGTCAGGATCGGTTGAACTTTCTCCCATCACAGGACAAAGCGGGATCCGGGCAGGCCGGAGGGGGGACCGGTGGTGGTTCCGGCCCCCGTCCCCGACCTGCCGACGCGGGGCGCGTCAGCTGTTGAACGCGGCGTCGAAGGACGCGCTGGGCGGCTCGAAGTCGAAGGCCTTCAGGCGGGTCAGGGCCTCGGGGGCGCCCTGGAGCCGGTCCATGCCGGCGTCCTCCCACTCGACGGAGACGGGGCCCTGGTAGTCGATGGAACGCAGCATCCGGAAGACGTCCTCCCAGGGCACGTCGCCGTGCCCGGCGGAGACGAAGTCCCAGCCGCGCCGCGGGTCGCCCCAGGGCAGGTGGGAGCCGAGGCGCCCGTTGCGGCCGTCGAGGCGCTTGCGGGCCTCCTTGCAGTCGACGTGGTAGATGCGGTCGCGGAAGTCCCACAGGAAGCCGACCGGGTCGAGGTCCTGCCAGACGAAGTGCGAGGGGTCGAAGTTCAGGCCGAACGCGGGGCGGTCGCCGACCGCGTCCAGGGCCCGCCGGGTGGTCCAGTAGTCGTAGGCGATCTCGCTCGGGTGCACCTCGTGGGCGAACCGCACGCCCTCGGCGTCGAAGACGTCCAGGATCGGGTTCCAGCGCTCGGCGAAGTCCTCGTAGCCGCGCTCGATCATCGACTCGGGGGCCGGCGGGAACATCGCGACCAGGTGCCAGATGGCGGAGCCGGTGAAGCCGATGACGGTGTCGACGCCGAAGGCCGCCGCGGCGCGGGCGGTGTCCTTGATCTCGGCTGCGGCGCGCCGGCGTACGCCCTCCGCGTCGCCGTCGCCCCAGATCCGCTCCGGCAGGATCGCCCGGTGGCGCTCGTCGATGATGGCGTCGCACACGGCCTGGCCGACCAGGTGGTTGGAGATGGCCCAGCACTTCAGGCCGTACTTGTCGAGGAGCTGATGCCTCGACTCGACGTAGGACGGGTCCTTCAGCGCCTTGTCGACCTCGAAGTGGTCGCCCCAGCAGGCGAGTTCGAGCCCGTCGTAGCCGAAGTCACGGGCCAGGCGGCAGACCTCCTCGAGGGGCAGGTCGGCCCACTGGCCGGTGAAGAGCGTGAATGTACGCGGCATTCCCAACGCCTCCTAGACCGCGATCGGGGTGTAGACGGAGTTCTTCTCGGCGCTCTCCTCCACCGCCGAAAGGACGCGCTGCACCTGCAGCCCGTCGGCGAAGGAGGGTTCGGGGCGGTGGCCCTCGGCGACCGCGTGGACGAGGTCGCGCGCCTGGTGGACGAAGCTGTGCTCGTAGCCGAGGCCGTGGCCCGGCGGCCACCAGGCGTCCAGGTAGGGGTGCTCGGGCTCGGTGACGAGGATGCGGCGGAAGCCGGCCCGTGAGCCCGGTTCGGTGCCGTCGTGGTACCAGAGCTCGTTGAGCCGCTCCAGGTCGAAGGCGAGCGAGCCGCGCTCACCGTTGAGCTCGATGCGCAGGGCGTTCTTGCGGCCGGTGGCGTACCGGGTGGCCTCGAACGAGGCGAGGGCACCGGAGGCGAAGCGGGCGGTGAACAGGGCGGCGTCGTCCACGGTGACCTGCCCGGTCCCCTCGGCCGAGGCCGCGCCCAGCCCGCGGGCGGCTCCGGCGAGCGGCCGCTGCCGTACGAAGGTCTCCGTGAGCGCCGACACGCCGGCCAGCTGCTCCCCCGCCAGGTACTGCGCCAGGTCGACGATGTGCGCGCCGAGGTCGCCGAGCGAGCCGGAGCCGGCCAGCTCCTTGCGCAGCCGCCAGGTCAGCGGGGCCTGCGGATCGACCAGCCAGTCCTGGAGATACGACACCCTGACGTGCCGCAGGGTGCCGACGCGGCCCTCGGCGACCATCCGCCGGGCCAGCGCGCTGGCGGGCAGCCGGCGGTAGTTGAAGCCGACCATCCCCAACTGGCCCCGCGCATACGCCGACTCGGCGGCGTCCGTCATGGCCTCGGCCTCCTCGACGGTGTTGGCGAGGGGCTTCTCGCACAGGACGTGCTTGCCCGCGGCCAGCGCGGCGATCGCGATCTCGGCATGGCTGTCGCCCGGGGTGCAGATGTCGACCAGGTCGACGTCGTCCCGGGCGATCAGCGCCCGCCAGTCGGTCTCGGCCGCCGCCCAGCCGTGCCGGTCGGCCGCCGCTCGCACGGCCGTCCCGTCCCGCCCGCAGATCGCGGCCATCACCGGCTGAAGGGGCAGGTCGAAGACGCGGCCCGCGGTGCGCCAGCCCTGGGAGTGGGCGGCGCCCATGAAGGCGTAGCCGACCATGCCGACACGCAGTGGGGGCTTGTCCGACCCGGACCCTTCGGGCGCTTGCGGCTGTGCCATGCGAATGTCCTCCTCGTCGTCGTGGCGCGGTGGGGGGTTCGGGCCCGGCCCGCTCACAGGGGCCGGGCCCGTCGAGCGGGGCGCCTCACTTGAAGCCGGTGGACATGTACTGGTCGACGTTGCTCTTGTCGACGACGGCCGAGTAGAGCGTCAGCGACGCCGGGATCTCGAACTCGGCGAGGCCGCCGACGCCCTTGCCCTGGCCGAGGGCGCGGGCCAGGTCGATGGCCGAGGCGGCCATGGTGGGCGGGTAGAGAACCGTCGCCTTGAGCACCCCGTCGTCCTGCTTGATGGCCTGGAAGGCGGAGAGCGCGCCCGCGCCGCCGACCATCAGGAAGTCGTCGCGCCCGGCCTGCTCGATGGCGCGCAGCGCGCCCACGCCCTGGTCGTCGTCGTGGTTCCACAGCGCGTCGAAGTCGGACTGCGCCTGGAGCAGCTGGGCCATCTTGGCCTGCCCCGACTCGACGGTGAACTCGGCGGCCTGGCGGGCCACCTTGCGGATGTTGGGGTAGTTCTTCAGCGCGTCGTCGAAGCCCTGGGTGCGCTGCTTGGTCAGCTCCAGGTTGTCCAGCCCCGCCAGCTCGATGACCCGGGCGTCGGACGTGCCCTTGAGCTTCTCGCCGATGTAGTGGCCGGCGTTGAGGCCCATGCCGTAGTTGTCGCCGCCGATCCAGCAGCGGTACGCCTGCGGGGTGTTGAAGATCCGGTCCAGGTTGACCACCGGGATGCCGGCACGCATCGCCTTCAGCCCGACCTGGGTGAGTGCCTTGCCGTCGGCGGGCAGGATGACCAGGACGTCGACCTTCTTGTTGATGAGGGTCTCGATCTGGCCGATCTGCGCGGCGGTGTCGTTGGAGCCCTCGGTGATCTCCAGCGTCACGTCCTCGTACTTCTCGGCGCGGCTCTTGGCGTTGACGTTGATCGCGCTGAGCCAGCCGTGGTCGGCCTGCGGTCCGGCGAAGCCGATGGTGACCTGCTTGCCGGGCTTGTCGGCGGCGGCCGGCTGGTTGCCGGCCGCCTGCTCCTGCTCCTTGGGCTCATTGCTGGTGCACCCGGTGAGGAGGACACCGGCCGACACGGCGGCGGTCCCGAAGAGCAGTCCTCTGCGACTGGTGAGTTGCTGCGACATGGCGGTGAACCCTTTCCTCAGGTCGTGCTCGCGGTACGGCGCTGGACCAGCACGGCGGCGACGATGATCGCGCCCTTGGCGATCTGCTGGACGTCGCTCTGCAGGTTGTTCAGGGCGAAGATGTTGGTGATCGTGGTGAAGATCAGGACGCCGAGCACGGAGCCGACGATGGTGCCGCGGCCCCCGCTGAGCAGGGTGCCGCCGATGATCGCGGCCGCGATGGCGTCGAGTTCGTAGAGGTTGCCGTTGGTGTTCTGACCGGATCCGGACAGGATGATCAGCAGGAACGCGGCGATGCCGCAGCACAGTCCGGAGAGCAGGTAGAGGTACAGCCGCTGTCTGCGGACATCGATGCCGGCCAGCCGTGCCGCCTCCGCGTTGCCGCCGACGGCGACCGTGCGGCGGCCGAAGGTGGTGCGGTTCAGCACCAGCCAGCCGATGATCGTGACGACCGCGAAGACGAGGACGAGCGGCGGGATCCCGAGTACGTACGCGTCGCGCTCGCCGAGGTCGAGGATGCCGTCCACCGTGACGATCTGCGTGCTGCCGTCCGTGATCTGCAGCGCCAGGCCGCGTGCCGAGGCCAGCATGGCGAGGGTCGCGATGAACGGGACCATCCCGCCGTAGGCGATGAGCACTCCGTTCACCAGGCCGCAGCCCACGCCGACGAGCACCGCGGTGAACAGGATGCCGGCGAAACCGTACTCCTGGGTGGCCACGGTGGTCGCCCACACGGAGGCGAGGGCGACGATCGCGCCGACGGAGAGGTCGATGCCGCCGGAGGTGATGACGAAGGTCATGCCGACGGTGACGACACCGATCACGGAGGCCTGGGTGAGGACCAGTTGCAGGTTGCGGGCGTCGAGGAACTGGTCCGGCTTGGTGATGCCGCCGATGACGACGAGCGCGGCGAGCACACCGAGCAGGGACAGGGTGCGGACGTCGGCACGGAACAGCATGCCGCGCCAGACAGGGGGTCGAACGGCCGACGGCACCTTGTCGGCGCTGTCCCGCGGCGGGGAGACGGGCTGCGTCATGTCGCCGGGCTTCCTTCCATCACGAGGTCGAGTACGCGGTGTTCGTCCAGCTCACGGGCGGGAGCGGTGTGTACGACACGCCCCTCGCGCAGCACCAGCACACGGTCGGCGAGGCCGAGCACCTCGGGCACCTCGCTGGAGACCAGCAGCACGGCGAGGCCCTCGTCGGCGAGGCGCCTGACGACCGCGTACAGCTCGGCGCGGGCGCCGACGTCGACGCCGCGGGTGGGCTCGTCGAGGAGCAGGACACGGCAGCCGCGCAGCAGCCAGCGGGCGAGGACCGCCTTCTGCTGGTTGCCGCCGGACAGGGTGCGGATCGGTACGGAGGGGTTGTCGGGGCGCAACGACAGCTCGCGGGTCGCCGCGCGCGCCGCGCCCAGCTCCGCGCCGCGGTCGATCCAGCCGCCCCGCGAGAAGCGGGACATGGAGGAGACCGAGACGTTGCGGGTGACGGACTCCAGCATCAGCAGGGCCTGCGCCTTGCGCTCCTCGGGGGCGAGTCCGAGTCCGGCGCGGACGGCGGCGCGTACGCTGCCGGGCCGCAACGGCTTCCCGCCCACGAGGACGTGCCCGGCGGTGGGCTTGCGGGCGCCGTAGATGGTCTCCAGGATCTCGGAGCGGCCGGAGCCGACGAGTCCCGCGAGTCCGACGATCTCGCCGGGGCGCACCGTCAGGTCGAACGGCTCGAACTCGCCGTTCCTGGCCAGTTGCCGCACTTCCAGCAGTGGTTCCCCGTGTCCCGGCGAGGCCGGGCGCTCGGGGAAGACGTACTCGACGTTGCGGCCGGTCATCAGCGCCACGACCTCACGCGTCGGCGTCGACTTCGCCGGCAGTCCGCCCGCCACGGCCCGGCCGTCCTTCAGCACGGTCACCCGGTCGCCGATGCGGCGGATCTCCTCCAGGCGGTGCGAGATGTAGACGACCGCGACACCGTCCGCGGTGAGGTCGCCGACGATCCGGAAGAGGTTGTCGACCTCGTCGGGGTCGAGGGCGGCGGACGGCTCGTCCATGACGATCAGCCGTACGTCGTGGGAGAGCGCGCGGGCCATGGAGACGATCTGCTGCTGGGCGGCCGGCAGCTCACCGACGAGCCGGGCGGGGTCGATCTCCGGGTGCCCGAGCCGTTTCAGCAGCTGGGCCGTCGAGGCCCTGGCCGTTCTGCGCCGTACGACGAAGCCGGCGGCCGTGGGTTCGTGGCCGAGGTGGACGTTCTCGGCGACCGACAGGTGCTCCACCAGGTCGAGTTCCTGGTAGATGGTGGCGATGCCCAGGCGCATGGCGGCGATCGGCGAGCGCAGGGTCACGTCCTCGCCGCGCCAGCGGATGGTGCCGGTGTCGGGCTGATGGGCGCCGGCCAGCACCTTGATCAGGGTGGACTTGCCGGCGCCGTTCTGGCCGAGCAGGCAGTGCACTTCACCGGCCTGGACGTCGAGATCGACGCCGTCCAGGGCGCGGACGCCGGGGAACGACTTGGTGATGCCGGACATGCTGAGCAGCGGTGGTTCTGGTGCCATGTGGGTTCCCCTTGGCAGGCGTGCGGGCCGGTTTCAGGGCAGGGCGGAGCAGAGGGCAGGGCAGGGCGGGCTTGAGCGCTGTGCGGGTGGTGCGCGCGTGGTGAGGTGCTTACGCGGGTGAGAAGAGGTGGTCGCTGATCAGCCGGGCCGCGCCGATGACGCCGGCGGTGGGGCCGAGCTCGCCGAGGACGATGGGCAGATTGCCGGTCGCCAGCGGCAGCGACTGGCGGTAGACCTGGGTGCGGATCGCGGCGAGGAGGGTGTGGCCCAGGCCGGTCACCCCACCGCCGATCACCACCAGACCGGGGTTGAAGAAGCTGACCAGGCCGGCGATGACCTGGCCGGTGCGGTTGCCGCCCTCACGGATCAGTTCGAGGGCGGTGGCGTCGCCCGCGGCGGCCGCGGCGGCGACGTCGACGGCGGTGAGCGTGCCGTTCGTCTCCAGACGTGTCGTGAGTTCGGCAGAGTGCCCCTGCTGGGCCGCCTCCAGCGCGTCACGGGCGAGCGCCGCGCCGCTGAAGTGGGCCTCCAGGCAACCGCGGTTGCCGCAGGCGCACGGACGGCCGTCGGGCACGGCCTGGATGTGCCCGATGTCGCCCGCGGAGCCCGTCGTACCGCGGTGCACGGCGCCGCCGGCGACGATGCCGCAGCCGATGCCGGTGCCGATCTTGACGCAGAGGAAGTCACCCACGGAGCGCGCGACGCCCGCGTGCATCTCCCCCATCGCCATCAGGTTCACGTCGTTGTCGACCATGACCGGGCAGCCGAGTTCCTGGCTGAGCGCCTCCCGCACGGGGAAGCCGTCCCAGCCCGGCATGATCGGCGGGGCCACGGGGACGCCCTCGGGGAAGCGGACCGGGCCCGGGACGCCGATGCCGGCGCCGTCGAAGCCCTCCGCGAGCCCGGAGGCCCGCAGCTTGGCGGCCATCGCGAGGACCTGCTCGAAGACCGCGACGGGACCCTCGCGCACCTCCATCGGCTGGGTGATGTGCCCCAGGATCTCCAGCTCCGCGTTGGTGACCGCGACGTCGATGGAGGTCGCGCCGATGTCGACGCCGAAAAAGCGCAGGCCCGGTGCGAGCCGGATGTTGTGCGAGCGGCGGCCGCCGCGCGAGGCGGCGAGTCCGTCGGCGACGATCAGGCCCGTCTCCAGCAGCCGGTCGACCTCGACGGCCAGCTTGGACCGCGAGAGGTCGACCTGATCGCCCAGCTGGGCCCGGGAGTTGGGCCCGCCGTCGCGCAACAGCTTCAGCAGCCTGGCCTGGTGGGCGTTCGCGGGTCGTGCGGTCATGCGTCTCACAAGCCCCTCCCCGCCTCGAATCGGCCATCGCTGTCCGGCTTTCGAGGGGAACGTAGCAGTGGCCGCCGGGAGTGGGAAGAAGGTTGGCAGGAATTGCCGCCGACTTTCTCCACTCGCAGGACAAAGGTGGGGACGGGGTGCCCCGACGAGGCCGTGACCAGGCTCACGCGCAGTGACGAGAAGGTATGACGTGCGGACGCACCGGGCGGGCGCGGCCACGTCGGGGACCGCGCCCGGCACTCACCGGGGCACACCCGGCACACGCGTCACGGGCACGCCCATGACGGACGTACCGGTACGACCCGGCCGACGCCTGCGCGGAAAGCGGCGTCGCGCTAGCCGCGCGGACGCTCGTGGTACGACTTGCGCGTGTGTTCGGTGTGCGCGCGCATGACAGTCGTCGCCCGCTGCTCGTCACGCGTGGTGATGGCGGCGATCAGCTCGCGGTGCTCGATCCAGGACTGCTTGCCACGCTGCCGGGCGACCGGTGTGTAGTACCAGCGGACCCTGCGGTCCACCTGCGCGGCCAGCTCGGCGAGGACGGAGTTGCCGGCCAGCTCCATGACCTTCGCGTGGAAGCGGGCGTTGAGCGCCACCGCGCCGTCCACGTCGTCGGCGGCGACCGCGCGCTCGCCCTCGGCGCACAGCTCCTCCAGGGCGGCCACGCCGGCCTTGCCCGCGTTCGCGGCGGCGAGCCGGGCGGCCTCGGCCTCCAGCAGCGTACGGACCGTCAGCAGCTGGTCGGCCTCCTCCTCGGTCGGCTCGTGCACGAACGCGCCCTGGGCCGGGCGCAGATCGACCCACCCCTCGGTGTTCAGCCGCTGCAGCGCCTCGCGCACCGGCTGGCGGGAGACGCCGAGGTGCCCGGCGAGTTCGCTCTCGACCAGGTGCTGGCCGGGCTGGAGGGCCCGGGTGGTGATGAGTTCGAGCAGCGCCTCGTAGACGCGGTCGCGCAGCGGGCCGGGACGTTCGAGCTTGGGCACCGCGCCTTGCGGCAGTCCTGTCGACAACATCGGTCCCCTCCTGGCTGGGCCGTGCACAGCAGACGTCGGCCCCGGAGCTACCCGGGAGCCGTAAAGCCCTGGGAAAGAGAGTATCAATTGCCTTTTGTCTACAGTCTACGGCGCACAAGGGCCAGCCGGAGCGGCAGTCCGACTCGTCACACTCCGCTCCGGGCCGGGGGTCAGGGGCACCGGACGACCTGCCCCGCGTAGGACAGGTTCCCCCCGAAGCCGAACAGCAGCACCGGGTCACCGGACGAAACCGCCCCCTGTTCCACCAGCTTGGAGAACGCGAGGGGAATGCTGGCCGCCGAGGTGTTCCCGGACTCGGCCACGTCACGCGCGACGACGGCGTTGACGGCACCCAGCTTCTCGGCGAGCGGCTCGATGATCCGCAGGTTGGCCTGGTGCAGCACCACCGCGGCGAGGTCGGCCGGCGTGTAGCCGGCGCGCTCGCAGGCCTGCCGGGCGAGCGGCGGCAGCTGGGTGGTCGCCCACCGGTAGACGCTCTGCCCCTCCTGCGCGAAGCGCGCGGGCTCCCCCTCGATCCGCACCGCGTGCCCCATGTCCGGCACCGACCCCCACAGCACCGGCCCCACACCCGGTTCGTCCGAGGCCTCCACGACGGCGGCCCCCGCCCCGTCGCCGACGAGTACGCAGGTGGTGCGGTCGGTCCAGTCGGTGACGTCGGACATCTTGTCGGCACCGATCACCAGCGCCCGGCTCGCGGCTCCCGCCCGCACGGTGTGGTCGGCGACGGCGAGGGCGTGGGTGAAGCCGGCGCACACCACGTTGACGTCCATCGCGGCGGGCCTCGGGACGCCGAGCCGGGCCGCGACCCGGGCGGCCATGTTCGGGGAGCGGTCGACGGCCGTCGACGTGGCGACGAGGACCAGGTCGATGTCGGCCGGCGCAAGCCCGGCCGTCGCGAGCGCCTTGGCGGCGGCGTGCGCGGCGAGCTCGTCGACCGGTTCGTCGGGGCCGGCGATGTGCCGGGTGCGGATACCGACCCGGCTTGTGATCCACTCGTCGCTGGTGGCGACCATGCCCGCCAGGTCGTCGTTGGTGAGCACCCTGGCGGGCTGATAGTGGCCGAGGGCGGCGATGCGTGAGCCGTTCATGGGGGGTCCCCTCGTTGCTGCGGGATGCGGGATGCGGGACCCACCAGTCTGGTCAGCGACTCACGAGTAACGGTGCAGGCAAAGGCACAGGAATGGGTCCCACGGCTTGTCGGTTTCCCGCAGACCGTCGAGCGCCCGGACAAGGGTGACTCAGGAAGCGGGCGGGTCGACCGTGTGCGGTGAGCGGTGTCCGAGCCGCGCCGAACGGTCATCGCGCGGCCCCTTGTCGACCCAACCTCCATACTGTAGACAATATTTCGTCGACACAGGACGTCCCCCGGCCACCTCCGCGGTATCCCTCAAACCGAACGGAGTGTTCTTGTGAAAGTCGCAGTCCTCGGCGCCGGAGCAATCGGCGCCTACGTCGGTGCCGCGCTCCACCGCGCGGGCGCCGATGTGCATCTCATCGCCCGTGGACCGCATCTCGCGGCCATGAGGCGGCACGGAGTGCAGGTGCTCAGTCCGCGCGGCGACTTCACCGCGCGTGCCCAGGCCACCGACGACCCGGCCGAAGTCGGCCCGGTCGACTACGTCTTCCTGGGCCTGAAGGCCAACTCGTACGCGGCGTGCGGGCCGCTGATCGACCCCCTGCTGCACGACACCACCGCGGTGATCGCCGCCCAGAACGGCATCCCCTGGTGGTACTTCCACCGCCATGGAGGCCCCCACGACGGCCACCGCATCGAGAGCGTGGACCCCGGCGGCGCGGTCAGTGCGGTGCTCGCGCCCGAACGGGCCATCGGCTGCGTGGTCTACGCGGCCACGGAACTGGAGGCCCCCGGCGTCGTACGGCACCTGGAAGGCACCCGGTTCTCCATCGGCGAGCCCGACCGCAGCCTCTCCGCACGGTGCTCCGCCTTCAGCGACGCCATGCGGGCCGGCGGCCTGAAGTGCCCGGTCGAACCCGACCTGCGCAACGACATCTGGCTGAAGCTGCTCGGGAACATCTCCTTCAACCCGATCAGCGCGCTCGCCCGCGCGACCATGCGCCAGATGTGCCTGCACGGCGGCACCCGGCGGGTCATCGAGATCATGATGACCGAGACACTCACCGTCGCCGAGGCCCTCGGCTGCCAGGTCGGCGTCTCCATCGAGCGCCGCCTCGCGGGCGCCGAGAAGGTGGGCGACCACCGCACCTCCACGCTCCAGGACCTGGAGCGCGGCAAGCCGCTCGAACTCGACGTGCTGCTCGCCGCGGTCGTCGAACTTGCGGAGATCACCGGCGTCGACGTGCCCACCCTGCGCACCGTGCACGCCATCTCGGACCTGCTCGCGCTGAGGAGCGCCGCATGAGGAAACGCCAGTCCCCGAAGACCTACACCCGGCTCACCCATCCCCTTGTCAGGGACTCGCGCGACGAACCCTTCCGCCCGGCCACCTGGGACGAGGCGCTCGACCGGGCGGCGCGCGGACTGAACGCCGCACGCGGGGCGTTCGGCATGTTCTCCTGCGCCCGCGCGACCAACGAGATGAACTACGTCGCCCAGAAGTTCGCCCGCGTGGTCATGGGCACCAACAACGTCGACTCCTGCAACCGCACCTGCCACGCCCCCAGCGTCGCGGGCCTGTCCGCCGCCTTCGGCTCGGGCGGCGGGACGTCGTCGTACGAGGAGATCGAACACACCGACGTCATCGTGATGTGGGGCTCCAACGCCCGCTTCGCGCACCCGATCTTCTTCCAGCACGTCCTGCGGGGCATCCGGGGCGGCGCGCGCCTGTACGCCGTCGATCCGCGCCGCACCTCCACCGCCGAGTGGGCGGAGAGCTGGCTCGGCCTGAACGTCGGCACCGACATCCCGATGGCCCACGCGGTCGGCCGCGAGATCATCCACGCCGGGCTCGCCAACGAGGCGTTCATCGAGCGGGCGACCACCGGCTTCGAGGAGTACAGGGCCCTGGTCGAGCCGTGGACGCTGTCGCTCGCCGAGAAGGTGACGGGCGTACCGGCGCAGGCGATCCGCGAACTGGCGCACGCCTACGCCCGCGCCGAGCGCGCCCAGTTGTGCTGGACGCTCGGCATCACCGAGCACCACAACGGCACCGACAACGTCCGCGCGCTCATCAACCTGTCGCTGCTCACCGGACACGTCGGCCGCTTCGGCTCCGGTCTGCAGCCGCTGCGCGGCCAGAACAACGTGCAGGGCGGCGGCGACATGGGCGCGATCCCCAACCGCCTGCCCGGCTTCCAGGACATCCTCGACGCCGGCACCCGGCTGAAGTTCGAGTCCGCCTGGGACACCGTCATCCAGCCGCACCACGGACTGAACCTCACGGAGATGTTCGAGGCGATGGAGGAGGGCAGCCTCAGGGCCGTCTACTGCATCGGCGAGAACCCGGCCCAGTCGGAGGCGGACAGCGGTCAGGCGGTACGGCGCCTGCGGGCGCTGGACTTCCTCGTCGTCCAGGACATCTTCCTGACCAGGACCGCCGAGCTGGCGGACGTCGTGCTGCCGGCGACGGCCGGATGGGCCGAGACGGACGGCACCACGACCAACAGCGAGCGCCGCGTCCAGCGGGTACGCCGGGCCGTGACCCCGCCCGGCGAGGCCCGCGAGGACATCGACATCCTCTGCGACCTGGCCGCGCGCCTCGGCCACGACTGGAAGTACGCCGACGCCGAGGCCGTCTGGAACGAACTGCGCTCGGTCTCGCCGGACCACTACGGGATGACGTACGACCGCCTGGAGGAGCACCAGGGCATCCAGTGGCCGTGCCCGAGCACGGACCGGCTCGAACCCACCTATCTGCACGGCCGGTTGTGGGACCCGGACCCGGCCCGGCGCGGCCGGCTCGCGCCCTTCGGGCTGGTCCGGCACGACCCGCCCGTGGACCTCACCGACGACCAGTACCCGATCCGGCTCACCACCGGCCGCCGTCTCGACTCCTACAACACCGGTGTGCAGAGCGGCGGTTTCGCCTCCCCGCTGCGGCGCGGCGAGTACGTCGAGCTGTGCCCGGAGGACGCCGAGCGGTACGGGGTCGTCGTGGGCGAGGAGGTCCAGGTGTCCTCCCGGCGGGGCTCCGTGGTGGCGCCCGTGTGGATCGACCCGGCACTGCGGCCCGGACTCGCCTTCATGACCATGCACTTTCCCGACGAGGTGGACACCAACCAGCTGACGATCGAGGCGAACTGCCCGATCGCGGGGACGGCGGAGTTCAAGGCGTCGGCGATCCGGATCGACAAGATTCCCGTCGCGACCATCGTGAGGTGACGCAAGTGGACCTGCACTTCGGCGACAGCAAACCGACGGACGACGAGCGGGCCGCCGTCGACGCGCTCCTGGGTCCTCCCGAGTCCTCCTGGGAGGGCGCCGACCGCTCCGGTGCCGACCTCAGGTGGGCGCGTGGCGGGCGGACGGCCCGGGACCGCCGCGACCTGCTGTTGCCGGGGCTGCACGCGCTCAACGACCGGATCGGCTGGATCAGCGAGGGCGCGCTGGACTACCTGTGCCGGCGGCTGACCGTGCCGCCGTCGGAGGCGTACGGGGTGGCCACCTTCTACGCGATGTTCTCGGTGAGGCCGCGCCCGGCGACCGTGCTGCACGTCTGCACGGACCTGGCCTGCGCGGCCGCCGGGGCGCAGGAGCTGTGCGCCGGGATCGAGGCCCGCCTCGGTCCCGGCGTCCACGTCGAGCGCTCCCCGTGCCTCGGCCTGTGCGAACGCGCCCCGGCCGCGCTCGCCGTCAAGGCGGGCGACCCGGTCCGTACGGCGGTGTCGGCACCGGCGACCGCGGACGCGGCCGTCCTCGCCGCGACCGCGCCCGACTCGGCGCCGCAGGAGCCCCCGGCCGCAGTGGCCGTACCGCAGGCGGGGTCGCCGGATCTGGTGCTGCTGCGGCGGGTCGGCGTGGTGGACCCCGCCTCGCTCGACGACTACCGCGCCCACGGCGGTTACACCGCCCTGCGGCGCGCCTTCGCCCTCGGACCCGCCGGGGTGATCCGCGAGGTCACCGACTCGGGCCTGGCCGGGCGCGGCGGCGCCGCCTTCCCCACCGGCCGCAAATGGCAGGCCACGGCGTCCCAGCCGGACCATCCGCACTACGTCGTCTGCAACGCCGACGAGTCCGAGCCGGGCACCTTCAAGGACCGGGTGCTCATGGAGGGCGACCCGTACGCGCTGGTGGAGGCGATGACCATCGCGGGGTACGCCACCGGCGCGCACCGCGGCTACCTCTACCTGCGCGGCGAGTACCCGCGCGCCCTGCACCGGCTGGAGCACGCCCTCGCCCAGGCCCGCGCCCGTGGCCTGCTCGGCGACGACGTCCTCGGCCAGGGGTACGCCTTCGACATCGAGATCCGGCGGGGCGCGGGCGCGTACATCTGCGGCGAGGAGACGGCGCTGTTCAACTCCATCGAGGGCTACCGGGGCGAGCCGCGCTCGAAGCCGCCCTTCCCGGTGGAGAAGGGCCTGTTCGGCAAGCCCACGGTCGAGAACAACGTCGAGACGCTGGTCAACGTCCTGCCGATCCTGACGATGGGCGCCCCGGCCTACGCGGCGATCGGCACGGCGGCGTCGACCGGCCCCAAGCTGTTCTGCGTCTCGGGCAGCGTGGCGCGGCCCGGGATCTACGAGCTGCCTTTCGGCGCGACGCTGGGCGAGCTGCTGGAGCTGGCGGGCGTGCGGGACGGGCTGCGGGCGGTCCTGCTCGGCGGCGCGGCCGGCGGCTTCGTACGGCCCGACGAGACGGACATCCCGCTCACCTTCGAAGGCACCCGCGAGGCCGGCACGACGCTCGGGTCGGGCGTCGTGATGGCCTTCGACGACACGGTCCCGCTGCCCCGGCTGCTGCTGCGCATCGCCGAGTTCTTCCGCGACGAGTCGTGCGGGCAGTGCGTGCCGTGCCGGGTCGGGACCGTGCGGCAGGAGGAGGCGCTGCACCGGATCGTGGAGCGCACCGGTGCCGCCGCCGCCGGCGACATCGCCCTGCTCAGGGAGGTCGGCCGGGCGATGCGGGACGCCTCGATCTGCGGTCTGGGACAGACCGCCTGGAACGCCGTGGAATCCGCCATCGACCGTCTGGGGGCTTACGAATGACCGCGATACCGCTGGGAGTGCCTCGCCGGCTCGTCGAGCTCACCGTCGACGGGCATCAGGCCCGGGTCCCGGAGGGGTCGACCGTTCTCGACGCCTGCCGGGCCGCGGGGAAGGACGTCCCCACCCTCTGTCACGGGGACACGCTCACCCCGAAGAACGCCTGCCGGGTATGCGTGGTCGAGGTCGAGGGCTCCCGGACCCTGGTCCCGGCCTGCTCCCGCGAGGCGGAGCCGGGGATGACCGTCCGCACGGACACCGAGCGCGCCCGGCACAGCCGCAAGGTCGTCCTGGAACTCCTCGCCTCGTCGGTCGACCTGTCGACCACTCCCGAGGTCGCCGGATGGCTGAAGGAGTACGAGGCGAAGCCGGACCGCTTCGGCCCACAGGCCGCCCGCCTGAACGAGGAACCGAGGGTCGACAACGACCTCTACGTCCGCGACTACGACAAGTGCATCCTCTGCTACAAGTGCGTCGACGCCTGCGGCGACCAGTGGCAGAACACCTTCGCGATCTCCGTCGTGGGCCGCGGCTTCGACGCCCGGATCGCGGTCGAGCACGACGCCCCGCTGACCGACTCGGCGTGTGTGTACTGCGGCAACTGCATCGAGGTCTGCCCGACGGGGGCGCTCTCGTTCAAGTCCGAGTTCGACATGCGCGAGGCGGGTACGTGGGACGAGTCGCGGCAGACGGAGACGACGACGGTGTGCGCCTACTGCGGTGTGGGCTGCAACCTCACGCTCCATGTGCAGGACAATGAAATCGTCAAGGTCACCTCGCCGCACGACAACCCGGTGACCCACGGCAACCTCTGCATCAAGGGCCGTTTCGGCTACCAGCACGTACAGAACCGGGGCTGATCAGGACATGGGACGAGTCACGGAACGACGCAAGGTGATCCGGATCCGGGACGGGGCGGTCTCCACCCGCCCGGACACGCTCGTCGCCGAGGAACCCCTGGAGATCCGGCTGAACGGCAAGCCGCTCGCGATCACCATGCGCACCCCCGGCGACGACTTCGCCCTCGCGGCCGGGTTCCTGGTGAGCGAGGGCGTGCTGGGCGAGCGGGGCGACCTGCGCAACATCGTGTACTGCGCGGGTGCCACGGCCGACGGCGCGAACACGTACAACGTGGTGGACGTGCAGACGGCTCCCGGGGTGCCGGTCCCGGACATCACGCTGGAGCGCAACGTCTACACGACCTCGTCCTGCGGGCTGTGCGGCAAGGCCAGCCTGGACGCGGTGCGGACCACGGCCCGCTGGCCCATCTCCGACACTCCCCCGGTCCGTGTCGAGCCCGGGCTGCTCGCGTGCCTCCCCGACCGGCTGCGCGCGGCCCAGCGGGTCTTCGACCGGACCGGGGGGCTGCACGCGGCGGCGCTGTTCGACGAGGGCGGCGAGCTGCTGGACGTCCGGGAGGACGTGGGCAGGCACAACGCGGTCGACAAGCTGGTCGGCCGTGCCCTGCAGAACGGGGACCTGCCGCTGTCCCGCACGGTCCTGCTGGTCTCGGGCCGGGCCTCCTTCGAGCTGGCGCAGAAGGCCGTGATGGCGGGCATCCCGGTGCTGGCGGCGGTCTCGGCGCCCTCGTCGCTGGCGGTGGACCTGGCGCACGAGACCGGGCTGACCCTGGTGGGCTTTCTGCGGGGCAGCTCCATGAACGTGTACGCGGGCGAGGACCGCATCCCCTTGCGGACCGCGGCCGCCCAGGGCTGACGGTCCCCCGCGGCACGGCGGCGGGACCCGGGCCGGCGGGGAGCGCCCCCTGCGCCGCCGGGGTCCCGCCTCAGCTCCCGGCGGGCGTCACTGCGTGCCGGAGATCCTGCCCAGCAGGCCCATGAACTGACGGCGTTCGGCCGTGGTGAGCGGGGCCAGCAGGGCCTCGTTCGCCTCGCAGGCGGCCTGCTCGCAGCGCCGCAGCAGCCGGGTGCCCTCCGCGGTGACGGACACGGCGTTCTTGCGCCGGTCCCTCGGGTCGGGTTCGCGCACGACGTGGCCGGCCGACTGCAGGTCGTTGAGCACGCCGACCACGTCCTTGGGGTCGAGCCCGACGCTCCGGCCGAGGTCGGCCTGGGCGATCGGCCCGAGGTCACGGACGGCCACCAGCACCATGTGGTGCCACATCTTCATGCCCTCGGCGGCCAGCGCCTGCGCCACCAGGGCGCGCCCGCGAGCGGCGGCCCGGCCGAGGATCCAGCTGGGCAGCGAGCGAATCGCGGAGAGTGGTGCCTCGGCCATGAGTCCAGCCTAGTGCGCATTTCATTGGATTTCCCCACGACCTGATTTATCGTTGGGAACTCCAACGAACTCAGGAGGCTCGATGCGCCGCGTCCGCCATGGCTCCCCCGGCGGCGCCATACCCGGCGCAGCCTCCGCCTTCGCCGTCGCCCACCCCGGCCCGAGGCGGCCGTAGCGCCAGGAGCCGACGAGGCCGCGTGGTGACCGTGCCGCCCACCCGCCTCCACCTGGCCCTGACGTCACGTCAGGACGTCTGTCCGGCATCCCACTTGCGCCATCGGCGCCGTTTGCGGTGTGTCGTTGCCGCCAACTACCGTCTGCGGCGCATAGGTTGGACATGGGATGTACAGATGTCCAGACAAATGAAGGGTCATTCATGCCGTCGAGACTCCGCGCACGTCTGAGAACCACCCTCACCGCGGGCGCCGTCCTGACGGCCGCCGCCGCCCTCCCGGGCCCCGCCCAGGCCCAACCCGTAGCGGGGGCACCGCTGTTCGAGGAAAAGGTCCTCTTCAAGGCCTCGCAGGACCCCGGCTACGCCTGCTTCCGGATTCCGACGATCGTGCAGACCACCAAGGGCACCCTGCTCGCGTTCGCCGAGGGGCGGGTCCTCAACTGCGGGGACGCGACCGACATCGACATCGTGCTGAAGCGCTCCACCGACGGCGGCCGCACCTGGGGCCCGTTGCAGGTCGTCAACGAGGGCGCCGGTGACACGCACGGCAATCCGACGCCGGTCGTCGACCGGGACACCGGCCGGGTCCTGCTCGCGGAGACGTACAACACGGGCCGCCCCGACAGCGAGCACTGCGACGTCCCCTGCGACCGCGTCCCCCATCTGCAGCACAGCGACGACGACGGCGTCACCTGGTCCACCCCACGCGACCTCAGCCCGCAGATCCTGCCCGCGCACTGGAACTCCTGGTACGCCACCGGCCCCGTGCACGGCATCCAGCTCACCCAGGGCGCCCACGCCGGCAGGCTGGTCTTCGGCGTCAACACCGAGACCTGGGACGGCAACCGGGTCACCGCGAACCACGCGGCCCTCATCCTCAGCGACGACGGCGGCACCACCTGGCGGGTCGGCGCCACGGACTCCTGGCCGCTGTCGGCCGACGGCACCTTCCGCCAGAAGCCCTCCGAGATCTCCATGACCGAGCGCTCCGACGGCACGATCCTGGTCAGCGGCCGTGAGCAGGAGGGCACCGACCTGGGCCACCGCTCGCAGGTCGTCAGCGGCGACGGCGGCGAGACCTACAAGGGCACCTTCGAGGCCCTTCCCGACCTCTACGCCCCCCAGGTCCAGGGCGCCACGCTGCGCCTCGGCGACCGCCTCCTGCTGGCCTGCCCGGGCGACCCCGACCGCCGCCGGACCATGATGATCCGCTCCTCCTACGACGACGGCGAGACCTGGGACAGCGTGGACCGCGGCACGGTCGTCACCCGCGACTGGTCCGGCTACTCCGACCTGGTGCACATCTCCGGCAGCAACGTCGGCCTGATGTACGAGGCCGGCACGGCCGACGCCCGCGACGAGATCCGCTTCGCCCGCTTCAACGAGGAGTGGCTCACGCCCCGCCGCGGCGCCGACCCGACCACCGGCGACCGCGCCCTGCTCGCCCCCGGGGCGAGCGTGCTCGGCGGCGCCTCGACCACCGCCGGCGTGCTGAACAACGGCATCTCCTTCGACGGCACCGACGACGCCGTCCGCCTGCCGTACCGCGAGGAACTCCGGCTCGGCAGCGGGGACTTCACCGCCTCCCTGTGGTTCCGCTACACGGCGGCCACCGGTGAGCAGCCGCTGCTGTGGATGGGCGGGGTGGGCACCAGCCAGCCACAGGTCTGGCTGCGCGCCGAACCCGAGGGCAAGCGGGTGCGCGGACTGATCAGCACCCGGGAGGGCGTGCGGACCGTCAACACGGCCGCCGTGGCGACGAACGGCGCGTACAACGACGGCAAGTGGCACCACCTCGCACTGCGCCGCGGCGACGGACAGCTGACCCTGTTCATCGACGGCACCGCGATCAGCACCGAGGACGTGCCCGGCTCGGTGAGCCGCAACTCGCCGTTCGGGGTGCACATCGGCCAGCGCATGGACAGCCGGGCCTTCTTCACCGGGGCGCTCGACGAGGTGCGTGTCTGGGACATGGCGCTGTCCGACGCCGAGATCGAACAGGTCCGCCTCACCCACACCGGCCCCTGGTCCGGCAACGTGCTGTGGCTCCCCATGGACCAGGTGACCGCGGCCCGCTAACGTCGCGGAACGTGCCCGACGGACGACGAGCACGACAGCGCACGGGAACCGGGGCCGCTCTGCTGCTGGCCCTGGTTCTCGCGGCCGTGCTGCTCACCGCCCTCCCGGACGACGACCGGGAGGGCGGCGGCGCGTGCGCGGGCCGCGAGGTCGCCTCCTGGACGGCCGCCGACGCGCTCACCGGCGAGTTCGCCCGCTACGGCGACGACGCGGGCCGCACCGACGACTGGACCGGAGGCGACGGCACCCACTCGCTGGGGCTGCCGGACGGCCGCGTGCTGTGGCTGTTCTCCGACACCTTCCTCGGCGCCGTGCACCCGCCGCCCAACCCGTCCGGCGAGTCGCACGCCTGGCGCGACACCGGCGCGCCGATGGTGCGCAACTCGGCGGTGGTGATGTCCGGGGACCGGCTGCGCACCACGCTCCCCGCGCCGCTCTTCCCGGAAGCCGCCACCGGCCAGTGGCGCTGGCCCGTCGCCGCCCGCGTCGAGCCGCGCTCCCCCGGCGCCGCCGAGCAGGTGGTGCGGGTGCTGCTGTGGACGCGCACGGCCGGCCAGGCGCCGTGGATCTACGGAGTGCCGCTCGCCACCGAGGTCGCCACGCTCTCCCTGCCGCAGTTGCGGGTCGAGTCCGTCACGCAGGTGCTCGACCAGCGGTCGGTGCCGGATCCGTCCCGGCGGGTGCTGTTCGGCACGACGCTGGTGGCGCGGGACGGCTGGACGTACGTGTTCGGCGGCGACGACGGGCAGGCCGTGTCGCGCCCGGCCTCGTCGGCCTATGTGGCGCGGGTGCCGGACGGCGGGCTCGCGGACCCGGCCGCCTGGGAGTACTGGGACGGTTCCGCCTGGGTCACCGGTACCCGGCCGGCCGCCGTGCTCGGCGACGAGCGGCGCACCGGGGTGGGCAGCGCGTTCTCGGTCGTACGGGACGGGGACACGTATGTCCTGTTCACGATGGCGGCGGGTACGGCCGGACTGGGCACGGTGACGTCGTACTGGGCCTGCTCCCCCACCGGGCCCTGGCACGGGCCCGGCCGCGGCTTCAGTCCGCCGCTGCCGTCCGCCGGGGTCGCCGCGTACAACCCGCAGGCGCATCCCGGCATCGGCGGCGACGGGCGTCTGGTCCTCAGCTACGACGTCAACTGGCTGGGCACGACGGGCGCGGCGGCGGCGATCAGCGGGAACGTGAGCCTGTACCGGCCGCGGTTCGTGACGCTGAGGCTGAAGCCGGTGCAGTGACCTCCTCGCGCGGGTCGCGGGAACGGCGCCTGGCAATCACCGCGCACACCATCAGCTGCATCTGGTGGAAGAGCATCAGCGGCAGCACGGCCAGCGAGGCCTGCGCGCCGAACAGCACACTCGCCATGGGCAGCCCGGAGGCCAGCGACTTCTTCGAGCCGGCGAACTGGATGGCGATGCGGTCCTCCCGGCTGAAGCCGAGGGCCTTGGAGCCGTACCAGGTCAGGGCGAGCATCACGGCGAGCAGCACCGCCTCGACGCCTAGCAGGCCGGCCAGCCGCACCGGGCTGACCTGGTGCCAGACGCCGTGGACCATGCCCTCACTGAACGCCGTGTACACGACGAGAAGGATCGACCCGCGGTCGACGTATCCGAGGCCCTTGCGGTGGCGTGCGACGAAGCCGCCGATCCAGCGGCGCAGCAGCTGCCCGGCGAGGAACGGCACCAGCAGCTGGAGCACGATCTTGAGGATCGAGTCGGCCCGGAACCCGCCCGCGCCACTGCCCAGCAAGGACGCCGCGAGCAGTGGGGTGATCACGATGCCCGCGAGGGAGGAGAAGGAGCCGGCACAGATCGCCGCGGGCACGTTGCCGCGGGCGATCGAGGTGAACGCGATCGACGACTGGATGGTCGACGGGACGAGGGTGAGGAAGAGCAGGCCGGTCCACAGGGAGTGGGTCAGGACCACCGGGACCAGCCCCCGGGCGGCCAGCCCCAGCAGCGGGAAGACGACGAAGGTGCAGGCCAGCACGGTGACGTGGAGCCGCCAGTGCCTGAGCCCGTCCAGCGCCTCGCGGGTGGACAGCCGGGCGCCGTAGAGGAAGAAGAGGAAGGCGATCGCCGCGGTGGAGGCGCCGGAGGCCACGTCGGCGGCCGTACCCCTGGCCGGGAGGAGCGCCGCGATCCCCACCGTCCCGAGCAGCAGGAGGATGTAGGGGTCGATCGGCATCCAGGACGGCCGGCGCAGGCGTTTCACGGTGCTCCACTTACCTCTGTGTTTGCTTCTGTCCGTACTTCTGACGCGGTACCTGTACGGGGACGCGGGTCCCCGCTCCATCCTGCTCCCTCACCGGCCGATCGTGAATCCGGCATACCACTCTGACTGTCATCACGAGTCCCGATGACCGCGCTATCCTGGCCTCGTGTACGACCCCTCCCAGCTGCGCACGTTCCTCGCCGTCGCCCAGACCCTGAGCTTCACCCAGGCCGGGCGGCGGCTCGGGCTGCGCCAGTCGACGGTCAGCCAGCACGTACGGCGGCTGGAGGACGCCACAGGGCGCCAGCTGTTCAGCCGGGACACCCACTCCGTGGAGCTGACGGAGGACGGCGAGGCGATGCTCGGCTTCGCACGCCGGATCCTGGAGGTGCACGAGCAGGCCACGGCGTTCTTCACGGGCACCCGGCTGCGTGGCCGGCTGCGCTTCGGCGCCTCGGAGGACTTCGTGCTCACCCGGCTCCCGGAGATCCTGGAGGGCTTCCGGCACGACCATCCCGAGGTCGACCTGGAGCTGACCGTGGAGCTGTCCGGCACCCTGCACGAGCAGCTCGCCGCCGGAAAGCTGGACCTGGTCCTGGCCAAGCGGCGCCCCGAGGACCCGCGCGGTGAGCTGGTGTGGCACGACCGCCTGGTCTGGATCGGCGCGGAACGGCTGCGCCTCGACCCCGGCCGCCCGGTCCCGCTGATCGTCTACCCCCCGCCGGGCATCACCCGCGCCCTCGCCCTGGAGGCGCTGCAACGCCAGGGCCGCGAGTGGCGCGTCGCCTGCACCAGCGGCAGCCTCAACGGGCTGATCGCCGCCGCCCGCGCGGGCCTCGGCGTGATGGCCCACTCCCGGGGCTTCGTCCCGCCGGGCCTGGTCCGCGTCCCGGACCGGCTCGGCCTGCCCGAACTCGGTCAGGTCGACTTCGTGCTGGTCCACGGCCGCCGCCGCCCCGCCGCCCAGGGTCCGGCGGACGCCCTGGCGGCGGCGGTCCTGGCGGCGGGCGAGCGGCTGCACCGCCGCTGACGCCCGCCGCGGTGAGCGGGTCGTACAGATTCCGTGGAGATCACGGTGCAGAAACTTGCTCCGCCGTCAGGAATCTGTCCGGGACCTCCCCGTCCGCGGCTGTTCTCCCCTGCCGGCCGGCGCATGCCTGAGCGCCCCTCCGCTTTCGCACCCCTCCCGTCACGACGGTCCGTGGGGTAGCTTTCACGGCCTGTGCGGGCGTCACAGGGAGCCGTCACAGAGAGCGGGGAACGGGTTTGCGCGAGTTCACCAGTCCTCCGTCGGCACCGGCGCCCCCGGTGGGCGGCCTGGCCGACGTCGTCTTCGAGCACGCCCAGGACGATCCGCTGCACATGGCGCTCGGCCGCAAGGACGACGCGGGGCACTGGCGGGACGTGACGTCCGCCGAGTTCCGCGACGAGGTGCTCGCGCTCGCCAAGGGCCTGCTCGCCGAGGGCATCCGGTTCGGTGACCGGGTCGCCCTCATGTCCCGCACCCGCTACGAGTGGACCCTGTGCGACTTCGCGCTGTGGGCCATCGGTGCCCAGGTGGTGCCGGTCTACCCGACGTCCTCGGCCGAGCAGTGCTACTGGATGCTGTACGACGCGGAGGTGACGGCCGCGATCGTGGAGCACGAGGACCACGCGATGACCATCGCCACCGTCATCGGCCGGCTGCCGAGGCTGCGCCGGCTGTGGCAGCTCGACGCGGGCGCGGTCCATGAGCTCTACGACGCGGGCGCCCACCTCGACGACGAGGTGGTGCACCGACACCGCAGGGCGGTCACCCCGGACTCGGTCGCGACCGTCATCTACACCTCCGGCACCACGGGCCGCCCCAAGGGCTGTGTCCTCTCGCACGGCAACTTCATGTACGAGGCGGACACCGTCATCGAGCGCTGGGAGCCGGTGTTCCACTCCCAGCGGGGCGACGAGGCGGCGACCCTGCTCTTCCTGCCACTCGCGCACGTGTTCGGCCGGATGGTGGAGGTGGCCGCGATCCGCGGCAGGGTCCGCTTCGGCCACCAGCCGCAGCTCAACGCGGCCGCCCTGCTGCCCGACCTGGCCGCCTTCCGGCCGACGTTCATCCTGGCCGTGCCGTACATCTTCGAGAAGGTCTTCCACGCCGCCCGCCGCAAGGCCGAGCGGGAGGGCAAGGCCGGACCCTTCGAGAAGGCCGTCGACGTCGCCGTGCGCTACGCCGACGCGGCCGAGGCCAAGGCGTGGGGCATCGGGCCCGGCCCGTCGGCCGGCCTGCGCGTGCAGCACCAGCTGTTCGACAAGCTCGTCTACGCCAAGGTGCGCGAGGCGATGGGGGGCAGGGTGCGGCACGCCATGTCCGGCGGCTCGGCGATGGACCGGCGGCTCGGCCTGTTCTTCGCGGGCGCCGGCGTGCGGATCTACGAGGGGTACGGCCTGACCGAGTCCACGGCGGCCGCGACGGCCAACCCGCCCGAGCGCACCCGCTACGGCACGGTCGGGCAGCCCGTCCCCGGTGTCACCGTGCACATCGCGGACGACGGCGAGGTCTGGCTGCGCGGCCCCACCGTCTTCCAGGGCTACCTGAACAATCCCAAGGCCACCGACGAGACCCTGCACGAAGGCTGGCTCGCCACCGGCGACCTGGGCTCGCTCGACGAGGACGGCTACCTCACCATCACCGGCCGCAAGAAGGAGATCCTCGTCACCTCGGGCGGCAAGAGCGTGTCGCCGGGCCTGCTGGAGGAACGCGTCCGGGACCATCCGCTGGTCGCCCAGTGCATCCTCGTCGGCAACGACCGCCCCTTCGTCGCCGCGCTGGTCACGCTCGACCAGGAGGCCGTCGAGCACTGGCTCCAGATGCGCAACAAGCCGCGGCTCACCCCGGCCGCCCTGGTGCGCGATCCGGACCTGGAGACCGAGGTGCGCAGGGCGGTGGTCGCCGCGAACACCCTCGTCTCGCAGGCCGAGTCGATCCGCACCTTCCGCATCCTGGCGCAGCCCTTCACCGAGGAGCACGGGCTGCTCACGCCGTCGCTGAAGCTGAAGCGGAAGGCGATCGAGAGGGCGTACGCCAAGGAGGTCGAGGCGCTGTACGGCACATGAGGCG
Organism: Streptomyces sp. NPDC047706; assembly: GCF_043204795.1. Lineage (NCBI taxonomy): Bacteria > Bacillati > Actinomycetota > Actinomycetes > Kitasatosporales > Streptomycetaceae > Streptomyces > Streptomyces sp. NPDC047706. The sequence continues at coordinate 84,174 of NZ_JBIDCW010000013.1, read as the reverse complement.
GGTTCCGGTCATTTTCGCGCCAGGAATGCATCCGGGCCCGTGATCGTTGACGATATGAGGTACCACCTGACGACAACCGAAGGATCAAGAGCTCGTGAGCAGCAAGGTCCCCCCGATCATCCTGAACAACGGCGTCGAGATGCCTCAGCTGGGCTTCGGCGTCTGGCAGGTGCCGGACGACGAGGCGGAGCGCGCGGTCGCCACGGCGCTGGAGGCCGGGTACCGCAGCATCGACACAGCGGCGATCTACGGCAACGAGGAGGGCACCGGCAGGGCCATCGCCACCTCGGGCGTCCCCCGCAGGGAGCTCTTCGTCACCACCAAGCTCTGGAACGGCGACCAGGGTTACGACTCCACCCTGCGCGCCTTCGACGTCTCCCTCGACAAGCTCGGCCTGGACCACGTGGATCTGTACCTGATCCACTGGCCGCTGCCCTCGAAGGACAGGTACGTCGACACGTACAAGGCGTTCGAGAAGCTGCACGCCGACGGCCGGATCAAGGCGATCGGCGTCTCCAACTTCCTGCCGGAGCACCTCGAGCGGCTGATCGGCGAGACCTCGGTCGTCCCGGCCGTGAACCAGATCGAGCTGCACCCGCATCTCCAGCAGCACGCCGCGCGCGAGTTCCACGCGGAGCGGGGCATCGCCACCGAGGCCTGGTCGCCGCTGGGTTCCGGCAGGGGCCTGCTGGAGGTCCCGGCGATCGTGGCCATCGCGCAGAAGCACCACCGCACGCCCGCCCAGGTCGTGCTGCGCTGGCACCTCCAGCTCGGCAACGTGGTGATCCCGAAGTCCGTGACGCCGTCCCGGATCGCGGAGAACATCGACGTCTTCGACTTCAGCCTGGACACCGAGGACCTCGCGGCGATCAGCGCCCTGAACGAGGACCGCCGCCTGGGTCCGGACCCGGCCACGTTCGACGTGAGCTGACCGGCCCTCAGCTCAGCACCGCACGCGAGGCGCCCCGGGAACGGCGACGTTCCCGGGGCGCCTCGCGTGCGGGAGGTCAGCTGGGCTGCCCGATGGCCCAGACGACGGAGTCGGCGATCTGCGCGGCGGTCAGCAGACGCCCCGGCGGCAGGCTCCCGAAGTCGTCCCAGAGCGCGCTCCAGGTCAAGTCCCGCGGACGTCAGGGCGGGAAACGGGACGAGCGCCCTACAGCGGCCGGCTCGCCGTGTGCACCGTCTGTGCCGTCAGCAGGAACAGGTCCGGGCGGTGGTGGACGCTCGCCCTGTCCTCGGGGTCGAGAAGGCGGTCGAGGGCGGCGAGGTCGGTGGCGTCGAGGCGCTCGGCGACCGCCTCGCGGGTGCGGGAGAGGGTGGCGGCCACATAGGCGCGGGCCCGCTCCGGGGCCGGGGCCGGCAGGTCGAGCAGGAAACTGCGGGTGCGGGTGTGGGCCAGACCCGCCGCGGTGAGCAGCGCCGGCCAGTCCTCCGTCTCCTCGACCGTGCCGGGCAGCGCCGCGCGCATCTCGTTGAACCACTCCTCCTCGATCGCGTTCAGCCGGGCCTGGAGCCCCGGGCGGCCGATGCCGATGTCGCGCGGCAGGAAGCGCGTCGGCAGGCCCCCCTCCACGATCGCGAGTGTGCCGCCGGGCGCCAGCCGCGACGCGAAGGCGGCCAGGGCGGCCCGCTGGTCGCCGAGGTGGTGCAGGCTGCGGCTGGCCCACAGCAGGTCGGCGGGGTAGTCGAGGTCGTCGAGGACACCGGGCAGCTCACCGGCCAGGGTGCCGAACCGGTCGGCGAGGCCGAGGCGGGCGGCGCGGTCGCGGGCCCGCGCGAGAAGCGGCTCCGCGCCGTCCACGGCGACGATGCGGGCTCCGGGGAAGGTCTCGGCGAGCAGACAGGAGACGACGCCGGGTCCGCTGCCCACGTCCACCACCAGGCCGGGGGCCGTCTGCTGCTTCGCCAGCCAGGCCAGGGCCCGCTCGTACAGCGGCGCGTACAGCTCGGCGCCCGCCTCCAGCAGCGGGGCCATCTCGCTCCAGTCGATCTCGGCGTGGTCGTGGTGGTGACCTTGCCGGTGGTCGTGGCGGTGGTCGTGCCGCTGGGCCTTGTGGTGGTGGTCGTGCGCCATGGGTCAGCCTCTCCTCCGGATGCCGCCAGCGTGCGACGACGTCCGGGAAAAGGGCAAGAGACGTTGCCGGAACGGCAAGGTGGACGTGGTCGGGCGGCCGTGACGTCCGGGGTGGGGACGGCGCGCCCCCTCCGTAGGATCGCCGCGTGACTGAGATCGACTACGCACGTTTCCCCGAGCTCCTGGAGCACGCACGCGCCGCCGGCACGGCCGCCCGCTGGGAGTTGCTGCGCTCCTTCCAGCAGGGGTGGGGCTACGAACCCAGCGGCGACCGGGAACGGACGCGGACCGGCGAGGCGGACGAGGCCTCCGGGCGCGTCGACCCCACGCTCCCGATACCCGCCGCGCTGGCCGAGTGGTGGGAGCTGCCCTTCAACTCCTTCGCCGACCAGCCGCGCCTGTACTGGACCCACCCCGAGTGGCCGCCGACGGTCCGCCCCGACCCTTCCGGCTACGGCGCCTCCGAGGCCTTGCCCCGGAACAACCCCTTCGTCGGTCCGGAGGAGGATCTGCGGGTCTGTGTGTTCATGGCGGAGTACCAGTACGGCAACGAGTGGGGCTATCCGGCGGCCCGCGGCGCCCTCGCCGACCCACCGGCGCTGGTCACCGCCGAGGACGGCGACGGCGGGGACGGATGGGTACTGCAGAGCCGCTCGCTCTCGGAGTTCTTCCTCCAGCTCGCCGTCAACCGGCTGCCCGAGCACTTCGGCTGGGCCGCCGGGGAGAGCGAGATCGCCCCGGAGACGGTGACGCGGCTGCACAAGAACCTCACCCCGCTGGGCCTCCTGCCGTGGCGTGAACTGGGCGCCCGCAGCGAGTACTTCGGCGGCCCGGACGTCATCGTCCGCCACGACAGGGGCCTGCACGACCTCGCGCTCACCGCGTACGGCCGCACCGAGGAGGCCGTCCGCGAACTCGCCGGCACCCTCGGCATCGAGTGGTCCGAGGGCATCGGCGAGCCGGCGAGTCACGGCGTGTAGAGCCGGCGTCAGGCGCCGCAACCCGGCCGCTCACGTGACCTTGTGGAACGCGCGGAGGGTGAACCGCGGGTCCGGGCGCGGGCGGTCCTGGTCGGGGAGTGCGGCGAGGCGTGCGGCGAAGCCGTCGGCGAGCGGGTGGCCGGGCGGGAGCGTCACGAACCAGCCCCGGTGCAGGTCGGCGATGGTGCGGCGGGGACTGCGGCCCTGTCCCCGGCCGGGGAAGCGGGTCTGCCCGGCGGGCAGCAGTCCGTGCTCCGCGGCATACGACTCGACGGCCGCCGAGGTGTCGAGGGCGGGGCTGCGGGGACGCGAGGCGAGGACGGCGTCGATATCACTGCCGACGTTGTGGGCGGCGGCCTTGTCGACCGTCGTGACATGGACGCCGCCGGGGCGCAGCACGCGGGCGCACTCGGCGACGGCGGCCCGCACGTGCTCCGGCCGCCGCAGCAGGTGCAGCAGCCACACGCTGGTGACGGCGTCGAACTGCCCGTCACAGAAGGGCAGTCGGCGGCAGTCGGCGAGGACGACGGCGCCGGGCAGCCGCTCGGCGGCGTGCCGCGCCATGGCGTGCGTGAGGTCGGCGCCGATGACCCGCATCCCGGGCCTGGCCACGGCCAGCCGCCGGGTCACGATGCCGGTGCCGCAGGCCACGTCGAGCAGGCTGCGCGCCCCTTGCGGCACGAGGCTCAGTACGCCCTCGGCGGCGGCGGCCGCCCTGGCCTCGCCGCCGCGCAGGACGTCGTAGCACTCGGCCTCATCGCTGTAGTCCAGCACCGTGCGCTCAGCCGGCGCCGTGCGCCGGGGCGAGGGCCTCGACCCGCTCGGCCAGCCCGAAGTCCAGGGCGGTGACCTTGCCGCCGGCGCTGTGCGTGGTCACCGTGAGGCCGACGGTGCGGTAGCCGAGGGTCAGGTCGCCGTGATGGTCGAGTTCTTCCTGCACCTGGGCGATGTGGACCACCAGGGCCGTCGCGGCGAAGTGCGAGGCGAGCCGGTAGGAGCGGGTGAGGGAATCGCCGTCGAGCGACCAGCCGGGCAGCTTCGCCAGGCGGTCCTCGATCTCCTTGCGCGACAGCGGTTCGACGGGCATGAGGCGGATCCGGCCGGGAGAGCGTCCGGGTGCCCGCTCGACTACGGTCGTACGTATGACCCTTCTCCCGCCCGCGCCGGGCACACCCCCGCTCGCCCCCCACGGCCGGGGTGCCGGCCCGCTGCTGCGGGCCTGGCGGGAGCAGCGGCGGGTCAGCCAGCTGGAACTGGCGCTGCGCGCGGGCTCCTCGGCCCGGCACATCAGCTTCGTCGAGACGGGCCGCTCCCGCCCCAGCGAGGAGATGGTGCTGAAGCTGGCGGAGCATCTGGACGTGCCCGTACGGGAGCGCAACGCGCTGCTGCTGGCGGCCGGTTACGCCCCGCGGTATCCCCACACGCCCCTGGACGACCCGGCGCTGACCGCCGTGCGCGAGGGCGTGGAACGGCTGATCCAGGCCTACGAGCCCTATCCGGCGCTGGTGGTGGACGCGACGTACGACGTGCTGGCCGCCAACCGGGGGGTATCCATGCTGCTGGAGGGACTGCCGGAGCCCCTGCTCGCCCAGCCGCCGAACGCGATGCGGCTGACGCTGCACCCGCGGGGCCTGGCGCCGCGCATCCGCAACTTCCCCCAGTGGCGCGGGCATCTGCTCGCCCAGATGGAGCGGCAGCTCGCACTGCACCGCTCGGCTGCGCTGCGCGAGCTGTACGAGGAGGTGTCCGCGTACCCGGCCCCCGAACGGACGGCCGGCGGCGAACCGCAGGGAACCGTCCCCTACTTCGCGCTGCCGCTGCGGATCGAGCACGAGGGCCGGACCCTGTCGTTCGTCTCGTCCATCGCCACGTTCAACACGCCCCTGGACGTGACCGTCGCCGAACTGGCCATCGAGACGTTGCTCCCGGCCGACCCGGCGACGGTCGAGTACCTTCACTCGACGCTGCCCTGACGGGCCTTCGCCGCGGCGTACTGCACAGCCGCGAACCCGGCCACCACCAGGGCCTGGAGAACACCCCACACGGCGCCCGCGGTGCTCGGCGTGAGCCACAGGGCGAGGGCGAGGAAACTGAGCACGGCCCAGCCGAGGTTGATCTCGATCACCGCCCGCACGGGCAGGCCCGCCGGGCGCGGCCGGGAGGCGAGCAGGCCGACGCCCGCCGCGTACGCCGACAGCACAGCGCCGAGCACCGGCAACAGCCCGGCATCCACGCCGAGGAGCCGCCCGAGCGGCCCGGAGGCGACGAGGTAGGCGACGCCGTTGGCCCCGGTCACCACCGCGTCCAGGGCCAGGAAGCGACGGAGCGCGGACTGCGGCCCGGTGGTACGGGCGAGAGCGGCGAGCTGGGTTGCGGACATGGCGGATCACCCTCCGTCGAGGTCGAGTCGGGCCCGGAGCCGGGCCGGGGTGCGCCGGTCCGGCACCCGGTACGGCCACCATGGCCCGCGCGGGAGAAGCGGTCGATTACCCCGGACGTCATGCCGCCGCCGGACCTGCGGAATGGCGTATGACGCACCGCCGCGCCCGTGTGGCGGTAAGCGGAACGTGACAGACTGCACGCATGCTTTCGGCGCGTAGGGGAGGCGTGGCGTGAGTGAGCGGCGGGCCGCGCCCACCGTGGGCCAGGTGGTGCTCGGGAAGCGGCTGCAGGAGTTGCGCGAGGCAGCCGGACTCAGACGCGAGGAGGCCGCACGCGTCCTGCGGGTGGCCCCGGCGACGGTGCGGCGGATGGAGACGGCCGAGGTCACGCTCAGGATTCCGTACCTCCAGATCCTGCTGCCCGCCTACGGCGTCCCCGAGGACGAGGTGGCGGCGTTCGTCACGCTGGCCGAGGAGGCGAACCGGCCGGGCTGGTGGCAGCGGTTCAGCGACGTGCTGCCGGACTGGTTCAGCCTTTTCGTCAGCCTGGAGGGCGCCGCCCGGCTGATCCGCTCCTACGAGCCGCACTTCGTGCCCGGACTGCTGCAGACCGAGGACTACGCCCGCGCCGTGCTGGAGGCGGGGACGATCGGCCGGTCCGGCGGCGCGGAGACGATCGAACGGCATGTCTCCCTGCGCATGGCCCGGCAGGAGCTGCTGCGGCGGCCCCGTCCGCCGCACCTGTGGGTGATCATGGACGAGACCGTCCTGCGCCGCCCGGTGAGCACGCGAAGCGAGGTCATGGCCGCCCAGCTGGACCGGCTGCTGGAGGCCGCCGAGAGCGACCGGGTCACCCTCCAGATCGCCGAGTTCGCCGCCGGCCCGCACCCGGGGACGTACGCCCCGTTCTCGCTGTTCCGCTTCGCCGAACCGGAACTGCCCGACATGGTCTTCACCGAGTACCTGAGCGGCGCGCTGTACCTGGACTCCCGCAGCGAGGTCTCCGCGCATCTGGAGGTGCTGGACCACATGACCGCGCACGCGGCGTCGGCGCAGCGCACCAGGAAGATCCTGCGGGAGTGCCGCGGCGACTTCTGACCCCCCGTCCACGGCACCACCTCGCACACGACCAGGAGAGCGCACCGCATGACCGGATCCGATGCCCAGGCCCCCCGGATCGACACCAGCCGTCCGCACCCGGCGCGGGTCTACGACTGGTGGCTGGGCGGCAAGGACAACTACCCGGTGGACGAGGAACTGGCCCGCCGGATCCTCGCCGTGGACGGGACGGTGCTGCGCGGTGCGCGCGCCAACCGGCGGTTCATGCACCGGGCGGTGCGCACGGTCCGCAGGCCGGCGTCCGCCAGTTCCTGGACATCGGCACCGGCATCCCCACCGAGCCCAACCTGCACCAGGTGGCCCAGGGCGTCGCCGCGGAGTCCCGGATCGTGTACGCGGACAACGACCCCGTCGTCCTGCGGCACGCGCAGGCTCTGCTGCACAGCTCCCCCGAGGGCGCCACCGCGTATGTGCACGCCGACGTGCGCGATCACGAGATCCTGCTGCGCCGGGCGGGCGAGACGCTGGACTTCGGCCGGCCCCTCGCGCTGTCGCTGGTCGCTCTCACCCACTACCTCGACGACGAGGTGTACGGCCTGGTCGAGCGGTACGTCGACGCGCTGGCGCCCGGCAGCCACCTGATCCTCTCCCAGGTCACCCCCGACCTCAGCCCCGAGGCGATCGGGAAGGCCGCCGAGCACTTCCGGCGCACCGGTACGCCGTTCTTCCCCCGCCCGCTCGCCGCCTTCTCCCGCTTCTTCGACGGCCTGGAACTCCTCGGCCCCGGCGTCATCCCCGTCCACGGCTGGCGGCCGGCGCCCGAGGACGTGGCCGCGCAGGCCGAGGGCATCGTGCCGGTCTACGCGGGCGTGGCCCGCAAGCCCTGACCCGCGGCAGGGCCCCGGCTAGTCGACACGGACGCCGACGAGGCAGGTGTCGTCGTCCGTGTCCGACCTGCTGTACGTCAGGAGCCGGTCGAGCTGCTGGTCCAGGGTGCTCGGCGCGGTGCGGGCCGCGGTCAGCAGATGGGTCAGCGACTCCTCCACGGAGCGGTCCCGGCGTTCGACCAGGCCGTCGGTGTACATCAGCAGGGTGTCCTGGGGCGCCAGCTGCACCTCGGCCTCCTCGTACGCCGCCTCGGGCACGGCGCCCAGCAGGATGCCCTTGACCAGTGGCAGCGGCGTGGCCTCCGTGTCGCGCACCAGCACCGGCGGCAGATGACCCGCGCGGGCCCAGCGCAGGGTGCGCCGGGCGGGGTCGTACAGGGCGCACACCGCGGTCGCGGTGACCGCCCCGGTGAGGTGGTGCGCCACGATGTTGAGCCAGGAGAGCAGCTGGCCGGGGCCGGCGCCGGTGACCGCGAGGCCGCGCAGCGCGTTGCGCAGGACCACCATGCTCGTCGCGGCCTCTATCCCGTGGCCGGCCACGTCCCCCACGCACAGCAGTACGCGCCGCGAGGGGAGCACGACGGCGTCGTACCAGTCGCCGCCCACCAGTTGCTCGGTCTCCGCCGGCCGGTAGCGCACCGCGACCTCCAGGCCGGGCATCTGCAGCGGCGCCTGCGCCGGCGGCATGATGGCGTGCTGCAACTGGAGTGTCAGCCGGTTGCGTTCGGCGGCCTGCTGTTCGGTGTGGGCGAGCTGGTCCCGGGTGGCCGCCAGCGCCACTTCCGTCCAGTGCTGGGCCGAGATGTCCTGGCAGGCCCCGCGGACGACGAACAGCCGGCCGTCGGTGTCGAGGACCGGCTCGGCGACGACCCGGATGTGGCGGTTGACCCCGTCGGGCCGCTGCAGCCGGAAGGCCGCGGTGGCGGGCCGCCGGTGGTGGAGCAGCGTACGCAGGAACCGGCCGATGGTGACCGCGTCGTCCGGGTGGGCGTGGGCGGGGAGGTTCTCCAGCGGCACGGGCGGGCTCGTGGTGGAGTGGCCGTACAGGTCGAACATCTGGTTGTTCCAGGTGATCTGGCCGGTCAGCAGGTTCTCCTCGAAGCCGCCGATCCGGCCGAGCCGCTGGGCGTGCTGGAGCAGGCTCGCCAGGCGCGCCGTCTCGTCCTCGATGCGCCAGATCAGCAGCACGCTGTTCGCGTGCCGGCTGATGCTGATGTCCGCCACCGCCGACAGCGGCACCTGGTCGACCAGCGCCGTCAGATGCATCCGGCGGGCCCGGAACGGCTCGCCGGTGGCGTACACCCGCTCGATGCGCTGGAACAGCTCGCTGTCTCCGGCCGTCATCGGGTAGGCCTCCAGCAGCAGCGCCCCGTTCACCACCGCGCGGGGCCGGCCCGCCGGGTCGAGGAAACGGGTGTTGACGTGCTGGATGCGGAAGTCGGCCAGTTGCCCGGAGTCGTCGACGTGCGGCACGAGTACCAGGGCGGGGTCGTGCAGCCCGTCGGCGAGGTCGGTGAGTTCCGCGGCGTCCGGCATGATCCGCGGCTCCTGCACCGCGCCGGGGCGCGGCGTGTACGTCTCCAGCGTGTGGGCGCACAGCTCCGCCAAGGCCTCGACCTGCCGGACGACCTGCGGCGGCTGCGGTTCCAGCGGCCCCGGCCAGGCGATCTCCAGCACGCCGTGGATGCGGCCTCCGGTGCCGGCGGGCACGGCCACCCGGCCGCCGTCGGGGTGCGGATGCCGGCCGACGGTGGGCAGCCCGGTCCGGGCCAGCGACGTGATCCACTGGCCGCTGCGCTCGACGAGCCCGCGGCGCGCCACCGTCACCACGTCCGGCGGCACATAGCGCCAGCGGGAGGCCTCGGCCGGGGAGAAGCCGGCGCTGCCGGCCAGGGTCAGGGAGCCGTCGGAGCCCGCCGCCCACACGGCCACGGCGACCGCGCCCAGCGGACGCAGGGCGTGCTCCAGCAGCGAGTCGGCGACGGCCTGCGCGTCGGACGCGGCGAGCGCACCGCTCTCGGCGGCGCGCAGTCGTACGGCGGCCGTGTCGCGCTCCGCCGGTCGGGTGCCGTGGGCGGCCGCGAGGAAGGCTTCCGTGACCTCCGACATCCGGTCGCGGGCTGCCTGGTTGATGACCTCGACGGCGAACTCCAGCGGGGTCACCCGGGCCTGCTCCGTCAGTTCCGCGAGCTGCCGGGCGGCCTGCGCGGGACCGCATCCGAGCCGCTCGACCAGGATGCCCTTGGCGAGCTCGACCAGGGCCCGCCCCTCCGCCTCCGCCTGCGCCGCCCGCACCTCCCGCCGCAACCGTTCGACCGTGGCGGCGAGCCTGCCGACGGGGGAGGTCCGGGAGACGCCCATCTCGTCGCCGGCCGGCTGCGCACCGGGTGATGCGGTGCGCCGAGCCGTCGCGTCCGGCGCGGCGAAGGCGGCCGGCTGCGGTGGCGGCTCGGTGCCCGGGGGCACGGGGGCCTGGTCGGAAGGTCGGTCGGGCGTGTTCACGATGTGGATGCTCCTCGGCGGGAGGCCCGTGGGGCGTGGACGGTCGGGCCGGGCCCGCCCCCGCGCGGTGCCGGGGCGGGCTGCGGCGCGCTCACGAGGTCAGCCAGCGCCGGACGCAGGTGATCAGGTCGTGGGTGTCGACCGGTTTGGTGACGTAGTCGCTCGCCCCCGACGCCAGGGACTTCTCCCGGTCCCCGGGCATCGCCTTGGCGGTCACGGCGATGATGGGCAGGTCGGCGTACCGGGGCATCCTGCGGATCTCGGCCGTGGCGGTGTAGCCGTCCATCTCCGGCATCATCACGTCCATCAGCACCAGGGCGACGTCCGGGTTGTCGACGAGCGTCTCGATGCCCTTGCGGCCGTCCTCCGCGTGCAGCACACGGAAGCCGTGCAGCTCCAGGATGCCGCTGAGCGCGAACAGGTTGCGCGCGTCGTCGTCGACGACCAGCACGGTGCGGCCGGCGAAGGAGTGGTCGACGAGGTGTGACGCGCGGTTGTGCGGCTCCTCCGCCCTGACCAGGGTCAGGACGTCCCCGGGCTCTTCGGCGGACAGGTGCAGCGCGATGCGCTCGCGCAGTTCGTCGAGGCTGGAGAGGAACTCCAGCGCGCCGTCGTCCGCGCGGGAGCGCAGTGCCCACGCCCGCGCCACGTCCGGGCGGTGGCTGCTGTGCACCAGCACGGGAACGTCGGCGAGGGCCGAGTCGCCCTGGAGCGCCTCCAGGAACCGGGTGGCCTCGTCGTCGGGCATGTCCAGGTCCAGAACGACGCAGTGGCACGGTTCGGCGGCCAGCGCACCGGCCGCCTCCCGGGCGCTGTCGGCGGTGATCAGATCCACGTCGGGCCGCGGCACCGCTTCGTCGGCGCCGTGCCGGACGACGTCCGCGACGACGCTCTCGGCGACCAGGGTCAGCAGACCGCGGGGCCGCTCCTCCACGACGAGCAGCCGGCGCCGGCGCGGTCCCCGCCCGGCCGGGCCGGGACGCGGGGCGACCGCGGGGGCGTCGACGGGGATCTGCGCGGCGGGCAGTTCCGCCGGCGTCTCGGGGTACCGGCCGGCCAGCGCCTCGAAGTCGGGCCGGGTCACCGGAAGGAACAGCGTGAAGGTGCTGCCCCGGCCGGGCGTGCTGTCCACGGTGACCGCGCCGCCGAGCAGATGGGCGATCTCCCGGGTGATGGACAGGCCGAGACCCGTGCCGCCGTACTTGCGGCTGGTGGTGCCGTCGGCCTGCTGGAAGGCGCCGAAGATGGACTCCAGTTGCTGCTCCTGGATCCCGATCCCGGTGTCCTTCACACGGAACGCCACCACGGCGCCGCCCTTGACGACACCTCCGGGCACCTCCTCGTCCGCGGCCGGCTGGATGAGCAGCTCGACTCCGCCCTGCTCGGTGAACTTGACCGCGTTCGACAACAGGTTGCGCAGCACCTGACGCAGCCGGGAGTCGTCGGTGAGCAGGTCGCCGGGCGCGCCGGGCGAGGTGGTCACCGTGAACTCCAGGCCCTTCTGGGTCGTCATCGGCCGGAAGGTGGCCTCGACGTACTCGATGAGCTGGCGCAGCGACACCCGCTCCGGGGCGACGTCCATCTTCCCGGCCTCGACCTTGGACAGGTCGAGGATGTCGTTGATCAGCTGGAGCAGGTCGGAGCCGGCGGAGTGGATGATGCCCGCGTACTCGACCTGCTTCTGCGTCAGGTTGCGTGAGGGGTTCTGGGCGAGCAACTGGGCGAGGATGAGCAGGCTGTTGAGCGGGGTGCGCAGCTCGTGGCTCATGTTCGCCAGGAACTCCGACTTGTACTTCGAGGCCAGCGCCAGCTGCTGCGCCCGCGCCTCCAGCTCCTGCCGGGCCTGCTCGATCTGGAGGTTCTTCGCCTCGATGTCGCGGTTCTGCGCCGCCAGCAGCGAGGCCTTGTCCTCCAGTTCGGCGTTGGAGCGCTGGAGCTCCTCCTGCTGCGCCTGCAACTCCGCCGAGCGGACCTGGAGTTCGGCCGTCAGACGCTGCGACTCGCCGAGCAGTTCGTCGGTGCGCGCGTTGGCGACGATCGTGTTGACGTTGACGCCGATCGTCTCCCGGAGCTGCTCCAGCAGGTCCCGGTGGATGGGGGTGAAGGGCGTGACGGACGCCAGCTCGATGACGCCGAGGACCTGGTCCTCGAAGAGGATCGGCAGCAGGAGCAGGGCGGTCGGCACGGTCCGGCCGAGCCCGGAGGAGATGGTCACGTAGTCCGGCGGCAGCTGGTCGACCGGGATCGTACGGCGGCTGCGGGCGGCCTGGCCGACCAGGGAGCGGCCGAAGGGGATCCGGTCGGGCCGCGGGTCGTCCTCGGGGCGGCCGTAGGAGCCGACGAGCCGCAGCTCGGGGCCTGTCGCGCGGTCCTCGGCGAGGTAGAAGGCGCCGTACTGGGCGGAGACCAGCGGCACCAGCTCGTCCATGATCAGTTCGGCCACGACGGGCAGGTCGCGGTGCCCCTGCATCAGGCCGGCGATCCTCGCCAGGTTGGTCTTGAGCCAGTCCTGCTCCTGGTTGGCCAGGGTCGTCTCACGCAGGGACTCCACCATGGAGTTGATGTTGTCCTTGAGCTCGGCGACCTCGCCGGAGGCCTCCACGGTGATCGACCGGGTCAGGTCGCCCTCGGCGACGGCGCTGGCCACCTCGGCGATCGCGCGCACCTGCCGGGTCAGGTTGCCGGCCAGCTCGTTGACGTTCTCCGTCAGCCGCTTCCAGGTGCCGGAGACGCCTTCCACCTCGGCCTGGCCGCCCAGGCGTCCCTCGGTGCCGACCTCGCGGGCGACGCGGGTCACCTCGTCGGCGAACGCCGAGAGGGTGTCCACCATCGTGTTGATGACGTCCGCCAGGGCCGCGACCTCGCCCTTGGCCTCGACGGTGATCTTCTGCGAGAGGTCGCCGCGGGCGACCGCCGTGGCGACCTGGGCGATGGAACGGACCTGGCTCGTCAGCTTCGACGCCATCACGTTGACGTTGTCGGTGAGGTCCTTCCAGGTGCCCGACACGCCCCGCACATGTGCCTGGCCGCCCAGACTTCCCTCTGTGCCGACCTCGCGGGCGACCCGGGTGACCTCGTCGGCGAAGGCGGACAGCTGGTCGACCATCGTGTTGATGGTGTTCTTCAGCTCCAGGATCTCGCCCCGCGCGTCCACCGTGATCTTCTGCGAGAGGTCACCCTTGGCCACCGCCGTCGCGACCTGGGCCACGTTGCGCACCTGCGAGGTCAGGTTGCCCGCCATGAAGTTCACCGAGTCGGTCAGGTCACGCCAGACGCCCTTGACGCCCTTGACGTCCGCCTGGCCGCCGAGGCGCCCCTCGGTGCCGACCTCGCGGGCGACCCGGGTGACCTCGTCGGCGAAGGCGGACAGCTGGTCGACCATCGTGTTGATGGTGTTCTTCAGCTCCAGGATCTCGCCCCGCGCGTCCACCGTGATCTTCTGCGAGAGGTCACCCTTGGCCACCGCCGTCGTCACCTGGGCCACGTTGCGCACCTGCGAGGTCAGGTTGCCCGCCATCAGGTTGACCGAGTCGGTCAGGTCACGCCAGACGCCCGCGACGCCGGGCACCTTGGCCTGACCGCCGAGCCTGCCCTCGCTGCCGACCTCCCGGGCGACCCGGGTCACCTCGTCGGCGAACGCCGACAACTGGTCGACCATCGTGTTGACGGTCTCCTTCAGCTCCAGGATCTCGCCCCGCGCGGGCACGTCGATCTTCTGGGAGAGGTCACCCTTGGCCACCGCCGTCGCCACCTGGGCGATGTCCCGGACCTGGGTGGTGAGGTTGCCCGCCATCGCGTTCACCGAGTCGGTCAGATCGGCCCAGGTGCCGGAGACCCCCGGCACCTCCGCCTGACCGCCCAGGGTCCCCTCGGTGCCCACCTCGCGGGCGACCCGGGTGACCTCGGACGTGAACACGGACAGCTGGTCCACCATGCCGTTGAACACCGTGGCGATGTCGCCCATGAGCCCGTCGGCGTCCTCGGGCAGCCGCGTGCCGAAGTCGCCGTCGCGCACCGCTGTCAGGCCCGCCAGGAGCCGCCTGAGCTCCTGGTCGCCCGGCACCGTCTCGGCGGCCTCGCCCGTGTTGCTGGTCATGCGCACCCTCGTTCCCCTCCCAGGGGCAATGCCGACTGTTGATGAATCCGCGCGACGAGAAAATAACGCCGCAGGCTAACAGTCTCCAGGGTGCGCACGAGCACTCCCCCTACGTGCGCATGAGGGGGCTCACCTGGCCGGAAACAGACGCTGGACGCTCCCCGGGCGGCCTCGCCGGGTACAGATTCCGTGACGCCGCCCGGCGGTCAGGCCGCCCCGCCCTTGGTGTCCTTCTCGTCGTCGACGATCTCCGCGTCGACCACGCCCTCCTCGTCCTGCGGCGCGGTGCCCGCCCCGGCGGCGCCCTCCGTGGGCGTCTGCTGGGCCTGGGCGTACATGGCCTGGCCCATCTTCTGGCTGACGCCGGCGAGCTTCTCGACGCCGGTGCGCAGTTCGCCGGTCTCGGCGTCGCGCTCCAGTGCCTGCTTCAGCTCCGTGATCGCCGACTCGACCTCCGAGCGGGTCTCGGCCGGCACCCGCTCCTCGTTCTCGCGGAGGAACTTCTCCGTCTGGTAGACGAGTTGTTCGGCCTGGTTGCGGGTCTCGGCGGCCTCCCGGCGTCCCCGGTCCTCCTCGGCGTACTGCTCGGCCTCCCGCATCATGCGGTCGATGTCGTCCTTGGGCAGCGCCGAGCCGCCGGTGACGGTCATCTTCTGCTCGCGGCCGGTCGCCAGGTCCTTGGCGGAGACGTGCATGATCCCGTTGGCGTCGATGTCGAAGGCGACCTCGATCTGCGGGACCCCGCGCGGTGCCGGGGGCAGGCCGGTCAGGTCGAACGTGCCGAGCTTCTTGTTGTAGGCGGCGATCTCGCGTTCGCCCTGGTAGACCTGGATGCCGACCGACGGCTGGTTGTCGGTGGCGGTCGTGAAGATCTCCGAACGCCGGGTCGGGATCGTGGTGTTGCGCTCGATGAGCTTGGTCATGATGCCGCCCTTGGTCTCGATGCCCAGGGACAGCGGGGTGACGTCGAGCAGCAGCACGTCCTTGACGTCGCCGCGGATGACGCCCGCCTGGAGGGCGGCGCCGAGGGCCACCACCTCGTCCGGGTTGACGCCCTTGTGCGGGTCCTTGCCGGTGAGTTCCTTGACCAGGTCGGTGACGGCGGGCATCCGGGTGGAGCCACCGACGAGGATGACGTGGTCGATCGCGGCGAGCTTGACGCCGGCGTCCTTGACCGCCTGGTGGAAGGGGGTCTTGCAGCGGTCGAGCAGGTCGGCGGTGAACTCCTGGAACTGGGCCCGGGTGAGCTTCTCGTCCAGGTGCAGCGGGCCCTCGGCGGAGGCGGTGATGTACGGCAGGTTGATCGACGTCTCCGACGAGCTGGACAGCTCGATCTTGGCCTTCTCGGCGCCCTCGCGCAGCCGCTGGAGGGCCATCTTGTCGTTGCCCAGGTCGATGCCGTACTGGCCCTTGAACCGCTTGACGAGGTGCTCGACGATCCGCTGGTCCCAGTCGTCGCCGCCGAGGTGGGTGTCGCCGTTGGTCGCCTTGACCTCGATCACGCCGTCGCCGATCTCCAGCAGCGAGACGTCGAAGGTGCCGCCGCCGAGGTCGAAGACGAGCACGGTCTGCTCCTCGCCACGGTCGAGTCCGTAGGCGAGGGCGGCGGCGGTGGGCTCGTTGATGATCCGCAGCACCTTCAGGCCGGCGATCTCGCCGGCTTCCTTGGTCGCCTGCCGCTGGGCGTCGTCGAAGTAGGCGGGCACGGTGATCACCGCGTCGGTGACGTCCTCGCCGAGATAGGCCTCGGCGTCCCGCTTCAGCTTCTGCAGCACCCGCGCCGACAGCTCCTGGGCCCGGTAGCGGGTGCCGTCGACGGAGCCCTCGTCGGGGAACCGCCAGCTCCCGTCCCCCATGTGCCGCTTGACGGAGCGCGCCGTGCGCTCGACGTTGGTCACGGCCTGCCGTTTGGCGACCTCGCCGACGAGAACCTCGCCGTTCTTGGCGAAGGCCACGACCGACGGTGTGGTCCTGGCTCCCTCCGCGTTGGCCACGACCGTGGGGTCGCCGCCCTCCAGGACGGCCACCACCGAGTTCGTGGTCCCGAGATCGATACCGACCGCGCGTGCCATCGCTGTCCCCTTCCGCCAGGGCGCCTCTTGAAGTCCAGCACAAAACTTGAGCGGGCTCCTGTCAATGGGGCCCTCGGTCGTGCAGGCGGTCGTCCTTACGGCCATTCGGGTACATACCCGGGCAGGGCCCGCTCAGTCCGCGCTCGGCTCCCGTACCGGGCCGGGCGGCGCGGCGGCGCGCGTCCCGTCCCGCGGCGCGATGGCGCTGCCGCCGCGTCACGCAGGGCCGCGGCGTGCCGCGGCCGGTCGGTGACCAGTACGTCGACGCGCGGCTCGCGGAGGAAGGACCGCGTCGCGGGCTCGTCGTCGACCGTCCAGACCGTGGTGTGCAGGCCGTGCCGGGCGGCCTCGCGCGGTCCGTCTCCACGCGCCGGCCGCTGGTGCACGGCGACGCCGTCCGCCCCGCAGGCACGCGCCCGCCGCATCGGGAACAGTTCGCTCGCCCGGATCGCCGCCCGCCGCGCCGCTCCGGTCCCCGCGCCGCCCCGGCCCGGCGACAGGGCGGTCCGCACGCCGGGGCAGGCCTCGGTGATCGCGGCGAGGGAAGCGCTCCTCCAGGGTGGTCGCGACGAACCCGTCCCGGCCGAGCAGGGCCACCACGCGATCGATCACGGCACGCTCAGTTCGGCATGGGTGAGCGCGGCGCCCGGCGCCCCGCCGGGCCCGACGCGGGCGTCGTGGTGGACGACGAGGACACCGTCGGCGGTGCGCCGGATGTCGAACTCGGCCTACTCGGCTCCCGGCAGCAGGGCGTCCTCGTAGGCCTCCGAGGTGGCCGGGCCGGAGCGCTCGGTGCCGCCGCGATGGGCGCGGACGGCGGGGCGTGGGGGCATGAAGGTCACTCCCGGCGGTCAGGCCGCCCCCGGAGGGACGGCCTGTGTCCGGTCGCGCGTGCTCTCAGGCGAGCTTCGCCGACAGGGTGATCGGCACGGCCTTCAGGGCCTGGCTCACGGGGCAGTTGGCCTTGGCGTCCTCGGCGGCGGCGACGAACGCGTCGTCGTCCAGACCGGGGACGGTGCCCTCGACCGTGAGGGCGATGCCGGTGATGCCCTCACCCGGCTGGAAGGTCACGTCGGCCGTGGTGACCAGCTTGGTGGGCGGGGTGCCGGCACCGGCCAGGCCGTGCGACAGGGCCATGGAGAAGCAGCTGGAGTGGGCGGCGGCGATCAGCTCCTCGGGGCTGGTCTTGCCGTTCGCCTGCTCGGCGCGCGACGGCCACGACACCGGCTGCTGGCCGATGCCTGAGGAGTCGAAGGTGACGACGCCGTTGCCCTCGAGCAGGTTGCCTTCCCAGACGGTGTGTGCGGAGCGCGTGGTTGCCACGGTTGTTCCTTTCGCAGCTCTCGATGCGACCCCGTTTCCGGGGTTCTCGGCCCTATCCGATCACATTCCGGCTCACCGCATGCGGAACACCGGACCACGTGCGGTGAACGGCAGCCGGGCACCTTGGGGAATCGGACAGGCGTGCCGCACGGTCGGGACGAGCTGGACGGCGCCGACGTAGCGGGTGCCCGCGAGGTTGGCGAGGCCGGCAGCCACCGGATGCCCAGCGCGGCGAGGGGGGCGGTGCAGCGGTGGTCGTGCACCGGGATCGGGTGTCGAGGTAGTAGCCGACGGCGGCGACGGCGGGCGCCGCGCTGGAGACCCAGGTGTGATCCAGTAGGTCTGCGGGGCTCTGCCGGGCCGGAGCCGACGGGGGGACGGTTGAGGTGACGTGCATGGGGTGGTGCGCGTCTCATCGAACTGATGCCCGGGATCGCCGGGCGCCGCCCATGGTCGGACATGGTCCGGCACCCCTTCACCTCACACGATTCTGTCCTGCGCGGCCTGGTCCGGCGCCGCAGAAGGTGCGGCCTCGCGGGTCGTGAGCCGGGAAGCGGCCAGCGGCACCTGAGGGCCGTTGCACTCCCGCAGCCAGCGGCGGAGCACCCGGTGCACCTGCTCCGCGCCGGCCAGGTCCGTCCCGTCGGCCACCGGCGCGGAGAGGTCGAGCGGGGACAGCAGGAAGGGGCGGCCCTGGCAGCCGCCGAGCCCGCCGTGCGAACCGATCTGCTCCTCGAAGGCGAGGACCTCGCCGTCCGCGGGGTCGTGGAAGGAGTTGACCATGATGTCGGCGGTGTGCGGGAAGGAATGCGTACGCCGCACGGCGTCCGCGGCACCGGGCCCGAACCCGGCGAGCGGCCCGGGATGCTCGTCGTCGAGCCCGTCCAACGGTGCTTCGGCGCCGTTCGCGCCGAGCACGACACCGCCGTGCTCCTCGCTGCGCACGAGCAGGAAGCCGATGCCGGGGTGGTTGGCGAGGGTCGGCAGCAGCGCCGGGTGGCGGGCGTCGATCTCCTCCCTGCTCAGCCGGTGGCGCACATCGGGGAACGAGATCAGGCCCAGGTTGCCGGAGGCCAGCACGATCGGCTCCGAGCGGCGCGACGTGCGGCGCTGCCCGTGCTCCTCCTCCACCGGTATGCGCAGGGCGGCCCGGACGGCGGCGCGTGCCTCCGTGCCGCTGCGGGTGCGACGCGCCCGGCGCGGCACGGGCAGCCCGCAGCCCGCCCGGACGAGGTCGCCGAGGGTGAGGCCGTAGCGGGCGTGGAAGGTCTCGCCCGGACTCTGGCCGTGGTCGGACAGGACGACGATCCGGTACGGGCGGGGAGCGTGCTCGGCGACCTTCTCGATCAGCGCCAGCGACCGGTCGAGGCGTTCGAGCACCTTCTCGGCGTCCCGGCTCGTCGGTCCGGAGTGGTGCGCCACCTCGTCGTAGGCGACCAGGTCGGCGTAGACGGCGGCGCGCCCGGCGAGCAGGTCGCCCATCACCGCGGCGACGACGACGTCCCGTTCGACGACGGTCGCGAAGGCGCGGACGAGGGGGTAGAGGCCGCCGCGGGAGACACGCGGGCGGACCTTGCGCATCCGGGCCCGGGTGGACTGGCCCATCTCACGCCCCGTCTCGGCGACGAAGGACAGGGCGGTGCGCACGGCGTTGGCGGGGTCGGAGAAGTAGGCGAAGTAGCCCGCGCGGGAGCGGGTCTCGCGGCTGCGCCGCCGGGTGGCGATGGACAGCACCAGGGCCTGCTCGTCGGCACCGCCGCTGAAGAGGTTGCCGCGGCTGGCGCCGTCCACCGTGAGCAGCCCGCCGTCGCCGGTGCGTTCCACGGCGCGGCGCTGGAGCTCCGCGGCGCTGGTCGGCCGGTTGCTGACCATCACCTCCTGGGTGTCCTTCTCGTACCAGCGGAACGCCGGCACGTCGAAGGTGCTGCCGTGCAGGATGCCGAGCTGGCTGGCGCCGGTCTGACTGGACCAGTCGGTGCGCCAAGGGGTGAGGCGGTGGGTGGCCCTGCCGGGACCGGCGGCCGATCCGTGGCCGAGCCAGCGCGCGACGGTCGGCATCAGCCCCCGGCCGACGGCGGCCGTCAGCACGTCGTGCCCGACGCCGTCGAGCTGGACGAACACGGTGCCCGGCGTGAGCGGTCCGGGCGGCAGGGTGCGGCGGCGCCGGTCGGCGAGACGGTACAGGCGGCGGCGGTAGGCGTCGTCGTCGCGGACGGCGAGGGCGGCGCCGGTGGCGGAGGCCACGGCGGACATCACGGCGGCGACGACCACCGCGGTCTCCGGGTCGACCGCGCCGCGCTCGGCGGGGTTCAGGCGCAGGGCGACGAGCAGCAGCGCGCCGTTGAGGAAGAACACCAGCAGTCCGAGCACGAGGGCGGGCACCAGCAGCAGGAGCCGGACGAGCAGCGGCCACACCAGCGCGGACAGCAGACCGAAGGCGCCGGCCGCGAACGCGGCCGTCACGGCGATGGTGGTGGCGCTGTCGCCGTCGGGACTCTGCAACTGGAAGTCGGGCAGGAGCCCGGCAAGCACGAGCATGGTCAGCGTGCTGACGGCCCACACCGCGACGCTCCGCCCCACCTGGCCGGCGGCCCGCCGCCAATGCCCTCCGAGCACTCCCCGTACACCTCACGTCCCGGCCCGCCCTCGACGCGGGCCTGCGTCCAGATTGTCATAACGCGTGCCGGAACCCATGCGTCCGTCGGCAGGACGGCCCGTCAGCCCCCGTCGTACCCCGCCGTCGGCATCGACAGCCGCCGGTGCACCCGGGCCTTCATCTGCGCGTCGTACGACGGCTCGGCCCGGCCCACCGTCTCGACGCGCACCCCGCGCCGCGCGCACTCCGCGGTGAACTCGTCGACGTTCGACAGGGCGCACTCGAGCACCCGGCGGCTCGGCGCCACGAAGAGGTCGCATCCGGGCCGTACGCCGTCCCACAGGGCGCAGTGGTCGGCGCGCAGCCCGCGCACCAGCAGCTGACGGGCGACGACGTACCCCCGCTCGGCTGCCCACCGCGCGCACATGGCGTGCTGGCTGCGGGAGTCGACCAGAAAGGGGTCCGCGTCGAGTTGCTCCAGCGGCGTCAGACCGGCGATCGCCGTGACGCGCAATGCTCCCATGGCGCCCCCTCACCTCCGGGTTTCGCGGCCGACCCTACTCCTGCCCGTAGGCTTCGGGGAGTCGCGCGAAGGAGGCAAAGAGGTGCCGGTGGAGATCACCTGGTGGGGGCACGCCACCTGCACGGTCTCGGACTCGGGCACACGTGTGCTCACCGATCCCCTGTTCGCCCGCAGGCTCGCCCATCTGCGCCGCCGCCGGGGCGCGGCACCCCCGCCGGGCGCCTGGCGCGCGGACGTCGTCCTCGTCTCCCACCTGCACGCCGACCATCTGCACGTGCCGTCCCTGGCGCGGCTGGCACCGGGCACGCGCCTGCTCGTACCCCGCGGCGCACCCCGGGCTGTACCGGCGCTGCGCCGGCTCTCCCATCTCCGCCTGACGGAGACGGCCCCCGGCGACACCACCCGCGTGGCGGATCTGACGGTACGGGCCGTGCCCGCCCGGCACGACGGACGGCGGCTGCCCGTGGGCCCGCACCGCTGCCCCGCCCTCGGCTACGTCGTCGAGGGCGAGGCCCGCACCTACTTCGCCGGGGACACCGGGCTGTTCGACACGATGGCGTCGGACGTGGGGCCGATCGACGTGGCGCTGCTGCCGGTCGGCGGCTGGGGCCCGTATCTCGGCCACGGGCATCTGGACCCCGCGCTGGCCGCCGAGGCGCTGGTCCGGCTGGCGCCGCGCAGCGCGGTGCCGGTGCACTTCGGCACCTACTGGCCGATCGGCATGGACGCGGTGCGCCCGCACGAGTTCCACGCGCCCGGCGACGAGTTCGCGCGCCTCGCGGCCCGGCGGGCACCGAAGGTGGACGTGCATCTGCTGGGGCACGGGGAGAGTGTGCGGCTGGAGGTCGCACGGTGAGCTGGCTCGCGGCGGTCCCGTCGCCGATACCGGCGGAGTCCACCCAGCAGGCGATCGGCTATCCGTCGCTGTTCCTGCTGGTGCTGGTCGGGGCGCTGGTGCCGGTCGTGCCGACGGGGGCGCTGGTGAGCTCGGCGGCGGTGGTGGCCTTTCACCAGACGGCACCCTTCTCGCTGGCGCTGGTGTTCGTGACGGCGTCGCTGGCCGCGTTCCTCGGCGACGCCACCCTGTACTGGATGGGCCGGCGCGGCCTCAGGTCGAGGAACGGCTCGCGCTGGCTGGAGGCGATCCGGGCGCGGGCGCCGGAGGACCGGCTGGCGCAGGCACAGGACAAGCTCGCCTCGCACGGTGTCACGGTGCTGGTGCTGTCCCGGCTGGTGCCGGCGGGCCGGCTGCCGGTGATGCTGGCCTGTCTGCTGGCGAAGTGGCCGACGCGGCGGTTCGCCCGCGGGAACCTGCCGGCCTGTCTGGCGTGGGCGGTGGCGTATCAGCTGATCGGGATCCTGGGTGGGTCGCTGTTTCCGGAACCGTGGGAGGGGGTTGTCGCGGCGGTGGCGCTGGCGCTGCTCATCAGTGTGGTGCCGGGGTTCTGGCGGCGGTTCCGGGAGCGGTCGGCCGGGTGAGGAGCCCTGGCCGGGGGTGCGTGGGGATCGCGGGGATGTGGGGGGGTTGTGGGGATGCGCGGGTCGTGGGGATGCGCGGGTCGTGGGTGGCTGGTCGCGCAGTTCCCCGCGCCCCTGGGCGGCGTCCCGCCTCGCGTCCCGCCATGGGTGCGGTCCGCTGTCGGTCGTGGGGGCTGGTCGCGCAGTTCCCCGCGCCCCTGGGCGGCGTCCCGCCTCGCGTCCCGCCATGGGTGCGGTCCGCTGTCGGTCGTGGGGGCTGGTCGCGCAGTTCCCCGCGCCCCTGGGCGGCGTCCCGCCTCGCGTCCCGCCATGGGTGCGGTCCGTTGTCGGTCGTGGGGGCTGGTCGCGCGGGTCTCCGTGCCCCTGGGCGGCGTCCCGCCTCGCGTCCGTGGAAGGGGCCGGGCCGCTCAGGGCGCGCTGCTGTGCAGCACCCTTGAGGCTCCCACCGGCAGGTCCCACAGGTCCTCGCGGTTGCGGCCCGCCTTCTCCCATGCCGTCCGCACGCGGGTCAGGGGTTCCCGGACGGGCTCCGCCGACAGCACGAACGTCCCCCAGTGCATCGGGGCCATCCGCCGCGCGCCCAGGTCCGCCACCGCCCGCACCGCCTCGTCCGGGTCGCAGTGCACGTCGCTGAGCCACCAGCGCGGGTCGTACGCGCCGATCGGCATCAGCGCGAGGTCGATGCCGGGGTAGCGGCGCCCGATGCGCGAGAACCAGTGGCCGTACCCCGTGTCGCCCGCGAAGTAGACCCGCCTGCCCTCGGGGTCGGTGAGCACCCAGCCGCCCCACAGGGTGCGGCAGGTGTCGGTCAGGGTGCGCTTGGACCAGTGGTGGGCGGGGACGAAGTCGAAGCGCACGCCGTCCAGTTCGGCCGCCTCCCACCAGTCCAGCTCGGTGACGCGGGTGAAGCGCCGGCGCTGGAACCAGGGGCCGAGCCCCGCCGGGACGAACACCGGGGTGTCCCGCGGGAGCCTGCGCAGCGTGGGGGCGTCAAGATGGTCGTAGTGGTTGTGGCTGATGACCACCGCGTCGACGCGGGGCAGTTCGCTCCAGGGGACCCCCACCGGCGTGATCCGCGCCGGGGTGCCCAGGATGCGGCGGGACCAGACCGGGTCGGTGAGCACGGTGAGCCCGCCGACGCGCAGCACCCAACTGGCGTGTCCCGCCCAGGTGACGGCGATCGTGCGGGCGTCGACGCGGGGCAGCGGGCCGGGCGCGAAGGGCAGCCGGGGGATGTCGGCGAGACCCTCACGGCCGGGCCGTACGGCTCCCTCGCGGGCGAACCGGGCCAGGGCCCTGATCCCGGGCAGCGGGGCGGTCAGCCGGTCGTGGAAGGTACGGGGCCACACGCGCCGTTCCGCCAGCGGGCGGGGCTCGGCGAGCGGCGGGAACGGGTGCGCGAGCGGCGGCGCGGCCGGTGCCGCCGCTGTCCTGGACGCCGGACCGTCGGCCTCCTCGGTGGGCGTGCTCGTGGCCGACTCGGACTGCTGCGTCATCGAGGAGACTCCCATCGCTGAGCGTCGTCACGGAGATCGTCGAGTACCGACTTCAGATTGATCAACGCGCGTTGCACATGGGGCAGTTCCAGCGGCGCGGGCGCGGCGAGGCATCGCGCGCGCTCGGCGTCGGTGTCACCCAGCAGTGGGCCGGTGCACAGCCGTACGCGCAGCGCGGCCAGGTCGTCGCCGAAGCGGTGGCCGCCCGGGGCGGGCATGCCGAGCCGGGCGGCGAGGAAGTCCTCCAGTTCCTGGGCGTCCCCCACGTCGTGCGCGGCGAGCCCGGACCGCAGCGGGCCGAGGTCGACGTACAGATGCCGGCCGGCCTGCGGCGGCGGGGAGAGGGCACCGGCGGCGACGACGGCCTGGTGCGCGGCCCCGGCCACGCGCGCGTGCAGGCGTACGACGGCGTCCACATGGCCGCCGAGCGGCTCGGGCTCGCCCAGTGCGTAGGTGGCCGCGGCGGCGACCGGTCCGGCGACGCGCGCGTCGAGCGCGGTCAGCACGTCCAGCACGCGCGCGTGCAGCCCGTCCCCCGCCTCTCCCTCGGGGAACCGGCCCACGGCGGCGGGCCAGCCGGACGGCAGCAGCGCGCCGGCCAGGTCGGTGACGACGGTGACCTGGCCGGGCAGCATCTCCGCCGGGCTGAGGAGCACCGTGTCGTGCGGGGAGTGCAGGGTGTCGCGCCAGGTCTCGTCGCTGACCAGGTGCAGCCCCTCGCCGGTGGCGGCTTCGAGGGTCTCGTGCACCAGTTCGGGCGGCGCCACCGTGGCCGTCGGGTCGTCGGCGACGGACAGCACCAGCAGCCGTGGGTCCCCGCCCTCGGCGCGTACCCTGCGCACGGTCTCCAGCAGGGTGTACGGATCCGGTACGCCCCCGCACTCGGCGGGCGTCGCGACATGGAACACCGGCCGGCCCAGCAGGCGTGCGTAGGGCGCCCACCAGGCGGCGCAGGGCCGTGGTACGAGCACGTCACCGCCGAGGGCCGCGGTCAGCGCCAGCAGCAGCGCGGGCGCGCCGGGCGCGGCCACGGCACGCTCCGGCCCGGCGGACAGCCCGCGCCGCTCCCAGTAGCCGCACGCGGCCTCCAGCAGCGCCGCACCGCCGCCCACCGGCTCACCGGCGGCACGGCCGGCGGCCGCGGCGAGCACGGCGGACAGCTCGGGCAGTACGGGCAGCCCGTCTTCGGGTAGGGGCGGCCCGTAGCGGACGGGCCCGTGGCCTTCCGGTTCGGTCCGCCGCATACGTACCTCCGCGCAGTCCCTGGTGCCGTGCCGGTGCCGTGTCGGGTCGCCCTGGGGCCGGGCCGGGTCGCCGGTCGTTGCGTCGTGCCCACGGTTCCGGTCGTGCTCTCGCTCTGCGTACCCAGCACGACGCCGCCTCAGGCGTCTCCCGGCGTGTCCCTGCGCCACAGCCGGTGCCCGGCGGCGCCGGCGGCCCCCGCGATCAGTAGTCCACCGGCGACCAGCGCGGGCACGGAGTCGTTGAAGGCGCCGCCCCCGCCCGCCCGCACGCCGTGTTCCACCGTGGCACCCTGGCACCACTCCTGGCCGTCGGAGCAGGCGGGCCGGGCGTCGTTCCCCTTGCGCGGCACGGTGAACGACGCGGTCCACGCCTTGCCCTGCGCGCCGGCCGCCGCCGGGCAGGTGCCGTCCACGGTCCACACCGGGTCGGCGTCCGCGGCGGCCGGATCGGCCTCGAACACGCTTGCGGGCAACGTGAGCGCCCTCCCCTCGTACACGAGACCGGGCGCCGCGGCGCCGTCGCCGGGCACCAGTTGCAGAGGCACCGTGCTGTCGGCGAACGCCTCGGAGGTCGCCTCGATCACTTCGGGCGCCCCCGCCCCGCTGAGGGGGTCGCACGTCACGGCGACGGTGACGCTCCCGCCCGGCTGGGCGGAGGCGGGCGACACCTCGGCGGCCGGGTCCGCCGACACGAGGGGAACGGCCCCACCCCAAGCGGCCCCGGCTATGACGGCAACGGACAGGACACGGGCGCTGCGGCGCATGGGACGGGCTCCTTAGACCGACGGAGAGGTACGAATCCGCACCCCCACCGCCATCACAGCCCGCGGCCCCCACTCCTGCCCGCGCCCGGACCCCATTCGCGGGAACCAGCCACCCAACCAGGTGACAACGCCTCTCACCGGAGGGGCGCGGCGCGGGCCCTCAGGCGCTCCCGCGCATCACTTCCTGCCGTACCCGGTCGCACGAGCGGCTGATCAGCCGGGACACGTGCATCCATGGTGGGGATGCGGTATCCGTACGAGGTGAACCTCGTCGGAGACGCCGGGGAGACCCGGCGGCGGCTGATCCCGCTGCTGGACGGTGACCGTGGGCGCGAGTGGTTCGGCACGGTGTGCGACAACGTGCACCGCTGGCGGGACGTGATGGAGCGCCGGGCCGCGCTGTCCGCCGACCCGATCAACCCGGAGCACGTGGCGCGGGCGCTGGACCCGCTGCTGCCCGAGAACGCGATCGTCACCTCCGACTCGGGCTCGGCGGCCAACTGGTACGCCCGCCATCTGACGATGCGCGCCGGCATGCGCTCCTCGCTCTCCGGGACGCTGGCGACGATGGGCTGCGGGGTGCCGTACGCGATCGGCGCCAAGTTCGCCCACCCGGACCGCCCCGCGATCGCGCTGGTCGGCGACGGGGCGATGCAGATGAACGGGATGGCGGAGCTGATCACGGCGGCGAAGTACCGGGACCGCTGGCAGGACCCGCGGCTGGTGGTCGGGGTGTGGAACAACCGCGACCGCAACCAGGTCACCTGGGAGTTGCGGGCGATGGGGGGCGCGCCGTCCTTCCTGCCCTCGCAACAGCTGCCGGACGTGCATACGCGGCCTTCGCCCGCTCGCTCGGCCTGACGGGAGTCAGGGTGGAGAAGCCGGAGGACGTCGAGGCGGGCTGGCGGGCCGGGCTGGAGGCGGACGGCCCGGCGGTCGTCGAGTTCGTCACCGACCCTGCGGTGCCGCCGATCCCGCCGCACGCGACGTGGGAGCAGATGGAGGCGACGGCCGCGTCGATCCTGAGGGGCGACGCCGACCGTGGCCCGATGGTGCGGCCGGGCTTCAAGGCGAAGATGCAGGAGTTCCTGCCGGGGCGGGGAGAGGAAGTAGCCGCGCACCTGTCGAACGGCGCCGCGCAGTTCCCGACGGCGGCGCCGGTCGGTGACTACGTTGAGGACATCGACGTGGTCACCGGGCACAGGAGGCGGCATGGGCGGCAGGAAGACGGCGAAGGTGCCGCGCGCGGCGTACGAGAGGGAGCTGCTGCGCCTGCAGACGGAGCTGGTGAAACTGCAGGAGTGGGTGCGCGCCGAGGGCGCCCGGCTGGTCGTGGTGTTCGAGGGCCGGGACGCGGCCGGCAAGGGCGGCACCATCAATCGGGTCGCCGAGCACCTCAATCCTCGCGTCGCGCGGATCGCGGCACTGCCGAAGCCGACCGAGCGCGAGCGCACCCAGTGGTACTTCCAGCGGTACGTCGGTCACCTTCCGGCCGCCGGGGAGATCGTGCTGTTCGACCGCAGCTGGTACAACCGGGCCGGGGTCGAGCACGTGATGGGTTTCTGCACCCAGGAGGAGTACCAGCGCTTCATGCGGCAGTGCCCGATCTTCGAGCGGATGCTGGTGGAGGAGGGCATCCTGCTGCGGAAGTACTGGTTCTCGGTGAGCGACACCGAGCAGCAGGAGCGCTTCCGCCGCCGGCTGGAGGATCCCCTGCGGCGCTGGAAGCTGTCCGCGATGGACCTGGAGTCGCTCACCCGCTGGGAGGCGTACTCACGGGCGAAGGACGAGATGATGGTGCACACCGACATCGTCGAGGCCCCGTGGTACGTCGTCGAGAGCGACGACAAGCGGCGGGCCCGGCTGAACATGATCGCCCATCTGCTGGACTCGCTGCCGTACCACGACGTCCCGCCGCCGGTGCTGGAGCTGCCGCCCCGGCCCCCGTCGACCGGCTACGAGCGCCCGCCGCGCGATCTGCAGCAGTACGTCCCCGACCACGCGGCGAGCCTGTGACCCACCGACCGACGGGTGCGGCCGGTCGGTGGGTCACCCCCGTAGCGGTACGACCGCCACCGGACACGCCGCGTGGTGCAGCAAGGTGTGGTTCACGCGGCCCAGTTGCAGGCCCAGGTGGCCGGAGCTGCGCCGTGCGCCCACGACGACGAGGTCGGCGGCGGCCGAGCGGTGCACCAGGACCTTGCGGGCCGGGCCCTCGACGGTCGTACGGCTCACGCGGACGGCGGGGTGGTCGCCCGTCACGTCCGCCAGCAGCGCGTCGAGCACGGCACCGGCCTGCTCCTCGTGCTGGTGCGCCGGCTCCTGGGCCTGTGCCGGATGGTCGACGGCCTCGTACGCGGGGCAACGCCAGGCGCGTACGACGTCCAGGACGCATCCGCGAGCCTCGGCCTCCCGGACGGCGAACCGCGCGGCCTTGCCGCATTCCCCGGGCTCACCGGCGCCGAACAGGATCCGCCCGTGGCTGCCGGCCAGGCCGGCCCGGTCGCCGCGGACCACGATCACCGGGCAGTTCGCTCGGGCCGCGACGGCCAGGCCGACCGAGCCGAGCAGCAGCCCTTTCAGCTCGCCGCGGCCACGCGAGCCGGTCACCACGGCGGCGGCGTGGTTGCCCTCCTCCAGGAGGGCGGACGCCGCGTCCGCCGGGATCACGTCAGCGGTGATCTTCACGTCGGGATTGCGCAGACGGGCACGCTCGGTGGCGGAGCCGACGATGTGCTCCACGAGTATCTGCTCCGCGGGGCGTTCGGGGCTGGTCGCCGGAACGACGCCCTCGTAGCGTGCCCACAGCGAGGCGTGGACGAGCCGCAGCGGCAGACCGTGCCGGGCCGCCTCGTCCACCGCCCAGTCGACCGCATCGATGCTGCCGTTCGATCCGTCGACGCCCACGACCAGGGGCAGCTCCATCGTTCCCCACCGCCTCTCAGGGCAGTTGTCCGAGTCCCACTGTCACGGTCGCACCACCCGGTCCCGGCAGGTAGGGCGGTTCGGCCCCTGTCCGGGACGTTCGTCCTTCCCGTCGCCGGTGTCCGGCGGCCGGCCGATGCCGTCTCCTGCGCTCGAATGGGGCCGGACGACCCTCGATCAGGCCCGTGCGGCCCGTGGTGGACCCGCCCGCCCCGGAAGAGCCTGGGATCAGCAGGCCCCACGGCTCCCGGAGGGCCGATGACCGTTCAGCCCCTGAGCCGGTCACGCGGGCCGGAAGAAAGGACCGGAGCGATGACCTCCACCACCACCTCGGCCAGGGGCCTTCCGGCCGAGCACCGCGAACGACTGATGCGGATCGCCCGCGAGGTGTCCTTCGACGCGGGTGCCCGCCTGTTCGAGGAGGGCCGGCGCGCCGACCGGTTCTGGATCATCCGGACCGGCACGGTCACGCTGGACCTGAAAGTCCCCGGCCGCCGCGCCGCCGTCATCGGGTCACTGGGGCCCGGCCAACTGGTCGGCTGGTCCTGGCACTTCCCTCCGTACCTCTGGCACCTGGGTGCCGAGGCCATGAGCCCGGTACGGGCCTGGGAGTTCGACGCGGACGCCGTGCGCGCCCTGTGCGCCGAGGACCCCGAATTCGGCCGCGCGATCGCCGACTGGGTCGGTCACGTGGTCGCCGACCGGCTGCACACATCGCGGATCCGGCTGCTGGACCTGTACGCCCCTTACGGCAGCGGGAGCCTGATATGAGCGCGCCGCCACGGCCTCTCGCCGGTCCTGGTGTGCGGATATGTCCGGCCCGGCGACGATCTCCTCGAATACGTGGCGCGGTGAGGCGTCGACGCGAATCGCGTCGCGCAGGGCGTCGTCCACGGTGGCACCGGGCCCGGGACGACGAACGGGGGCATCCAGGAGTCGCCGTTCCTCCGCGCCGATGACGAGGGCCTCGGTGATCTCCGGGAGGTTCTCGACGATCTCGTGGATGTCAGCTGCCGAGGCGGACACCGTTGCGGTTGAGCGCGGCGTCGGAGCGGCCGTGGACGATCACCGAGCCGTCGGAGGTATGGGTGAAACCAGCGGGCGCCGGGCATGGTCTCCTCGGCCGGCACCCGCTCGTACGGCGTCGTCGCGTCGATGTGGAAGTACTCCCGCACCGCGGCCCAGAACCCGTCCAGGTCGGTGACCGACCAGCGGTGCAGGGCCTGGTAGTCGGTGGGGTCCTGGATCCCTTCGGCACCCTGGTGGCGGGCCGCCCATCGGGCGAAGTCCGCGATGCGGCTGCGGTCCGCCGCCTGCGGGTCGGGGGTGAGGAAGGGCTCCGGACACGGCGTGGAGTGCGGGGTGGTCATGACGGGGTGCTCCTCAGCAGCGGGGCGGTCCGGTCCTCGGCTGGACGGCGGGCGGTGTGCAGCAGCGGTGCCCAGGTGGCGGTGTCGGTGAAGTCCCCCCTGCCGGCCGGGACGGTGTCCAGCACCACGCGGTCGGGACGCAGCAGTACGGCGTCCGCCCGGCCCTTGGCCAGCCAGGCGGCCAGGGTGCCGCCGTCGAGCAGATCGTCCGCGCGGACCGTCGTCGCGCCGAGTGCCGTGGCCACGGCCGTCATCCGCGCGGTGGGCGGTACGACGGTCACAACGGCGAAGGAGTCCCCCAGCACGTCGTCGAGGCGCACCCGCCCTTCCTCGTGCCGCACCCAGGGCTGCGGGCAGAAGGTGCCGGCCAGCGCGCGGCCGGTCGGCCGCAGTCCGCGCCGTACGAGCGGGCCGGCGGTCAGCGCGGGGCTGAGGTCGCGGCTTATCGCCGAGGTCAGGCCGGGAACACGGCAGGCCGCGCCCACCACCGCCCGGCGGACCGCGGCGGCGCGGTCCTGTCCGCCGGTCATGGCCCAGCCGACGGCGACCGCGAGGCGGATCATGTGGCGGGCGTGCGGCTTGCGTTCGCGCTCGTAGGTGTCCAGCAGCCCGTCGTCCGCACCGCCCCGCCCTAGGACCCGGGCCAGCTTCCAGGTGAGGTTGTGGGCGTCGCGCAGCCCCGCGCACAGACCCTGCCCGATGAAGGGCGGGGTGAGATGGGCCGCGTCGCCCAGCAGGAAGACGCGGCCCCGGCGCCACCGGTCGGCCACGCGGGCCCGGAAGGTGTACTGCGCCTGCCGGATCACCTCGAAGTCGTCGCCCCACGAGGCGTCGGACGGCAGGTCCACCCACGGAGCGACGAGCTCCCGCAGGCGCTCGAGCCCGTCCGGGCCGTCCAGACACTCGCCCTCGGTCAGCCGGAACTCCCAGCGGTAGCGATCCTCGGTGACGCGCATGAAGGTGGCCGGCCGGGTGGGACAGCAGATCTGCTCCGCTCCGTCCCAGGTGCGCACCCGGCGGCTGGTGCGCACGTCGATGACGCGCCAGCTCTCCTCGAAGTGGAGGTCCTCCCACACCGCGCCGATGGCCTCGCGGGTGAGGCTGCCCGCGCCGTCGCAGCCCAGCACGGCGTCGGCCCACAGGTGCTCCTCCTCGTCGCTGCCGTCGCGGCGGAAGGCGATCCGGACCGCACCCGGCCAGTCCTGGGACGGGTCGACGGACACGACCTCCACCCCGCCCCACAGCTCGCACTCCGGGCGGCGCGCCAGGGCGTCGCGCAGCAGGCGCTCCAGCTCGGGCTGGTCGAACATGGTGAGCTGCGGGAAGCCGTGGTGTCCGTGCGGGGAGCGCGGGAACTCGGCGATCAGGTGGTGCCGGGCATCGAGCAGCCGTAGCCCGGGCGCCGGGCGGGCGAGGGCGGCGAACTCCTCGTGGACGCCGGCACTCTGCAGGATCCGGCGGACCTCGTCGTCGACGACGACGGCGCGCGGCAGCGGGTAGACGTCCCGGTGGCGTTCCAGGACGAGGCTGCGTACGCCGCGCCGGGCGAGCAGGAGGGCTGCGGTGACCCCCACGGGGCCCGCACCGATGATCACCACCGGCATCCGGGACGGTGCCGTGCTCATGGGGCGTCCGTCACGGGGGTCCGCTGCTCGCCGAGGTCGATCCGCCCGTCCGGGGTGGCGATCGTCGCGGTGACGACATCGCCCCTGCGCAGGTAACGCGGGTTCTTCGCCTGCCCGTTGAAGAATGCCTTCCACTTCAGCGCCGGCGGCAGCAGCGCACCGATCTTCTCGACCGGTTTGGGCGGCGCCTTCAGCGCGGTGCCGCCGGGCGTGCCGGTCAGCAGCAGATCGCCCGGGTCGAGGCTCTGGAAGCGCGCGAGCAGCGTCAGCGCCTGGGCCGGCCGGACGATCATGTCGGCCAGCGTGCGGTCCTGGCGCGGCTCGCCGTTGACCGACAGCCGCAGCCGCAGGTCGAGCAGGCGGGCGAAGTCCCCGGGCTCCAGCAGGGCCAGGTAGGGCCCCGTGGGCGTGAAGGTCGGGTAGGACTTGCTCTCGTAGAACTGGGTCTTGGTGAGCTGGACGTCGCGGGCGCTGACATCGTTGGTGATCACGAGCCCTGCGACGTACGACGGCAGGTCCTGCTCCTCGACGACGGTGCCCACGGGCAGGGCGGCGCCCATGACGAGGCCGAGTTCGATCTCGTAGTCGAGGAACTTCACGTGCGCGGGGCGGACGATCTCCTCGTGCGGTCCGCTGACCGAGCCGGACGCCTTGCGGAAGAACGTGGGCGGGATCTCGCCGGTGAAGCCCGAGTCGCGGGCGTGGCTGCGGTAGTTGACCATCTGGGCGACCACCCGGCAGGGGGTGGTGACCGGAGGCAGCGCCACCAGGTCGGCGACGGGCGTGCCGCTCCCGGTGGAGGCGGCGGCCGCGTGGACCGCGTCCCGTTCGGCGAGCAGTTCGGCGGTGGTGACCGCCTTGGTGTCGACGCGGACGGCGCGCTCGTCCCGGACGGCCCACCAGCCGTCGGCGGTGCGCAGGACGTTGGTGCTCATGAGCTCATCGCTTTCATCAGGCCCAGCAGGCGGGCGGGGTCGAGTTCGTTGTCGCCGCACAGGGCGGTCATGACCTCGCGGAGCCTGGCCGGGGACGGGCTGGTGCCGAGGAAGTCGCGGGTGACCGGTGGGCCCCACTGGGCCAGGCCGCTGGCCGACATCGGCGCCCAGCCGGGCTCGACGTCGCAGGAGAACAGGTCGCCGTCGGCGAAGTGCTCCAGCATGAAGTGGTCGGGGTCGCGCCAGTAGTCGAAGAGCTGGCTGCCATGGACGTGCCGGCCGATGCCCCAGCTGCGCCGGTAGCCTCGCTCGGCCAGGTACTCCCCGCCCGCGGCGATCGCGTCGAGGTCGGTGACCTGGTAGGCGGAGTGGACGTATCCGGTGCCGGGTCCCAGGTGCAGGGCGAGGGTGTGGTGGTCGACGGCCAGGCTGCCCTGGTCGCAGCGGATGAAGGCCATGGTCGGACCACGCCCGCGCTGCCCGTCGAGGAACAGGAAGTCGGACACGATCATCCCGAGCGTGTCCAGGTACCAGTCCAGCGCCCGGGCGAACACCCGGGTCTCCAGCACCACATGTCCCAGCCGCTGGATGCGCGAGGGCTCGCGCGGCGGGCGCTGCGTGGCGTTCGTACGACGGTCGTCCGTGCCGAAGTTGAGCCGGAGCGGCTGCTGTTCGGGCAGCGCGGGCAACTGCTCGGCGCAGTGCACCACCCGGACCACGAAGCCGGAGGGGTCGAGCAGGGCGACCGACCGGCCGC
Source organism: Streptomyces sp. NPDC047706 (assembly GCF_043204795.1). Classification (NCBI taxonomy): domain Bacteria; kingdom Bacillati; phylum Actinomycetota; class Actinomycetes; order Kitasatosporales; family Streptomycetaceae; genus Streptomyces; species Streptomyces sp. NPDC047706. The sequence continues at coordinate 51,083 of NZ_JBIDCW010000013.1, read as the reverse complement.
CACCGGGTACGTCGGCGTCCCGGACGCCGGTGCCGGTGGCGCGGGCCAGCCGGTCGAGGTCGGTCCGCTCGGCGGCGCGGAACGCCGGCCCGATGAAGCGGGACGCGGGCCCTCGCCTGATGACCATGCAGGGTGAGCCGGCGAAGGTGCCGCGCAGCCAAAGCTCCCCTTCGGTGCGGGCGGCGATCGCGAAGCCGAAGTCACGGGCGAACACCTCCGCCCGGTCCGGGTCCGGCTTCTCGAACTCCAGCCAGGCCAGGTCCGCCGCCTTGATCACGGGGTTGGGGGACCGGCCGGGGTGCTCTCCGCGCAGGGCGCCCTGCTCGCTGTGGAGGTTTTGGTGGGCCGTCCGGGGATCGGCCCTGTGAACAGGGGAGTGGGACATGGTGTCCTCCAGGCAACATTGCCGTAATGAGGAAATCATCAGCTTTGCTGTAACCCATCGTCAATAGGGAAACTACAATTGATTGATGATCTCATCAGAGGTGGGAGAGTCATCGTGGTAGTTGTTACACTCGCGACATGCCGACGTCAGCCCCGCCCAAGAACCGCTTCGAACGGCGCCGCGCGGAGACCCGTCAAGCGCTTGTGCGCGCGGCCCGGCAGATCCTCGCCGAGACGGGCGACACCAGCGCCAGCATCCAGACGATCGCCGAGCGCGCGGACGTCGGCTTCGGCTCCTTCTACAACCACTTCCAGTCGAAGACAGAGCTGTTCGACGCCGCCGTGGCCGACGCCCTGGAGGAGTTCGGACAGGTCATCGACGAGCGCGTACGGGGGATCGAGGACCCCGCCGAACTCGTCGCGGCCGGCTTCCGGCTCACCGCCCGGATGACCGACTCCCACCCGGAACTGCTGCGCATCCTGCGCGATCGCGGTCTGGCCCACGTCCACTCCGACCGCGGCCTCTCCCCCCGCGCCCTGCGCGACCTGGAACGCGGCGCCGCCTCGGGCCGCTTCACCATCGGCAACCCGGCCACCGCCCTGTCCGCCCTGGGCGGCACCCTGCTGTCCCTCGTCGCGCTGCGGCTGGACCGCCCCGACCTCGACGGCGACGAGGCCGCCTCCGACCTGGCCGAAATGGTCCTGCGCATGCTGGGCGTGCCCTCGGACGAGGCACATGAGGTCACCCGGCGCCCCCTGCCAGGCCTTGACCGAGCCGTCGCCGACGGGCCGGCATCCGGCTGATGCCGTGCGGGCCCGGCAGGCTCCAGGTGAGCGGGGTCCGGCCGAGCACGAGGCCGCCGCGATCACCAGGGCGCCGCCGGGCGACCGCGAGAACCACGTACGGGATCACCCGGTGATACCACACGCCGTATGGAAAAGCGGCGGAGGCCCCCCAGGGGAACGAGGAAGAGAGACGTACCCCTCACCGAGGACGGCATCTACGCCAAGGCGCTGGAACTCATCGACGCCGACGGGGTCGAGGCCCTCACCATGCGCAAGCTCGCGGCGGCGCTGGACGCGAACCCGATGTCGCTGTACCACCACGTGCCGAACAAGGACGCCGTGCTGGGCGGCGTGGCCGAACGCGTCGGCTCGCAGTTCCGCACGGGGAAGCGGGAGGACCTCCCGTGGCAGGAGCGGATGCGTCAACTCGCCCACGACTTCCGGGAACTGGCGCACCGTCACCCCAAACTCATGGAGTACTCCTTCCGGCGCGCCGACTACATCAGGGCGGAGGACCCCTTCTGGCGGGGACTGCTCGACGTCCTGTCCGCCGCGAAACTGCCCGCCCCGGAGATCCCCCGCGTCGCCGCCACTCTGTGCGCGGTGTTCACAGGCCTGCTGGCCGGCGAACTCACCGGAGCGCTGCAGCGGTGGAGCACCCTGCGGCCCGCGCAGGACGACGGCGACCGGAGGGACCTGCCCGCCCCCTCCCAGGACATGATCGACACGATGTTCGATCGCGCACTGGACGCGGCGATCGCCGGCGTGGAGAACCATCCCGGACGGGCCCACGAGAAGGACTGACGCTCACGTCCCTTCGTTGTTCCCCGGCGCTGACCGCGACGGTGCCGCTGAAGTGCGACCGGAACGACGTCCGTACCGAGTTCGAGCTCTCCCAGGGGGAGACCGCGGTGCTCGCCCCCGACCGGGTCAAGGACGGCACCCCGCCGCCCGCCGTCCGCTGGCCGAGGCGGAGCGGGCGTTCCCCACCACGGTCGCCTACTGGGGCCGCCGGCTGCGCCGGTCCCGCTACCGCGGCCGATGGCGCACCGCTCCGCCCTCACCCTGAAGCTGCTCACCTACGCCCCCACCGGCGCGATCGTGGCGGCCCCCACCACCAGCCTGCCCGAGCAGATCGGCGGCGGCCGCAAGCGGAGCCTGCCCGCCGAGCTCACCCGCTGGGGCCCGGTACGGGACCGGATCCACTGGCTGATCATGGAGCAGGGATGGTCGCCCGCCCGGCAGGCCTTCGTCCAGTACGAGGACGGCGACGTGCTCGGCGCGGCGGTGCTGATGACGCCGCCGACCAAGTTCATCTCCCCCAACGACCCGGTCTGGCTGTCCACCCTCGACGCCCTCGGCGACGAACTGGTCTCCGACTCCCTGGTCTGGCGCTACGACACCGAGGCCAGTCCCGACGGCCGGGAAGGCGACGAAGGCACCTTCTCCATCTGCTCCTTCTGGTACGCCGAGGCCCTCACACGCGCCGGACACCGACGAAGCCCGGCCGGCCTTCGAGAAGATGCTCACCTACGCCAACCATGCCGGCCTGTACGCCGAGGAGATGAGCCATACCGGCCGGCAACTGGGCAACTTCCCCCAGGCATTCACTCACCTCGCCCTCGTCAGCGCCGCCTTCAACCTCGACCGCGCCCTGGGCTGACCCGTCGCCTCCGGTGGCTCGACGCGATCCCCGCCGTGGCCGTGCGAGCCTCCCGTTCCCCCCTCATGCTGGAGGTGAGGGGGTGCGGCGACGGAGGGAGTGGTCGGGATGCGGACCGTTGTGGATCTCACCCGCTGCCAGGGCTACGCCCAGTGCGTGTTCCTCGCTCCGGAGGTCTTCCGGTTGCACGGGGAGGAAGGCCTGCTCTACGCCACGGCCGTCCCCGACGACCAGGTCGAGCGTGTGCGCCAGGCCGCGGCGGCGTGCCCGGTGCAGGCCATCCTGCTCGGTGAGGAGGTGAGCGCCGGTGCCCGGTGACCTCAAGGACGGCCGTATCGTCGTCGTCGGCGCCTCGCTGGCCGGGTTGAGAGCCGCGGAGGCCTTGCGTGACGAGGGCTTCACCGGCTCACTGACCGTGGTCGGGGACGAACGCCACCCGCCCTACGACCGGCCGCCGCTGTCCAAGCAGGTGCTGCTCGGCCAGGCGACGGCGGACACCACGGAACTGCCGATGCGCCGGGACCCGGAAGCCGACTGGCGGCTGGGAGTACGCGCCACCGGCGTCGATCTGCTCACGAAGCGCGTACTGCTGGCCGACGGCGAAGCACTGCCGTACGACCGCGTGCTGATCGCCACCGGAACCCGGGCGCGGCCCTGGCCCGACCCCGATGAGGCCGCCCTGGACGGGGTGTTCACCCTGCGCACGCGTGAGGACGCCGCGGGACTGGCCGAGCGGCTGGCCGCCGGGCCCGAGCGGGTGCTGGTGATCGGCGCCGGCTTCACCGGCTCGGAGATCGCCTCGGCATGCCGGGAGCGGGGGCTGGAGGTCACGGTCGCCGAACGCGGGCCCGCCCCCCTGGTGGGCGCCCTCGGCGGAACCCTGTCCAAGCTCGCGGCCGTCATGCAGCGCAACCACGGCGTGGATTTGCGCACGGGGGTGACGGTCACCGCCCTGCACGGGAACGGCCGCTTCACCGGCGCGGACCTGTCCGACGGCAGCCGCGTGGAAGCCGACGTCTGCGTCGTGGCGCTGGGGGCGGTCCGCAACGTCGAGTGGCTGGCGGAGTCCGGGCTGGCGGCGGGCCCGCGCGGGATCGCCTGCGACGCCGGCTGCCGCGCCTTCAACATGTACGGCATCGTCACCGACGACGTCTTCGTGGCCGGTGACGTCTCCCGCTTCCCGCACCCGCTGTTCGGCTACCAGATGCTCTCCCTGGAGCACTGGGGCAACGCGGTCGAGCAGGCCGGGGTGGCCGCCCACAACATGGTCAGTCCGGGACCGTTGCAGCGCCCGCACCTGGCCCTGCCGACGTTCTGGTCGACCCAGTTCGGACTCAACATCAAGTCGGTGGGCGTGCCCACCTTCTCCGACCACGTGGTCATCGCCCAGGGCTCCCTGGAGGCGCGCCGTCTGGCGATGGTCTACGGCTACCAGGGACGGGTCACCGCCGCGGTCACCGTCGACATGGCCAAGTCGCTCGACTACTACGCGCACCTGATCGAGACGGCTGCTCCGTTCCCCCCGCCGCCCGGAGCGGCGGACCGCGCCATCGCGGCCGACATCACGATTCCGTCCGAGGTGCCGGATCCGCGGGGGTTGTCACACGGCCCGACCGTGGCGCTCACCGGATACCTGCCGGACCGCCGCCTGACGTTGGTGCAGCCCGCCGGCTGACCCATGCACCCGTCCCACGACGAGGAGCCACGATGGCCTCCGACACCCTGCTGGCACGGATCACCGACTACGCCAGCCGTCCCGACCCCTATCCGCTGTACGCGGAACTCCGCGAGGCCGGTCCCGTCGTACGGCAGGCTGACGGCAGCTGTCTGGTCGGTACCTACCACGAGCTCGCCGCGCTGCTCCACGACCCTCGGATGAGTGTCGATCCCCGCAGCCGTGGTGAGGTCACGCACAAGCCGCCCTTCCTGCGTCTCGACGACCCCGAGCACCACCGGCTGCGCACGCTGGCCATGCGGCCCTTCGGCCCGCCGCACAGTCCGGGACGGGTCGATTCCCTGCGCGGCGAGATCGCCCAGGTCACCGAGGAACTGCTGGAGCCCTTCGGGGCGGGCGGGCAGGTCGACGTCGTCGACGACTTCGCCTACCCGCTGCCCGTCACGGTGATCTGCCGCCTTCTCGGCGTGCCGAACGAGGACGAGCCGCTGTTCCGCGCATGGTCCGACGCGCTGGTCGCGGCCGCCGACGTCCGGCCCGGCGAGGACACCACCGAGACGGACAAGGCGGGCGACCAGGCACGCGTGGAGCTGGGCGGCTACCTCATGAACCTCGCCGAGCGGCGCCGTGGCACGCCGGGCGCCGACATGCTCTCCGCCTTCGCCAACGAGCCGGACCCGGCCCTGAGGCTCACCCAGGAGGAACTCGCGGAAACCGCCGTACTGCTCCTCATCGCGGGACACGAGACGACGGTCAACCTGATCACCAACGGGGTGCTCACCTTCCTGCGCCACCCCGAGCAGCTGGACCACCTGTGCCGCGCAACCGGCCTGCTGCCGCAAGCGGTGGAGGAACTGCTGCGCTACGAGCCCCCGGTGCACATGCGCGAGCGCATCACCCGCGCCGACATCGACGTCGCCGGTACCACCATCCCCCAAGGCACGTCAGTCGTCATGGTGGTGGCGTCGGGCAACCGCGACCCGCTGCGGTTCCACGACCCCGAACGCTTCGACCCCACCCGCCAGGACATCGAGCACCTGGGCTTCGGCAGCGGCATCCACTACTGCTACGGCGCGCCGCTCGCCCGCATCGAGGCCCAGGTCGCCCTCGGCTCGTTGCTCCCCCGCCTGCGCACCGCACGCCTGGTGGAGGATCCGCCCCCCTACCGCCGGAACGCCATGCTCCGGGGGCCGCGCCACCTGTCGGTCCGACTGTGAGGTCGCGGCTCGCCGGCATCGCACCACGGGCGCTCTCGTCCTCCGGCGGCGTCCTTCGGTGGTCAGGGGTGGCGCGCTCCCGCGACGTGAAGGAGCGGGGTTGCCGGCTGGGGGCCACGCAGACCTGGCAGCGGTGCGGTCGGCGAAGTACGTCCCCCGAGCGTCAGCCCGGCAGCGCGCCCCGGCTCCGGCCGTCCCACCCGTGGGCATCCGCACCGGTCACCGGCCATCTGCCGCGCGAGGTGGTCCACCTGCCCGCATGACATGCGGGGCCGGGCCGGCCCGCTGCGAGGTACGACCGGGTCCCGGCCGTCAGGGCTGACGGGGGCTCCCGTCACGCTTCGGCGGGAAGGGAACGCCGGGCGACATCGCGTGCCTCGCCGCGGGAGAGGCCCAGCATGTGCAGGAGCATCTCGGCCATGGTGCCCGCGGCTCGGTCGCTGTCGGCGTGGGACTGGTTGAGCCAGAGTTCCAGGAGCGCAAGCAGGCTGCCGTTCAGCGCGGGTCAGGGCGACGACCGGGTCGGCGACGCTGAAGCGGCCCGAGGCGATGCCCTGCTCCAGGTCACGCTTCGCGCGCGGATCCGGTCCGCGGCCGGCACAGATGCGGCCGATTCCGCTGTGGCACAGCCTTCCATGATCACCTCACCGCGCTGGCCGCCCGACGGTGGCCCGGGGTTCCGCCGACGGCGGGAGCCGCCCGGCTGGCGCGGGGCCGCGGGTGCGGGCAGCGTGGAGCTGGAGACATCGACTCGTGAATGAGGTGGCCATGCATTCCTCTGAGCCGGTACCACGGGTGGTCGTGGGAGTGGACGGTTCGCCCTCCTCCTACGCGGCGCTGCGCTGGGCGGCCCGGTACGCGCGGTCCGTCGGCGGTGTCGTGGAGGCGGTGCACGCCTGGGACACGCCGTCGTCCGCCGGTTTCAGCGGCCCCGCGATCGACCCGGCCTTCGACCTGGAGCAGGCCCGGGAGCGTTTCACGGAGGAGCTGGGCGCCGTCTTCCCCGACGAGCGTCCCGCCGGGCTGCGCCAGGAGCTGGTGGAGGGCGACCCGTCGGAGGTGCTGATCCGCGCCTCGCAAGGAGCGGAGCTGCTCGTGGTGGGGAGCCGCGGACGGGGCGGCTTCGCCCGGGCGATGCTGGGCTCGGTCAGTCAGCGCTGTGCCCAGCACGCGGCGTGCCCGGTGGTCATCGTCCGGCAGGACCAGTATCCGGCGCACTGACCTCCGCATCCACGCCGCGGCAGCCCCGCCCAGGTCTGCGGCTGTGTCCCGCTCGTCACGGTGCCTCCTCGGCGCCGGACCGCCGGGATCGGCGTCCGGCGGAGGGGCCCGCGCCACAGGGCCGACCGGGGCAGGACGACCGGGCGAGCGGCCCGGAACAGACCGCGCTACGCCTCCCCCACCGGTACCCGCCACACCAGCCGCGCCCCGCCTTCGCCAGGACCGGTCACTTCCAGCGAGCCGCCCAGTTGCTCCGCCCGGTCGGCCATGTTCCGCAGGCCGCTGCGGCGGCCGTCCGGCGGGATGCCGACGCCGTTGTCCGCGACCGTCAGGGTCAGCGTGCCGCCCCCGGTCTCCAGGACGACGTCGGCACGGTCCGCGCGGGCGTGCCGGGCGACGTTGGTCAGGGCCTCGGACAAGACGGCGAGCGCGTGGTCGGCGGTCTCCTTCGGTACCTGGGTGTCCAGCAGGCCCTCCATTCGCAGGCTCGGCGCGAAGCCGAGCACCGGCGCCGCTTCACCGACCGCCCGGACCACCCTGGCGCGCAGTCCCTGCCCGACGGCGTCGTCGCGCGAGCGCAGCCCGAAGATCGTGGACCTGATGATCTTGATGGTCTCGTCCAGGTCGTCCACGGCCCGCGCGACCCGCTCCGAGGCCTGCGGATGCTCGATGAACCGGCCGGCGCTCTGCAGCGTCATACCGGTGGCGAACAGCCGCTGGATGGCCAGGTCGTGCAGGTCACGGGCGATGCGGTCGCGGTCCTGGAGCAGTGCGATCTGCTCGGCGTCCCGTCGGCGCTCGGCGAGTTCCATGGCGACCGCGGCCTGGGCGGCGAAGCCCTGGAGCGGTTCGGTCTCCTTCTCCGAGAACGCCGTCCGGCCCGCCGCGCGGGCCAGCAGCACGACTCCTCGAACGCCGTCCTTGCCGCCGATGGGCACGGCCACCGCCGGGCCGAGCGTGCTCACCAGCCCGGGATCGGCCGACACCCTGTCGTCGACGGCCACGTCGGGGCTGGTGACCGGGACGCCGGTCGAGAATGCCTGGCCGATCAGGCTGTCGCCGGCGGGCAGCACCCGCCCCCGGTGTACGTCGGCCTCCTGGCCGATGGCGAGTTCCACGGTGAGCGAGCCGGTGTGCTCCACGGGCACCGCGACCACGGCCAGGGCGGCGCCGGTGTTCTCCCTGGCCCGCTCGGCGATCAGGGCGAGGACCTCGGCACGTTCGCTGCCGGACAGCAGCCGGTGGGTGATCTCGGCGCTGGCCCGCAGCCACCGCTCGCGCAGCCGGGACTCCTCGTAGAGCCGGGCGTTGTCGATGGCCACCCCGGCGGCCACGGCCAGCGTGGCCAGCACCGACTCGTCGTCCTCGTCGAACTGCGCCCCGCCGCGCTTCTCGGTCAGGTAGAGGTTGCCGAAGATCTGGTCGCGGACCCGGATGGGGACGCCGAGGAACGTGTTCATCGGCGGGTGGTTCGCCGGGAAGCCGTACGAGGCGGGGTGCGCGGAGATCTTCTCCAGGCGCAGGGTCTCGGGGTTGCGGATGAGTTCGCCGAGGATGCCGTGTCCCTCGGGGTAGTGGCCGATGCGGGAGATGCCCTCGTCGCTGATGCCGACGGTGAGGAAGTCCGACAGGCTCTCGCCGTCCGGCCCGATCACGCCGAGGGCGGCGTACTCGGCGTCCACGAGTACGGCCGCGGCCTGCACGATGCCGCGCAGTGCCTGCTGGAGATCCAGTTCACGGCCGACGGAGAGCACGGCCTCCAGCAGGCTGTGGACGCGGTCGCGGGTTCCCCGGGCCGCGTCCAGGCGGGCCTGGAGCTCCTCCAGGAGCTCGTCCAGCCTCAGCTGCGGCAGCGGCACACGGGCTTGTTCCCCGGGCTCCTTGGGGCGTCCCACCGCTGATCCTCCAGGTCCCCTTGATCTGTCCCGGGCCGAACGTTCCGGTCATCTGCCACGGTATAAGGCCTGGGGAGGGTGCGGCACCGGGTAGGGGCAAATGGCCTGAAGGGGACGCGGACGGTCAGCGCCCTTGCTGCCTCAGCCGGTCCTGGGCCTGCGTCGCGATGACGGCGGCCTGGATGCGGCGTTCCACACCGAGCTTGGCCAGCATGCGGGAGATGTGGTTCTTGACGGTCTTCTCGGCGAGGTAGAGCCGCTGCCCGATCTGCCGGTTGGTCAGGCCCTCGCCGATGAGGGCGAGGATCTCCCTCTCGCGGGCGGTCAGCTGGGGCAGGGCGTCCGGCTCGGGCTCCGGTTGCTCTCCGCCGCGCAGCCGGGCCATCAGGCGGGTGGTGGCGCTCGGGTCCAGCAGGGACTGGCCGCGGGCCACCGTCCGGACGGCGGAGACCAGGTCGGAGCCCTGGATCTGCTTCAGCACGTACCCGGACGCTCCGGCCATGATCGAGTCCAGCAGGGCCTCCTCGTCGTCGAACGAGGTCAGCATCAGACAGGCCAGGTCCGGCATGCGCGAGCGCAGCTCCCGGCAGACGCTCACGCCGTCGCCGTCCGGCAGCCGGACGTCCAGCACCGCGACCTGCGGACGCAGGGCCGGCACCCGGACGAGGGCCTGCTCGGCGGTGGCGCCCTCGCCGACCACGGTGATGTCCGGCTCGTCGTCGAGCAGGTCGCGGACCCCGCGGCGTACCACCTCGTGGTCGTCGAGGAGGAAGACGCGGATCGGGGTCCCGGCGCCGCTGCGCTCGCTGTCCGGCATGGCACGCTCCTGTCGTACGCCGCCGTCCCCGTCGGACGCGGTCGGCCTCCGTGCTCAGGATCTTGCTCGCATCCGGGTCGAAGGGCCAGGGCCGGTCGGCCCTGTTCTCCCTCCGACCCGGGACCGTCCGGCACCTGCCCTCGCGCCCGCGCGCGTCCGAGGCTGGAGTCGGGCCGGACCGTCGGGGTCCGGCAACGGAAGGCAGGGCAGAGGATCATGGTCCGCTACGTGTACGACTTCGCCGAGGGTGGCCGTGGCATGGCCGGCCTGCTCGGCGGCAAGGGCGCGAACCTCGCCGAGATGACCCGCATGGGCCTTCCGGTGCCGCCCGGCTTCATCGTGAGCACCGAGGCCTGCCGGGCCTTCCTGGCCACGGGCGCGGAGCCCGAAGGCATGTTCCGGGAGATCTCCGCGCACCTGTCGGCCGTCGAGGCCGCCGCGGGACGCCGCCTCGGGCACCCGGACGATCCGCTGCTGGTGTCGGTCCGCTCCGGGGCGCGTTCCTCCATGCCCGGCATGATGGAGACGATCCTGGACATCGGCCTCAACGACGCGTCCGTCCTGGGCCTGGCCGAGGTCTCCGGGAACGAGCGCTTCGCCTGGGACTCGTACCGGCGCCTCGTGCAGATGTTCGGCAGCACGGTCATGGGCGTCGAGGCATCGCTCTTCGAGGAGGCCATGGCGGTGCTGAAGGAGGCCCGTGACGCCCCGGACGACATGCACCTGGAGGCCCTCGACCTCGCCGAACTCGTCGAGATGTACAAGAAGCTGATCTACGACGCGACCGGGCACGACTTCCCCCAGTCCCCCGCCGGGCAACTGCGGCGCGCGGTCCTCGCCGTCTTCCGGTCCTGGAACGGCGAGCGCGCCCGCCTCTACCGGCGGCGCGAGCACATCCCCGACGACCTGGGCACGGCAGTGACCGTCCAGCGCATGGTCTTCGGCAACCTCGGCCCCGGCTCCGGCAGCGGCGTCGCCTTCACCCGCGACCCCGCCACCGGACGCCCCGGCCTCTACGGCGACTACCTTCCCGACGCGCAGGGCGAGGACGTCGTCGCCGGGGTCCGCAACACCGTCGCGCTGACCGAGCTGCACCGGCTGGACCCGCACGCGTACGACCAACTCCGGCAGTACGCAAAGGCGTTGGAGGGCCACTACCGGGACCTGTGCGACATCGAGTTCACCGTCGAGCGGGGCCGGCTGTGGATGCTCCAGACCCGGGTCGGCAAGCGCACCGCCGAAGCCTCCTTCACCATCGCCGCCGAGCTGGCCGACGAGGGGTACATCACCACCGACGAGGCCCTGGCCCGCGTGAGCGGGGACGAACTGGCCCGGCTGATGTTCCCGCGCTTCGACACCTCCGCGACCGGGCCCGCGCTCGCGCGCGGCGTCCCGGCCTCGCCCGGCGCCGCGGTGGGCGCGGCGGTCTTCGACTCCGCCACGGCCGTACGGCGCGCCGCCGCCGGGGAGAAGGTCGTCCTCGTACGCCACGAGACCACCCCCGACGACCTGCCCGGCATGGTCGCCGCGCAGGCGGTGCTGACCAGCCACGGCGGCAAGACCAGCCACGCGGCCGTGGTCGCCCGCGGCATGGGCAAGGTCTGCGTCTGCGGCGCCGGGGAACTCCGCGTGCACGCCGGCACACGGTGCTTCACCGCCCTGGACGGCACCGTCGTCGAGGAGGGCACGGTCATCTCCGTGGACGGCACCGCCGGTGCCGTGTACCCGGGGGCGGCTCCGCTGGTGGACTCGGCGGTCATGCGGTACCTGGAGACCGGCGAGCGGTCCGGCGACCTGACCGAGGCCGTGGCCGGAGCCCTGCAACAGGCCGACGGGGTCCGGCGGCTGGAGGTACGGGCCAACGCCGACACCCCCGAGGACGCCGCACGCGCCCGCCGGTTCGGTGCCCAGGGCATCGGCCTGTGCCGCACCGAGCACATGTTCCTCGGCGAGCGCCGCACGCTGGTCGAGGAGTTGATCCTGGCCCGCACGGACCACCAGCGGCGCCGCGCACTGGCCGCGCTGCTGCCGCTGCAACGCGAGGACTTCACCGGCATCCTGGCGGCGATGGACGGCCTTCCGGTCACCGTCCGCCTCCTCGACCCGCCGGTGCACGAATTCCTTCCCGACCGCACCGGTCTCGCCGTGCGCATCGCGACCGCGCGGGCCCGTGGCGGCCTGCCCGACCCGCACGACGTCGAGCTGCTCGAAGCCGTGAGCCGCATGCACGAGGAGAACCCCATGCTCGGCCTGCGCGGTGTCCGCCTCGGCCTGGTGGTTCCGGGCCTGGTCGCCATGCAGGTACGCGCCCTCGCCGAGGCGGTCGTGGAGCGCACCCGGGCCGGTGGCACCCCGCTCGCGGAGATCATGGTGCCGCTGATCGGCTGCGTCGAGGAACTCCGGCTGGAACGCGAAGAGGTGGAACACGTGCTGGCCGGGGTCTCGGCGGAGACCGGCGTCCCCGTGCGCTGCCCGGTCGGCACCATGATCGAGCTGCCCCGGGCCGCGCTGACGGCGGGCCGGATCGCCGAACAGGCGGACTTCTTCTCCTTCGGCACCAACGACCTGACCCAGACCACCTGGGGCTTCTCCCGCGACGACGTCGAGGCCGAGTTCTTCTCCGCCTACCTCGAAAAGGGCATCTTCCCGGCCTCCCCGTTCGAGCGCCTGGACCGCGAGGGGGTCGGCCGGCTGGTCGAGCTCGCCACCGCCGAGGGCCGCGCCGCCCACCCCGGGCTGAAGACCGGCGTCTGCGGCGAGCACGGCGGCGACCCGGACTCCATCCACTTCTTCGACGCCACCGGGCTGGACTACGTCTCCTGCTCGCCGTTCCGCGTCCCGGTCGCCCGGCTGGAGGCCGGACGGGCCGCCCTCCGGCCGACAGGGACCGAGCGGCCCTGACACTTCCGCAACCGCACGGCGTCGCCTGAACGGACGAGCACGCGATGAGTGACGAAGATGAGTGACGAACCAGGACGAGGCAACAGCACGGCCGCTCCGGCCGCACGGCCCGGCCCCGCGGGACCGCGCCGGAGCGTCGCGATGGACAGCGCCGAGGCCTTGCGGCTGCTGGGCAGCGTGTCCGTGGGCAGGATCGTCTTCACCCGGCGTGCCCTGCCGACGGTGCGCCCGGTCAACCACGTCCTGGACGGCGGCGACATCGTCGTCCGCACCCATGAGGGCGCGGCATTGACCCTGCGCACCCAGGACGCGGACGCCCGAGAAGTGGTCGTCGCCTACGAGGCGGACGCCATCGACCCGGAGACCCACCTCGGCTGGTGCGTCGTGGTCACCGGCTTCGCGAGCCTCGTGACCGACGCCCGGGAGCTGGCCCGCTACCGGTCGATGCTGCACCCGTGGGTGCAGCAGGCCATGGACTACGCGGTGCGCATCAGCCCCGACCTGATCACCGGCATCCGGCTCACCGTCCCGGACGAGACCACCGTCCGACCGGCCTTCTGACCTTGGGAAGACGACGGTCCGGCCGTACTTGACCGGGCCCGCGGTGTCAGCGGGATTCGATGCGGCGGCCGGTGATACCGACGGGGTCGATCCGCACCCACACGTCGCGCCGGCCTCCGACCCAGGGCATGCTGTACGCCCTCTCCTCCAGCCGGCGCGCCTCGTCCGGCTCCGTCACGGCCCGGGCGGTGCCGCGCACCAGCACACTCCAGCCCTGGCTGAGCGCGTCGTCGATCCGGTCGACCAAGGCGGTGATGCAGGAGACGAGCACCCGGTCGCCCGGCCGGACGGTGCGTACGTCGCCACCGGTCTCGACGATCTCGCCGACCGCCTCGTGTCCCAGCACCGTGCCGGGACGCACCTCGGGCACGTCGCCCTTGAGGATGTGCAGATCCGTCCCGCAGATGGTCACCGCGTCGACCCGCACGATCGCGTCGGTGGCGTCCTTGACGGCCGGGTCCGGGACCTCCTGCCAGGCGGACTGTCCGGGACCGTGGAAGACGTATCCCTTCATGACGATTCCCTCCTCGGGGCGAGGACACGGTGCCGCGCGGGCCCCACAGGTCCAGGCTCACCCGACGCCGCCGGGATCCGCTTGGGCCGGTCGGCCCCCGTGCGCGACCGACCGGCCGAGGGCCGCCTCCCCCCGGGCCCACCGGCCCCACGGTCGCCTGCCGAGGGAGGCCGGGCGGCCCTGCCGCACCCGGCGGAAACGGGATGGTCCGCGGCTGCGTCCGACATGCTGGTCAGGGCCACGCCCCGCACCACCGGGGTGGCAGCGGCATCCGGAGCCCTCCGAGGAATTCGCAGGCGCCGGACAGGCCGGTGAGCCGCACGCCCGCAGCGGGCCGTAGGTCCCCATGGCCGTACCCCCTGCGGCCCTCCCCCGGGAGAGGGGGGACAACGACTCTGAAGGTACGGGACGTGTGCGGCATCAGGCCCTGACGTACGTCCCGCGGAACACGGAGGTGCGTCATGGCCCGGCCTGTCGTCGTCGGTGTGGACGGCTCCCCTTCCGGCACGACGGCTGCCTGGTGGGGCGCCCGCGAGGCCGTCCACCGGCACGTTCCCCTCCACCTGCTCCACTCGTGGACCACGCAGCCGCTCGTCGTGCCGATACCGCAGGAGGCCCGGAGCGACCGCCGGTACGGGCGGGAGGTGCTGCAACGGGCAGCGGCCGAGCTGCTGCATCGCTACGGCGATCTGGAACTGACCACCGAACTCCTCTCGATCCCGGCCGCACAGGCCCTGCTCGACCGCAGCGAAGACGCGGAACTGCTCGCGCTCGGCTCCCGCGGACACGGGTCGGTGGCGAGCTTCCTGCTCGGCTCGACAGCCCAGGGCGTCGTCGGTCTCGCCCGGTGCCCCGCCGTCGTCGTCCGGGCGGACGACCCGACGGTCGAGACCGGCTGCGACCGACCCGGGGCGGCGGACTGCGACGAGATCGTGGTGGGCGTACCGGAATCGGCGCCGACCGCCGACGCCGTGCTGGAGTTCGCCTTCACCGCCGCCGACGCACACGGCGCGGTCGTCCGCGCCGTAGCGGCCGTACCGCCGTTCAGCGAACCGCACGACCGGGCCGAGCACCAGACCTGGCTCACCACCACGCTGGCGCCGTGGCAGGAGAAGTTCCCGGAGGTCAGGGTCCTGCAACGGGTCGCCGCGGGCGCGGTCCCACAGGTCCTGCTCACCTCCTGCGCCCGTAGCCGGCTCCTGGTCGTCGGGCGCAGGCCGCGCCCCTCCCACGACACCTGGAAACTCGGGCCGGTCGCGCACGCGGCCGTGCGTCATGCCGCCTGCCCTGTCGCCGTCGTTCCGCACGGCTGAGGGGCGGAACGGGCAAGCGACGCGCATCAGCACGGTCCCCCAAGCGCGGGCCTACTCTTTCACCTCCGACAGGCAAGAGTTAGTCTCTAACAATAGTTAGTCACTAACACCAGGAGGCGGGATGTCGGATACGACCGTTGTCGTGGCCGGAGCGGGGCCGACCGGGCTTGCCCTGGCCTGCGCGTTGAGGGCGAGCGGGGTTCCGGTGCGGGTACTGGACTGGGCGGAGCGCCCCTCGGCGACCTCCCGGGCGCTCGGGCTGCAGCCCCGGGGTTCGGAAGTGCTGGACCGCCTCGGCGCTCTGACGGATCTGCCGCAACGGTCGGTGCAGATCGGGCAGGTGATCACCCACGTCAACGGCGAGCCCATGGCGCGGCTGGAGGTCGGCCGGCGCACCAGGCTGGTGACCAGGCCCGGACTCCTCATCTCCCAGGCCGAGGTGGAGGCCCGGCTCCGGCAACGCCTCGGTGAACTCGGTGTCCAGGTGGAGTGGGGGCGCGCCGTACGTGCCGCGGACCAGGACGACCGGGGCGTGATCGTGGGAACGAGCGACGGGGAGGTGCGGGCCGACTGGCTGGTGGGGTGCGACGGTGCGCACAGCCGGGTGCGCAAGGCGGCGGGCATCGAATTCCCGGGGGTCGCCGTCATCGAGCGCTTCCTGCTCGCGGACGTGAGAGCCGCCCTGCCACTGCCCCGTGACGCCGTCTCGGTATGGCTGCGCGGGAATCGGATGGTCGGAGCGTTTCCGCTGCCCGGGGACGACGTGTGGCGTCTGATGGCGCCGGCGCCCGCGGGCTTGACGGAGGACCTCGAGCCCGGTGCTCTGCTGACCGTACTGACCGGCGTGCTCGAGGACCACGCACGTCTTCCCGCGGTGGCGGTGCGCGAGGCGCTGTGGACCTCCACCTTCCGTATCCACCGCCGGCTGGCGTCCAGCTACCGGCGCGGCCGGATCCTGCTGGCCGGGGACGCGGCCCACATCCACAGCCCGTTCGGCGGCCAAGGCCTGAACACCGGCCTGGGCGACGCGGAGAACCTGGCGTGGAAACTCGCTCTCGTCGCCACCGGCCGGGCCGGGACCGCGCTGCTGGACACCTATCAGGCCGAGCGGCGGCCCATCGCGCGGGAGGTGCTGGAGTCGACCAGCGCCATGACCCGCATGGTCGTCGGAGAGACCGCCCTCGCACGGACGGTGCGCGACCGTGTCTTCGTCCCGCTGATGAACCAGCCCTTCGTCCAGCGGCTGATCTGGGAGAAGTCCTCCCAGTTGAAGGTCACCTACCGCACCGGCCCGCTCGCACCCCGTTCACTCCACGACTGGACCACCCGCGGACCGCACGCGGGCGACCGGGTCCCTGACCTCGAATGCGTGCGGGAGGAAGGAACTCCGACACGTCTGCACGCGGAGCTGGGATCGCGCTGGGTGCTTCTGCTGCCCACCGCGGGCGCTCACCCGTGCGCCGCCACGGCCCGCCGGCAGCTCGGCGACGACCGCGCGGTGACAGTGCTGACCCCGGCCGTCCCCCGTGACGGTCGGGTCATGCTGGTGCGGCCTGACGCGCACCTGGCCTGGCGTGGCACCTCACCGGCCGCACTCGGCCGGTGGCTGACCCGCGCGCTCGGCGACGACCAGGTCCGATGACCGCACCGGGTACCTTCGGCTGGAGCTGACGCACAGAAGGGAACCCGGCCATGAACCCGCGCCCGGCCGCGCCGACAGGCCTGCGTCAACGCAAGAAGGCCCAGACCCGCCGGACGATCCAGGAGCAGGCCCTGCGGCTGTTCCTCAGCAAGGGATACGAGAACACCACCGTCGAGGAGATCGCGGCCGCCGCCGGGGTCTCCCACATGACGTTCTTCCGTCATTTCCCCACCAAGGAATCCGTGGTCGAGAGCGACGACTACGACCCGATGATCGTCCGCCTCATCGAGCAGCGCCCCCAGGAGGAGGACCCGCTCACCGCCCTGCACAGGGCACTGGCCCAGGGCCTGGCCGCCGTCTACGCGACCGACAGGGAAGCACTCCTGGTCCGTACCCGCCTGGTCCTGCGGACACCGGCACTGCGCGCCCGGGTCTGGGAGAACCAGCACGCCACGGAACGTCTGTTCGCCGACGCCCTCGCGGCCCGGCTCCGGACGGACGCCACGCTCGGCACCCGCGTCCTCGCCGCGGCCTCGCTGGCCGCACTCACCACAGCACTCACCCACTGGGTGGACAGCGACGGCACCGAGGACCTGCCGTCGCTGGTGGACCAGGTGTTCCTCGTCCTGCGGTCAGGAAACTTCTCCTGAAGCCGCACATGACGGGGGGAGACCGGCTGCGGTGCTGCGGTCACCGCCGTCCGGCACTATCGTTAAAGAATGCGTAAAGCGATGGGCAAAGAACATGAAACCGGTCCCCAAGGCGTGGTGACGTGCCCGATCTGCAAGCAGCCGGTCGAGATGACCGTCAAGCGGCGGCACAAGACGCTCGGGCTCTTCGTGCCCGTCTGGCGTCCAGGGCCCTGCCGCAACCCCGACTGTCCCGAGTACCTGGAAGACCCGGAGCGGACCTCGTCCCAGGACCACGCGTAGCGCCGGGCCGGACGGTTCAGCGGCCCGTGCCACCACGGCGCGCCGCAGCCGCCCTCAGGCACCCTGCCCGAGCGAGGCGTCGCCCCAGCCCAGCGGGTGCGGCTCCGTCTGGTCCACCGCCAGGACCGGCGGCTCCCCGCCTGCCTCGTTGAAGGCCGTCAGCGCCTCGACAAGGGCGGCCCGCTGGTCCGGCGCGAGCCGTTGGACGATCGCGGCGATCTCGGCGTGCCGCCGGGCCGTGACGTCCGCGACCGTGCGCCGCCCCTCGTCCGTGAGCTGCAACAGCGTCTCGCGTCGGTTCCCGGGGTTGACCTGCCGGACCGCGAGACCGGCCGCGATCAGCCGGTCCACCATGCGCATGGCCGTCGACGGCGCGACCTGGAGCAACTCCGCGAGCGAGACCAGTTTCATGGCACCACGGCTGTGGAGCGCCACCAGCATCCGGAACTGCGGCAGCGTCACCCGTTCCTCGACCGCGGCCAGCGAGCGTGCCGAGACCGCGACCAGCAGCCGCGAAGCCGTCAGCACCGCGCCGGTCACGGCATCGACGTCGTCCTGGTCCCTCACGGGCCTCTCACGTTGCGGCATAGGTCCTTTCTACCGTGCGGAGGTGACCGGCCACTTCGCTCACCAGCACGATTTTCCTCCCTCATGACCGTGCGGGCCCTCCTGGTGGGACCCGTGGGCGTGGTACCGCAACAGCAGCATCGCGGCGTCGTCGTGCGGCGGCGCGGCGGCGTGGCGGACGAGATCCTCGCGCAGCGCCTCCAGCGCGGTGCGGGCATCGGCGTCCTTGAGCAGATGCGCCCGCTCCCCCAGCGGGTAGAAGGCGCCACCGGGGTCCCGGGCCTCCGTGACGCCGTCCGTGTACAGCAGCAGTTGCTCGCCGGGCACGAACGCCACCCGGTAGGGCTTCGGCCCCTCGCCGCCGTGCGCGCCGAGCCCCAGTGGCAGCGCGTACGCGGGCGGCTGCGGGAAGTCGACCGTTCCGTCCCGGCGTACGACCATGGGGGCGGGGTGGCCGTAGGTGAGGAAGACCGCCTCGTGGTCCGCACCCACCTCGGCGAGTATCGCGGTCACGAACTTCTCCCCCTCCAGCTCGCGTGCGACGCTGCGCTCCAGGCGCTCGCCGAGGCCGACCAGATCCGGTTCGTCGTGCGCGGCCTCCCGGAACGCGCCGAGCACGACGGCGGCCGTCTCGACCGCCGCCAGCCCCTTGCCCTGGACGTCGCCCACGATGACCCGGATCCCGTGCGGCGAGGCGACCACCTCGTAGAGGTCTCCGCCGATCCGGGCCTCGGCGACCGCCGACGTGTACGACACGGCGGCCTGCAGCGGTCCCGCGGTCAGCGGCACCGGCCGGAGCAGGACGCGCTGAGCCACTTCCGCGATCGACCGCACGCTGGCCAGCTCCGCCTCCCGGCGACCGCGCATCACGGCCGCGGCGACACCCGCGCATGTCACTCCGGCCACCGATGCCATCGCCGTATAACCCCGGCGGCCGTCGAACAACCCGTCGTACAGGCCCAGCCCGGCGCACAGCACCAGCGCCAGGAGACCGATGCACGCCGTACGCCGCCACCCACCGAACAGTCCGGCGAAGGCGGGCCCCAGCGAGACCAGCGGCAGGAAGCCGACCTCCGGTCCGGCGACGACGTCGACGAACGCCACCACCGCCATCACCACGATCGGCAACCATGCCAGCACCTCCGAACTCGCGGACGGTTTCTCTGCGGCCATGCCTGCTCCAACGGTGTCGCAACACTTGAGAGCCGCCTTCCTCAGGCACCCCTCCCCATCTTTAGACTATGCAAAGATGCACGTGCGAGGTGTCGTCGCCGCCGCGCCTTTATCCAATCGAGGCCACCCGATCCGATCGACGCCTCGGGCCGTGCGGCCCGCCCCGGCACCCGCGCGCGGCCCGCCGTCTGCGCGCGTTCACGGGTGTCCCCGCGGACGGAAGCGGAGCCGCCTACCGCGAGGCAGGCCGGTCCGTCTCCCGCGTACCGCTCGATGCGGCCCGGCAGTCCACCCGGCCTTCGGACCAACGGCGCTCCTCCTGCTGAGGGGCGGCCCTCGGGGGCTCGGCCGGGATGCCCACGAGGTCGTCGACATCGAAGGCACGGGCGATGGGCACGTCGGTGGAACTGTGGGCGACGATCGAGAAGGCGATGCACACCGCGATCAGGGTGAACGCCTCCTCTGCCTGCGGGATGCCGGACTGCAGCACCAGCAGGCCGTAGACCACGGAGGCGAAACCCTTGGGGCCGAACCAGGCGGCCACCAGCTTCTCCTTGCGGGAGAACGACGTGCCGACCAGGGAGAGCAACAAGGAGGCCGGGCGGATCAGGACGATCGCCAGGACGACCGCCACATAGCCGCCGAAGGACAGGTCACCGAAGAGCCGAGGAGTCAGCAGGGCGCCGAAGACCAGCAGTGCCGCGAACTTCGCCAGCGCCTCGCCCAGGGGCTCGAAGGCGGCCTTCGCCTCGGGCGAGAGGTGCACGACGGCCGCACCCGCCGAGAAGGCCGCCAGGTAGGGGTTGGCGTGGGTGAGGTGGCAGGCCCCGTAGAGGATGACGCCCGTGGCCAGCGGCAGCAGGGGCTGCAGCTTGGGCTCCGCGCCCAGCAGCCTGAAGCGCGCCAGCCGGTTGACCAGCAGCGGCAGCGCGATGCCGAGGACCAGGCCGAGCAGCAGCTCCAGGGCGATCTTCCCCGGCGAGGCCTCGGCGCTGCCGGCGGCCGGACCCGCGGCGGCGATCAGGACGAGGACCACCGGGAGCGCGAGGCCGTCGTTGATGCCGCTCTCCACGTTCAGCAACTGGCGCAGTTTCGCGGGGACTTCCCGGCGGCTGACGATGGCCGAGGCGAACACCGGGTCGGTCGGCGCCAGGACGGCTCCGACCAGGAACGACGTCGTCCAGTCCAGGCCGACAAGGAAGTGCGTCACCAGCGCCATGAACAGGAACGCGAGCGGCATGCCCAGGCCCAGGGCGCGCACGGGGTTGCGCCAGCCGGCGCGCAGCTTGGGCAGTGAGACGTGCATGCCGTCGGTGAACAGCACGGCGAAGAGCGCCAGATCGGCCGTCACGGACACCAGTTCGCTGTCCGGCGTGATGTGGATCAGGCCCAGGAACCCGTCACTGACGAGCGCACCGCCCGCCAGGAAGAGGAACGAGGTGGACAGGACGGTCCGGGCAGCCAGGCCGGACAGGAGCACTGCCACCAGCAGCGCGACACCGAAAACCGCGACGAGCACCATGCCGGAACCCCCGATCGTGACAGAGACCAGTCCCCGCTCGCCGACCAGGCTTCCCGGCACACCGCTGGGAACCCTACACGTCCTTGACGCGTCTTTGACAGCTCCTTGGTGTGCACCGGGGGCGCACCGTCATTGCCGGATGCGGGCAATGACACGACCGCGAACGGTCCTGGCGGATCACGAGGAGGGCGCCCGCGACGCCCCGGTGGCGCGGGTGATCGCGGACTCGACGGCGGCGACGCGGTCGGCCAGCAGGCCGAGAGCGGCCACCGCCCGGGCGAGCTGATCGCCCTGCGCACCTCCGAGTGCCTGCGCCCGCACGTATGCCGCCTTCAACTCGGCCCAGCGGGCGGCCTGCTCGCCGGTCAGCACACCGCGTAGCGCGGCAAGCTTGAGCAGGTTGGCCTCGGCGCCGGTGGTGAGGGTCTGTGCCTCGGCCCGGTAGTGGTCGTCGATGACGGCGGCGAGTTCGGCGTCGTTCATGACCGGCTCGATGCGCTGGGCGATCTTGTTCATGTTGCGGTAGGAGCCCTGGAGCCGGAAGGGCGGCTCGGTGCGGGTGGCGTCGGTACGGGCCGCCGACTCGAGGTACGCGGCGTTCACCGCGAGGACCGTCGCGCGCACGGTGAGCAGATGACGCAGGACGGCCAGGATCCGCTCCAGCTCCGCGGGGGCGTAGGGGTGTGCCAGCCGGTCGGCACGGGCTGCCGGGTCACCCTCCGCGAGGCGGACGAGCAACTCGACGTCGCCGCGATCGCGGCCGGCGAGGGGCGCGAGGACCGGGTTGGCGGTGAGGGCGTTCTCGACGAAGCTGAGCGCGAAGACGTTCTCCTTGCCGGTGAGGACGTCGCCGAGGTTCCATACGTCGGCCCGGTTGGCGAGCATGTCGGGGACGCGGAAGCGGGCGCCGGACTCGGTGTACGGGTTGCCGGCCATGCAGACGGCGAACCGCTTGCCACGCAGGTCGTAGGTGCGCGGCTCGCCGTTCCACACACCCTCCGCGCGGCGCGTGGCGTCGCAGAGCGGGATGAACTTCTGCAGCAGCTCGGGCGAGGTGTGCTGGATGTCGTCGAAGTGGAGCAGTGTGTTGTTGCCCGCCTCCAGAGCGAAGTTGATCTTCTGCACCTCCTGGCGTGCGGTCGCGTTCGGGGCCGCGGCCGGGTCGAGCGAGGTCACGTCGTGGCCGAGGGCGGGGCCGTCCACCTTGACCAGCATCAGTCCGAGGCGCTCGGCGACGTACTCCACCAGCGTCGTCTTGCCGTATCCCGGCGGGGAGATGAGCAGCAGCAGACCGCCCGTGCCGCCGGTGCGCCCGGACTCGCCCGTGGTGCCGAGCTGTTTGGCGAGGCTGTCACCGATCAGCGGCAGATACACCTCGTCGATCAGCCGGTTGCGCACGAACGCCGGCATCACCCGCGGGCGGTACTCGTCCACGCGGATCCGGGTGCGCTCGGCCGCCGCCCATGCCGTGCGGCGGCACTGGTAGGCCCGGTGGGCCGGCACCTCGTGGGCACGGAATTGCCGGGTGCGGGCAAGGAGCTCGTCGACGCGCACGGTGAGCGTGCCGCCGTGGATGCGCGGGTGGGCGCCGAGCAGTCCCCCGACGGTCTCGGTCAGCGGCGCGTCGCACGCGTAGCGGGGCAGGTCCGGGCAGAGTTCGGCGGCCACCGCTTCGGCCAGGTCACCGGGGGCGAGGTCCGCGCCCGTCGCCGTGGCGTACGCGGTCAGCCACGCCTCGACCAGTTGTCTGCGGGCGGCCAGGTCACCGAGGGCCGCGAGATCGTCGTCGTACGCCGACGTGCCCACCGTGCGGCGGAACTTGTCGAGCAGCGTGCGGGTCCCGCTGCTGATGACGAAACCGGCGGGTTCGCTCGTCAGTTCGTCGAAGAGGTACACGGCGGCGGAATCGGCGGCCGGACCGCCGATCGCCTCCGTCAGCTCCGCCTGGAGGTCCGCGATCGCGGGTGCCGGTCCGAAGGTGTCCCGGGCGCGGGCCAGGGCCACCGCACGCCGGGTCAGGCTGTCGCGTACGTCGCTGGTCGCTTCGTGGGCCCAGAACAACTGGGCCGCGGCGCGGGCGGCCGGCTCGTGGCGCAGCAGGCCGGCGCCCTCGTGCAGGCGCAGGAGCGCCGTGAGGATCAAGGTCGTGTCATGGTCGTGGACGCCGCGCTCGTACCCCTCGTCGTATGCGGCCTCCGCCACCTGCCGCACCAGGGCGGGCAGGTCGCCGGCGTCCGCGAGGGCGGCAGGGCCGTGCTCGCCGAGCAGCCGGGCCGCGAGGTGTTCGGCGCGGTAGACGTCCGGCGACTCCGACGGCAGCGGGCGGTCCCAGTACGGGCGGGTGGCGGCGAGGCCGGGGTCCGTCACCGGGGAGCGGTAGTCCGTACCGGTGAGCGCCAGGGCGAGACCCTCGCCGTGCGGGACCAGTGTCAGGTCCAGGGGCTGGGTGTTGACGGCGAAGCGGTGGGCGCCCAGACGCAGGGTGGCGCCGTCGTCGGCGTACAGGTCGGCGCGGTCGCGCAGGGCGCGCAGGGCCTCCTGGCGCGCGGCCTTCAGACGGCCGTCGACCTCCTCCGCCCTGACCTGGTCACCGAGTTCGCGGAGTTCGCCGGCGATGCGCCGGATCTTCGCGGGCATCGGGTCGGAGGTGAAGTACGTGGCGACGGCGCCCGCGTCGGCGAGCGCGGTGGCGCGGCGGGTGACCGTACGCAGCACGCGGTGCGCGGAGTCGGCGAGGCGCTCGGCGCGGCGGGCGCGCGTGTCGGCGAGCGTCTGCTTGCGGGCGGAGAACGCCCTCTGGATCTCCTCGCGGCGGTCCGCGAGGTCGCCGAGGAAGTCGTCGAACTCGGCGAACCGTGACTCGAGGTTCTCCACGTGGACGAGCATGCGGGCGAGTTGCTCGTCGCACGCCTCGGGAGTGCCGGCGACCGCGAGCGCCCCCGTGACGGACTGGCCGAGCAGCGCGGACTCGGCGGCGAACTCGGCGCGGCCCTCGTGGTCGCGGAGTTCGCGCCGGCGGCCGTCGAGCGTCGCGCGGGCCCGGTTGACACCGCCCAGAACCTCGGCGACCCGCTCCAGGACGCCGGTACGGACGGTGGTGTCGCCGGTGTCGGGACCGGCGACCACTTCGGTCACCGTGCGCAGGCCGTCGGCGAGTTCGTCGAGGCGGGCCGCGAGCGGCGCGGCCTCGGCGGTGGTGGCGATCGCCGCTGCTTCGGCGACGAGCCGGCCGATGTCCTGCTGGTGCTCGGCGAAGGCGTCCTCACGGGAGAGGTGGGTGACGGCACGCCGGCCGAAGGACGCGAGGTCGGCCTCGGTGTCGGCGGCGAGGGCGTCGATGCGGGCGGCGTCCGCGTACCGCATGTCCTTCAAGGTCAGCAGGTGGCCCTGCGCGTGCCGGAGTTCGGTGAGTCCGGTGACCCAGGCGGCGGCACTGCGCGGGGCCTCGCCGCGCATCCGCCGCACGAGCGCGGCGACGCGCGCGGTGGTCCCGGCGAGCGCGTCGGCGGCCTGGCGGCGCAGGGCCTGGACGGTCTCGAACTCGGCCAGGACCTGTTCCGCGGTGGCCCGCACCTGCGTGAGCGGCTCGTGGAGGTCCCCGAGTCCGGGCTCACCGAGCCAGTGGTGGGCGTCGGTGGCCCGTACGCAGGCGGCGGCCAGGGCTTCGTACACCGCGCTCGTGGGCGTCGTCGCGGTGACGGCGCGTGCGACGGACAGACAGTCGGAGATGCCGCGGACAAGGTCGGCGTTGCCCACGCGGGCCAGCGGGCCGGTGCCGGCCGGCTGGGCGGCGGCGTAGGTGTCGGAGACGTAAGGGGACTTCCACAGCTGGACGGGATGCACGCGTTGCGGCTCGTCCGCGCCGTCACGCAGGACGGCGAGCGTCCCGTCGTCGAAGAGCGCCCAGCCGCGGCCGGAGATCGGTCCTGCGACCTCCTTGCGGATCAGGTTGTACGGCAGCAGCAGGGTGCGGCCGGCGGCGCGGGCGCGGAACGCGTACAGCACGTCCTCGCCGTTCGGTGAGCGCACCTCGCGCTCGAACTCCAGGCCGTGCGTGTCCAGGTCGTACGTCTTGTGCGTGCCCGTGGCCAGGCAGTAGCCGCCGGGGAAGACGATGCCCTGGTCGTCGGGCAGGCGACGGCACCCTTGCCCCATGCCGTCGAGGCGGACGACGGTCCTGGTGAGGGTGTTGTGCACCAGATGGCGGTCGGCCGCCTCCTTGTAGGGGCGGATCCGCAGCAGGACGAGGGCGCCCACGCGCGCGTACGCGATGTCCGCGTCGGCGAGGGACTGCAGGGGCTCGTCGAGGGGCTCGGCATATACGCCCTCGCCCCGCTCCGTGTCGTTCTCGATCTTGACGGTGAGGGTACCGCCGGTGGTACCGACGAAGACCTGCCCCTCGATGGAGACGTGTGGGTGGCGGCCGAGGACGTGGTCCTCGCGGGTGGTCGCGGTCCACTCGAAGTCATGGGAGGGCGGGAAGACGTGGTCGCGGTCGCCTCGCGCGTCCAGGAAGGCCGTCCCCCCGTCGTCGGTCGCCGCCCAGCGCAGGACCCGGATGTCTTCGGCCTTCTCACCGGTCCGGAACACGGCCAGCACCTTGCCTTCGACGCGCCGGAGCTGGAGCAGCTGGGCCTGGCGGTAGTAGCGACGCAGTGCCAGGAACTCGCGGACGAAGGCGGGGTCGTCGAGCAGGCCGGGCACCGCGTCGTCGGGCAACCGCCGCAAGGCGCGGTCGTGCAGGGCGAAGACGTCACCGACGGTCGTCTCCGGTCCTCGGCCGACGAAGGCGTCGTGGCCGAGGAGCAGCGTGTCGCCGACGGGGACGATGTCGCGGGCCACGCAGGCGTGGTCGGTGCGCAGCCGCTCGGTGCCCACCAGTTCGAGTCGCGTGGCGCCGAACTCTTCGGCGCGGCGGACGTCGAGTGCCTCGGCCCGGCGGGTGAGTTCGGCGGCCTGCGCGGTGAGACGCTCGCGCAGCACCTCGTAGGCGCCGGTGCCGATGGCCTCCTGCGTACCGGTGTCCGAGCCGGTTGCCATGGTGCGGTTTCCCTTCACGTTCGGTGTCGTTCACGAGGTGGCGTCCGCAGCTGCCGTCCCCTGTGCGGCAGCTGCGGACCTGCGGGGCCGCGATCAGGCCCGGACACCGCCGTCCAGCTCGGCGAGCGGCAGATCGGCCAGGCCCAGTTCGCCTGCCCGGTCCATCAGCTGCTGCAGTCGGCCGGCGTCGGCGCCGCCGGTCTTCATGAGCTTCGTCAGCAGGGCCGAGACGGTCAGGTGCTGCACGCCGGCCGTGGAGACCGAGCTCAGCATGCGGCTGAGGTCGTCGGTGAAGCGGGCGGTGCCGTCCAGCCAGGGCCCGGCGAGCGCCTGGGCGGTCTCGGAGTTCTGCATGAAGCCGTCGACGCTCCTGCCGAGCGAGATGGAGGACATCAGCCGGTCGAAGAAGACGGACTCGCCGCCCACGATGCTGATGTCGGCGTTCTCCAGCCCGGTGGCCAGTACCGTGGCCTGTGCCTCGGCGACCTGCCGCTGCACGTCGAGTCCGGCGAGCCGGATGTCCCTCTCGGCCTCCAGCCGCAGCCGGTACTCCTCGTGGTGACGGGAAGCCTCGTCCAGAGCGGCCATCGCCGCGGCCTTCTCCGTGAGCCCGGCCGCCTCCGCCTTCAGCTTCTCGCCGACGGCCTCCGCCTCGGCGAGCGCCTTGGCCCGGGCGCCCTCCGCCTCGGCCCGCAGCCGGGCCCCGGTGGCCTCCGCCTCGGCACGGCCCGCCTTCTCGAGGACGTCCGCCTCCTTGTCGCGTACCTGGACGGCCGCGAGCCCCTCGGCCGCACGCTCGGCCTGGACGCCCTCGGCGAGCCGCAGCTTGGCGCGGGCGTCGAGGTCGGCGCTCTTCAACCGCGCCTCGGCCAGGGTGAGTTCTTCGGCGGCACGGTGTACGGCGGCCTGCTCGGCGGCCTCCGCGGCCTTGATGTCCTTGACGAGTTGCTCCTGCGCCTCGGCCTCGGCGGCGATGATCACGGCCTGCCGCTGCCGCTCCGCCTCCTCGACGGCGCGCAGCTTCTTGATGGACTCCTCCTGCTCGGCGACCGTACGGTCCACCGCGACCCGCTCGCGGACGACCTCGGCGATCTCCCGCTTCTCCGCCTCGACCTCCTTCGAGGCCGCGATTCTCGTCAGCTCGGTCTCGCGCTCACGGGCGATGACCTCCAGCAGGCGGTCCTTCTCGATGCGCTCGCTCTCGATGGCGATGACCCGTTCGCGGTTCTTCGCGGCGACGGCGACCTCACGGGCCTGGTTCTCACGCTGCACACCGAGCTTCTCCTCGGTGCTGAGGAAGGCGCCCTGCGCGCGGAGCCGCTCCTCCTCGACCACCCGCGCCGTCTCGGCCTCCTCACGGGCCCGCACGGTCTCGATCTCCCGCCGCTGCTTGATCTCGGCGTCCGCCTGACGGCGCTCGAGCTCCAGGATGGCCTCGCGGGCGTCGACGTTCTGCCGGGTGATCTCCTTCTCCTCGGTGCGCTGCGCCTCGTTGGTGCGCACGTGTTCCGCGGCCGTCAGCTCGGTGATCTTCCGGATGCCCTGCGCGTCCAGGACGTTGGCCGGGTCCAGCTGGGTCAGCGGCGTCTGCTCCAGATAGTCGATCGCCGCGTCCTCGAGGTGGTAGCCGTTCAGGTCGACACCGATGACCTCGATGATGCGGAACCGCAGCTCCTCGCGCTTGGTGTACAGATCCGTGAAGTCAAGCTGCTTGCCGACGGTCTTGAGCGCCTCGGAGAACTTCGCGTGGAACAGTTCCTGCAGCGTGTCCCGGTCGCTGGCCCGCGCGGTACCGACGGACTGGGCGACCTTGATGACGTCCTGGACGGTCTTGTTGACCTTCACGAAGAACGAGATCCGGATGTCGGCGCGGATGTTGTCCCGGCAGATCAGGCCCTCCTTGCCGGCCCGGGTGATCTCGATGGTCTTCACCGAGATGTCCATCACCTCGGCCTTGTGCAGCACCGGCAGCACGACCTGCCCCGTGAAGGTCACGTCGACCTTCCGCATCTTGGAGACGATCAGTGCCTTGCCCTGCTCGACCTTGCGGAACAGACGGGAGACGACGAGAACGGTGAGAACGGCGAGCAGGCAGGCGGCGGCGAGCGCGCCGATGCCCACGGTCATGGCATCCATGGCATACGTCCTTGAGCAGTAAGGAGGGTGAAGTGTGAGGAAGAGCGGGCCGGGCCGGGGCGCCGCGGGTGGCGCGTCTCAGGCCACGCGATCGCGCACCCGCAGCGCTCCGTCGTACGACGGGCCCCGCAGGGAGTCCCGGCTCCCGTCGCAGGCGCCGGGCGGCGCGGCGCGGTCGCCCGTGCCTGCCGCACCGCGCGGGGGCGGCACAGGTTCGTCGGGACGCAGGCGATGCAACGGACGGACGAACAGGCGGGTCAGCCGCCAGGCGACGACAAGCGCCGGGAGAGGCACGGCCAGGCGCAGCAGTCCCGTGACGGGACCGGGTGGCAGGAAGGCGGCCAGCGCAGTCGTCGCGCCGATGCCGAGCAGCCAGGCAAGGACCGTGAGCGAGGAGAGCGCGACCGACACCGGTACTCCGCCCATGCCCCATGGTCCGAGGTCGACGTCCGCGTCGAAGCCGGCGGGGGTGGCGACCCGTACCGCGACCAGCAGCCAGAAGCACACGAGGACGACCAGTGCGGCGGTGAGCACGATCATGGGCAGGCCGGTGGCGGCTTCCAGCAAGGTCCGCATGTCCCAACCCCCCGTTTCCGGCTTCGGCACCCCAGGCCCGGTGTGGACCGCCCCTCGGGTTCCGGTGCCGGGCGTCTGCCGGTGTCCGGCACCGGAACCATCCGTGGTGCTCCCCTGGACGTCATGCTGCCCGGCTGTGCCGCCCGAGCGCATTGCCGGTTCCCGGCAGCGTTGGTGAGGGTCTGCATGCCGGTGGAGCGCCAGGAATCCGTCATCGGCGCGTCAAGAGTGCGCGGGGGCGAGATGACGGACCGGCCGGAGAGCCGGAGCTGGGGCCGCCTGCGCCTGCCGCCCGCGATCACGGAGCGTATCGGGGTGGGCGGTGCGCGTGACACCGGCGCGCCATGACCCGACAGCCCCTGACCGCAGGGCGCCTGATCAGCGCAAATTCCTGGACCGCCGAAATTCCGCCTGTTCGCTCAGCGGAGGCATGACTCCGCATAACGGTCCGGTCACGACTGCTGGGACTTTCTGAAGCTACTCACCGTTATGTGATTCGCATCACTAAAGGATGCGTAAACGACGTGCTAAAACTGCGCAACCCGCTTGGGCTCGCGCCCTCTGCTGGGTGCCGGCACTCGCCGGCAGCACGACCACGTGAACACGGCCCGAGTCCGAGGGACGTGCCACGGCGGGTCGCCGATCGGACAACGGCGTTCGCTCAAAGACCGCACACTCGCCGGCGCAGCCTCCCCGGGCGCCGGTCCCCCTGCGCCACCGAGGTAGCCATAGTGTCTCTCGACGCATTCACAGACTCCGTCGACAAAGCAGTCAGCTCCTTCTTCGAACCGATAGCCTCCTGGCTCGGCGAAGTCGTCTTCTACGCCGTCCCCGTCGGCGGAACAGACCTCCCCCTCATCGTCGCCTGGCTCGTCGTCGCCGGTCTGGTCTTCACCGGCTGGTTCGGGTTCATACAGATCCGCAAGTTCCGGCTCGCCGTCGACGTCGTCCGGGGCAAGTTCGACGAGAAGGGGTCGGCAGGCGAGGTCAACCACTTCCAGGCCCTGACCGCGGCCGTCTCCGGCACCGTCGGACTCGGCAACATCGCGGGTGTCGCCGTCGCCGTCTCCATCGGTGGTCCCGGTGCCACGTTCTGGATGATCCTCTGCGGTCTGCTCGGCATGGCCACCAAGTTCGTCGAGGTCACGCTCGGCGTGAAGTACCGCGAGGTGCACGCCGACGGCACCGTCTCCGGCGGCCCGATGCACTACCTGCCCAAGGGCCTCGCCGACCGCTTCGGCAAGAACGGCAAGACCTTCGGCAAGGTCCTCGCGGTCCTCGCCTCCTTCATGGTCCTGTTCTTCGGCCTCTTCGGCGGCAACCTCTTCCAGGTCAACCAGAGCTACGCCCAGCTCGTCTCCGTCGCCGGCGGCGAGGACGGCGCGATCGGCTCCTCGACCGGCGCCCTGTTCTTCGGCATCCTGATCGCCGCGCTCGTCGGCATCGTCCTGCTCGGCGGCATCCGCTCCATCGCCAACGTCACCAGCAAGCTCGTCCCCTCCATGGCCGGCATCTACATCGCCGCCTGCCTGGTCGTCATCCTGGTGAACGTCACGGCCGTTCCCGACGCCCTGGTCTCGATCGTCGAGGGCGCCTTCAACCCCGAGGGCGTCGCCGGTGGTGTCCTCGGCGCGCTGATCATCGGCTTCAAGCGGGCCGCGTTCTCCAACGAGGCCGGTCTCGGCTCCGCGCCGATCGCCCACTCCGCGGTCAAGACCAAGCACCCCGCCAGCGAGGGCCTGGTCGCCCTGCTGGAGCCGTTCATCGACACGGTCATCATCTGCACCATGACCGCCCTCACGATCGTGATTGCCAACCCGGCCAGCTGGGCCGAGGCACGCGCGGGTGAGTCCATCGGCGGCGTCACGATCACCTCCGACGCCTTCGGCACGGTGCTGCCCTGGTTCCCGTACGTCCTCACCGTCGCGGTGATGCTGTTCGCGATCTCGACGGTGCTGACGTGGGGTTACTACTGCCTCAAGGCGTGGACGCACCTGTTCGGCCGCAGCAAGGCCAGCGAGGTGACCTTCAAGGTCCTCTACACGCTGTTCGCGGTCGCGGGCTCGCTGCTCACGCTGCAGACCCTGATCGACATGGCCGACGCCGTGCTCTTCATGCTCGCCGTCATCAACATCATCGGCCTCTACCTCCTCGCCCCGGTCGTCAAGCGCGAGCTGAACTCCTTCCTGGAGTTCGTCCGGGCCCGCAAGGCCGGCGAGCCCGACGGGACCGACGAAGGCAAGGAGCCGGTGAAGACCACCGCCTGACCGCCTCCCACGGCCGGGCAGCCCGACTCCTGAGCGGGCCTGTGCACACCTCGCGCCTTGGTGTGCACAGGCCCGCTCGTCATGCCCGGAATCAGCGTTTCAGCAGGTGAAACGGGGTCTGGCAGGGCGGGCGGCAGGCGGTTAGGGTGTAAAGAACGCGTCAAGGGCCGCCCTCGTGTGCGGCCGCAGCACGACGCGCGGTGTGCCGGGAAGTCTGGTCGGCGTCCAGGGGGCTCGTATGCCCTCGCCCCGCACCCCGGAGGATCACTGATGGCCGCCGCGCCCCGCGAGCGTTCCCCCTTCCTCGGCCTGCTTCCGCTCCCGGAACGCAACGCCGTCGCACAGGCCCTGCGCACGGAGACGGTCGGCGGTCTCGTCCTCCTCGCCGCGGCGCTGGTGGCCCTCGTCTGGGCGAACACCCCCTGGGGCGACACGTACGAGAACATACGCGACTTCCACTTCGGCATACCGGCGCTCGGACTGGACCTGTCCGTCGGGCACTGGACGGCGGACGGCCTGCTGACGATCTTCTTCCTCGTCGCCGGCATGGAGCTGAAGCGTGAACTCGTCGTCGGCGAGCTGCGCACACCCGCGACCGCCGCCCTGCCCGTCATCGCCGCCCTCGCCGGCATGGTCGTACCGGCCTCGTTCTACGCCGTCACCGTCGCGGCAGGCGGCGGCGACCTGTCCGGCTGGGCCGTTCCCATGGCCACCGACATCGCCTTCGCCCTCGCGGTCCTCGCGGTGCTGAGCACCCATCTGCCGGCCGCGCTGCGCGCGTTCCTGCTGACCCTCGCCGTCGTCGACGACCTCGGCGGCATCCTGGTCATCGCCGTCTTCTTCACCAGCGACCTCAACTTCGCCGCCCTGGGCGGCGCCCTCGCGTGCCTGATCGTCTTCTACGCGCTCCAGCGCTTCCGCGTGCGCGGCTGGTGGTGGTACGTCCCGCTCGGCCTCGTGACCTGGGCGCTCATGTACAACGGCGGTGTCCACGCCACGGTCGCCGGTGTCGCGATGGGCCTGATCCTGCGTACCACCCGCGACGAGGGCGAGAAGGCCTCACCGGCCGAACGCACCTCCCACCTGCTCCATCCCGTGTCCGCGGGCGTGGCGGTACCGCTCTTCGCGCTCTTCGCCTCCGGTGTCGGGATCACGGCCGCCTCGCTGGGCGAGGTGTTCACCGAACCGGAGCCGCTGGGCGTCATCCTGGGCCTCGTCGCCGGCAAGTCCCTGGGCATCTTCGCCGGCACCTACCTGGCCGTCCGCTTCACCCGGGCGAAGCTCAACCCCGACCTCGCGTGGGCCGACGTGTTCGCCCTCGCCGTCCTGGCCGGCATCGGCTTCACGGTCGCCCTGCTCATCGGGGAACTGGCCTTCCCCGACCCGGCCGCGGCCGAGCCCATCAAGGCCGCCGTCCTGGTCGGTTCCTTCGTCGCCGCCTTCCTGGCGGCCCTCCTCGTCAAGCGGCGCAACGGCGTCTACCGCCGCCTGTACGAGGAGGAGACCCGCGACGACGACCACGACGGCATCCCCGACGTCTACCAGCGGACCGCCGCCGGCGACCCCACCTGAGCGGGCCGGACGGACGCCGGTCCCGCCGCGACCGCCCGCCTGAGCGGGGTGCCGGCACATCCGCGCGCCCGGTCCCCAGCTCCGCCGTAGGTGCCAGGGCGGCCCGCCCGGGTGCCCGTGCGCCGACCGGGCGGGCCGTCCCGGGGAACGGGGGACGAAGGGGCGGAGGAGCGCGGGCGACGAAATGGGCCGGATGCGGTCCTGCGCACCCTGTGTCGCTCCCCGTCCTCCGGGTACGCGGTGCGGCGACCCCGAAGTCTGGAGCAAGACATGCAGCGAGGCAGTGACCGGCTGAGCGTCCACCGGGACGAGGAGATGAAGCACGAACTGCAGGGGCTGCTCAGGTCGGGCCACCCCACCCGCTCGGACGAGTGGCACGACCCCGAGCCCACCGCCGACGACGACCCGCGCATCGCGGGCGGTCCGGCCATGCCGGGCTCGCTGGCGGAGATCCGGCTGGAGATGGGCCGGATCCTGGGCCGCAGCGCCTTCCCCGCGGGGCCCGGCGACCTGGTGAGCGCCCTGCGCCGGCGGAACGCGCCCGACGCCCTGATCGAGCCGCTGCGGCGGCTGCCCCGCTCGGCCCGCTACGGCAACGTGCAGGAGCTGGCCGAGGCCCTGGCCCATGGTGAGCGGCAAAGGGAGACATGATGACGGCCGACTACGTGCGGGAAGTGATGACACCGGGGGTGGTGGCGGTCCGTCCGGACGCCTCGCTGGTGGAGGCCGCGCAGCTGATGCGCGCCCAGGACATCGGGGATGTGGTCGTGGCCGACGGACAACGGGTGGTCGGGGTGCTGACCGACCGCGACATCACCGTCCGGGCGGTCGCCGAGGGCATCGATCCGCTCACGGTGAGCGCCGCGTCGGTGTGCACGCCCGACCCGGTGATGGTCGGCCCCCAGGACCCGGTGTCCACGGCGGTGGCGCTGATGCGCGAGAAGGCCGTACGCCGGCTCCCCGTCGTCGAGGACGGCCTGCCGGTCGGGATGGTCAGCCTCGGGGACCTGGCGCTCGCCCAGGACCCCCAGAGTGCCCTCGCCGACATCAGCAGGGCCGACCCGGACACCGCCGCACGCCCCGTCCCCGACATCAGGGGGCCTGTGTGAGACGGGCCCCTCGGTGGCGGCCGCGAGGCCGGGCCGGGCGAGCAGGAAGAGGACGAAGCACACGGAAGGACGCTGAGGCATCATGCGTATCGCTCTTCTGACCGCGCCCGAGGGCGTCGAGCAGGTCGAGCTGACCGACCCCTGGAAGGCCGTCTCCGACGCAGGGCACGAGCCCGTGCTCGTCTCCACGAAGAGCGGCGAGATCCAGGCCTTCGACCACCTCGACAAGGCGGACACCTTCCCCGTCGACGAGGTGGTGGGCGAGACGTCCGCCGGCTCCTTCGGCGGCCTGGTGCTGCCGGGCGGGGTCGCCAACCCGGACTTCCTGCGGATGGACGACAAGGCCGTGGCCTTCGTGCGGGACTTCTTCGAGCAGGGCCGTCCGGTCGCGGCGATCTGTCACGCGCCGTGGACACTCGTCGAGGCCGACGTCGTACGGGGCCGGGTGCTGACCTCGTGGCCGAGTCTGCGGACCGACATCCGCAACGCCGGCGGCACCTGGGTGGACGAGCCGGTCAAGGTGTGCGACCACGGCGGCAACAAGCTCGTCACCAGCCGCAGGCCGGACGATCTGGAGGCCTTCTGCGGGACCTTCCTCGAGGTGTTCGCGAAGGAGAGCGCGTAGCGCCGCGGCACGTCGACGCCGAGCCGGGTCTCCGGATGCGGAGCCCGGCTCGCGCCGTGCCACGCCCTCACACCGAACCGGGCTCCCGGGTCGCCGGGCCGCCGGAGCCCCACTTGCCCACCGGGGTCCGCTCCTCACGGGCGGCCTCGGGGCAGGCGCGTTCGCGGGCACCGTCGCGGGTACGGCCGGGAGCGACGCAGCGGCGCGGATTGCGGCGCAGGTACTCGCCCTCCAGCTGGGCCATGCGTTCGTTGTGCACACGCAGCGCGTCGTTCGAGCCGTACAGCAGGGTGTCGTGGCGCGTGCGGTGGATGGTCTCCAGCTCTTTCATGAGCTGCTGGTCATCCAGCCGGTCCGGGTCGACTCCGGTCATCGTGGTGCCCCGCTCGTCGTGTTCTCTCATGCGGTACGGGTACCCGCCCGGGAAGCAGTACCCCCGAGCGGCAACCGGGAGGGAGCCATGGATCTCGCGTTCCTGCATCCACTCTACGAACATCCGGGCCCCTGGGCCTCCGTGTACGTGGACCTGTCACGGCACGCGGAGGACACGCCTCATCAGCGGCAACTGACGGCGGAGGCGATGTCCCGGGAGCTCGCCGCGCAGGGCGCCGACGAGGCGACCTGCCGTGCCGTGCGGGACGCGATCGAGGAGCTGAAGCACTCGCCCGAGCCGCACGGCCGGGCCCTGTTCGCCCGCGCGGGCAAGGTGGTCCTCGATCCGCCGCTGGCCCGTGCCCCGCAGCGCGACACCGCCGTGTGGGCGCCGCTGCCCCGGGCCACCCCGCTGCTGGACCTGACCGGCGAGGCCGCGGTGGCCGTCGTGGCGTACATCGACCGCAGGGGGGCCGACTTCGAGCTGCGCAGCGCGGTGGCCCGGGAGAAGGCCGGTTCGGTCACCGGACGCCAGTGGCCCGTGCACCGGACGAGCGCCGCCGACTGGTCGGAGCGTCACTTCCAGCTACGGGTGGAGAACACCTGGGAGCACAACGCCGCGGAGATCGCCGACGCGCTCGCGGTGTGCCAGGAGGAGACCCGTGCCGACCTGCTGATTCTCGTCGGCGACGACCGGGAGCGGCAGGCCGTGCACGAGCGGCTGCCCAAGCGGCTGCACGAGCGTGTGGTGGCGGCCCGGCACGGCGCGGGCAGCCGGCTGCTCGACGGGGACGTGGAGGAGGCCCGGGCCACTCATGTGCGCCGGCATGCCGAGGCGGAGCTGGAGCGGTTCCTGGCGGCCCGCGCACCGGACGACGAGGGTCGCGCCAGGGCCGCGGAGGGCGTGCCGGCCCTGGTCGAGGCGGCGCGGGAGCACCGTGTCGACGAGCTGGTGGTGCGCCCGGACGGCGGCGACACGCACCGTGAGGTGTGGATCGGGGAGGAAGCCGACCAGCTGGCGGTCCGCCGTACGGACCTGAAGATCCTCGGCGAGCAGAACTCCTGGTCGGCCCGCGCGGACGACGCCCTGCTGCGCTCGGTGGTCGCGACGAACGCCCCGGCGATCTCGCTGACCCCGATCGAGGCGGCGCGCGAGCAGGACGTACCGGCCGGCGGCCTGGGCGCACTGCTGCGCCGGCCCTGACCGGGACGCCGTCGCGCCCCCGCGCCGCCCGGCCCGCGCCGGGCGGCGCCCGGACATCGGCCCCGCCGCCGCACCCGGCCGACCCGGCCGACCGGACCGGCCCCACACCACGCCGGCCAAGCAGCCCACTCCCGCGACCTGGGGCCGGGCGCCGGCGGGAAGCCGGCCCGCGACCACACCCACGCCCCGGCCCTCTGACCAGGCAGTGTGCCCACCAGCCGCCACGCGACCCGCTCGACCTGGGGGCAGGCCGCGCATCAGGGGGCCTCGGTGGCAGCCTCTAGCGTGCCCGTTCCACCCGTCGCTCGTCCCATACCGGTTCCGGGGTCTCGCGGACGCGGCCGTCGCTGCCGAAGACCAGGAAGCGGTCGAAGGAGCGGGCGAACCAGCGGTCGTGGGTGACCGCCAGGACCGTGCCGTCGAAGGCCTCCAGGCCCTCCTGGAGCGCCTCGGCGGACTCCAGGTCGAGGTTGTCGGTCGGCTCGTCGAGGAGCAGGGCGGTGACGCCCTGGAGTTCCAGCAGCAGGATCTGGAAGCGGGCCTGCTGGCCGCCGGAGAGCCGGTCGAAGGTCTGTTCGGCCTGACCGGTCAGTTCGTAGCGGCGCAGCCGGGACATCGCGGCGCCCCGGTCCTGGGCGTGTTCCCGCCACAGGATGTCGAGCAGGGTGCGGCCCATGAGTTCCGGATGGGCGTGCGTCTGCGCGAAGTGCCCGGGCACCACCCGCGCCCCGAGCTTCCACTCGCCGGTGTGCGCCACGTCGTCCCCGGCGAGCAGTCGCAGGAAGTGCGACTTGCCGGAGCCGTTGGAGCCGAGGACGGCGACCCGCTCGCCGTAGAAGACCTCCAGGTCGAACGGCCTCATCAAGCCGGTGAGTTCGAGTCCCGCGCAGGTGAGGGCGCGTACGCCGGTCCGGCCGCCCTTGAGCCGCATGGTGATGTCCTGCTCACGCGGCGGTTCCGGCGGCGGGCCCGCCTCCTCGAACTTGCGCAGCCGGGTCTGGGCCGCCGCGTACCGGGAGGCCATCTCGTGGCTGACCGCGGCGGCCTGACGCAGATTCAGCACCAGCTTCTTCAGCTGGGCGTGCTTCTCGTCCCAGCGCCTGCGCAACTCCTCGAAGCGGGCGAAGCGTTCCCGCCGGGCCTCGTGGTAGGTGGCGAAGCCGCCCCCGTGCACCCAGGCGTCGGCATCGGCCGGGCCGGGCTCGACGGAGATGATCCGCTCGGCGGTGCGGGCGAGCAGTTCGCGGTCGTGGGAGACGAACAGGACCGTCTTGCGGGTCTCGGCCAGACGCTCCTCCAGCCAGCGCTTGCCGGGTACGTCGAGGTAGTTGTCGGGTTCGTCGAGCAGCAGCACCTCGTCGGTGCCGCGCAGCAGCGCCTCCAGCACGAGCCGTTTCTGCTCACCGCCGGAGAGGGTCCGCACCTGCCGCCACTGCGCCTTGTCGTACGGCACGCCGAGCGCGGCGGTGGTGCACATGTCCCACAGCGTCTCCGCCTCGTAGCCACGTGCCTCGGCCCAGTCCGCGAGCGCCTGCGCGTACCGCATCTGGGCCGCCTCGTCGTCGACGGTCATGACGGCGTGCTCGGCGGCGTCGACAGCCCGCGCGGCCTCGCGGATGCGGGGCGGCGCCACCGACACCAGCAGGTCACGGACGGTCGTGTCGTCCCGTACCGAGCCCACGAACTGCCGCATCACGCCGAGCCCGCCGCTGACGGTGACGGAGCCGCCGTGCGGTTTCAGCTCCCCCGAGAGCAGCCGGAGCAGGGTGGTCTTGCCCGCGCCGTTGGGTCCGACGAGGGCGGCGACGGCGCCCTCGCCCACCCGGAAGGACACATCGCCGAGCAGGGCCCTCCCGTCGGGGAGGTGGTACTCGATGTGCGCGGCTTCCAGATGTCCCATGAGGCCGCATTCTGCGGGCGGCCGAGGGGCTGGGGCAAACGCTTAACGCGCGTGACCGGCCGGGTCCACCGGCTCCCCGGTGGGACCGCCGTCGCCGGCGGGGGCGACGGTCGCGCCGGCCCAGGTCAGGGCCTTCCAGCCGTCGGACGGCGAGCCTTCGAGGACCACCACACCGGTGTTCTCCAGCGGATGGGCCGCGGCGAAGGCCACGTCGACGTTGCCGGCGCGGGCGGCCGTCCAGGTCCGGATCGCGGCGCCGTGGCTGACCATGGCGACGGTCCCGGCGCCGCTGCGGGCGGCCTCGGCGACCACCGCGTCGTACCGTGCGAGCGCCTCGGCGCCGCTCTCCGCGCCGGGGACCCGCAGGGCGGTCTCCCCCGCGGCCCAGGCGAACGCGATCCGCATGTACTGCTCGCCGCGCTCCGAGTCGCCGGGCAGCATCTCCAGATCACCCGCGGACAGCTCACGGATGCCGTCCCGCACGATCACGTCGAGCCCGCGGGCCGCGGCGAGGGGAGCGGCGGTGAGCTGGGCGCGGACGAGTGTGGAGGCGTAGACGGCCTCGATGTCCTCGCCGGCGAGCGCGGCCGGCAGCGCGGCGGCCTGGCGTTCCCCCAGCTCGGTCAGGCCGGGACCGGGTGCCGCGGTGTCCAGCAGATGGCGGACGTTGGACGGGGTCTGACCGTGGCGGACGAGCAGCAGGCGCATTCGGCGGGTTCCTCCGGGTGCCGGCCCCCGAGGACCGGACAGAAGACAGCCACTTCAGGGTACCCGCCCCTGCATGAGCCCAGACGTCGACCTCACCGCCCCCGAACCCGGCCGCCACGCACTGCGCGAGCGGCTGCTCGCGCTGGACTGCCGGCTGTTCGAGTTCGCCGCCGCGCGCGACTGGCCCGCCGCCGAACCCGTGCTGCCCCGGCTGAGCCGCAGCGCGAACCACGGGCTGCTGTGGTTCGCGACCGCCGGCGTCATCGCGGCCAGCCGCACCCCCAGGGCCCGCCGGGCAGCCGTCCGCGGAGTGGCCTCCCTCGCGCTGGCCTCGGCCACGATCAACACCATCGGCAAGCGCAGTGTGCGCCGCACCCGCCCCGGCCTCGACGCCGTGCCGTCCGTCCGTCATCTGAAGCGTCAGCCGATCACCACGTCCTTCCCCTCCGGCCACTCCGCCTCGGCCGCGGCCTTCGCGGCCGGTGTGGCCATGGAGTCCCCCGCCTGGGGTGCCGTCGTCGCCCCGGTGGCGTTCTCGGTCGCCATGTCCCGCGTCTACACCGGCGTCCACTTCCCGAGCGACGTGCTGGCGGGCGCGGCCCTCGGCGTGGGCGCCGCGTTCGCCGTACGGGGCATGGTGCCGACCCGTGACCAGGTCACCCTGCCGCCCCGGCCGCGCGCCGACGCCCCGGCGCTGCCCGAGGGCGAGGGCATGGTCGTCGTCGCCAACACGGCGGCCGGCAGCTCCGACCGCATCCGGGCGCTGCGCGACGCGCTGCCCCGGGCGGAGGTCGTCGAGTGCCTGCCGGAGGAGGTGCCGGACGAGTTGGAGAAGGCGGCCATGCGGGCCCGGGTGCTCGGGGTGTGCGGCGGCGACGGCACGGTGAACACCGCCGCCGAGATCGCCCTGCGTCATGACCTGCCGCTCGCCGCGCTGCCCGGAGGTACGCTCAACCACTTCGCCCACGACCTGGGCGTGGAGGAGGTCCGGGCACTGGCCGGTGCCGTCCAGCGGGGCGACGCGGTCCGCGTGGACCTGGGCCGGTTCGCCTGCGGCGGCAAACGGGGCGTCTTCGTCAACACCTGCAGCCTGGGTGTCTATCCGGAGCTGGTACGCGAGCGGGACCGCTGGTCCCACCGGATCGGCAGCTGGCCCGCCGGGGTGCTCGCGGCGCTGCGGGTGCTGCGCGCCGACCGGCATCCGCTGGAGGCCGAAGTGGGTGGCAGGGCACGGCCCTTGTGGCTGCTGTTCGCCGGGAACGGCACCTATCACCGGATGGGGCTGGCGCCGGCCCGCCGGATGGACCTCGCGGACGGGCACCTCGACGTCCGGGTGGTGCACGGCGGCCGGAGGCCGGCGCTTCGCCTGCTCGCCGCCGCGCTCGCCGGGCCGCTGACCCGCTCCCCCGCCCACGCCGCCGTACAGGTCCGCCGGCTGCGGCTGTCCGGCGTCGCCCCGGGCACGCTGCTCGCCTACGACGGGGAGGTCACCGAGGTGGAGGGCGAGGTGTCGCTGGAGAAGCTGCCGGAGGCGCTGGTGGTCTACCGGCCCCTGCCCCAGCAGTACTGACCCACCGTCAGCCCATATGGCAAACACCATGTCTCACCATTCGGTCGGGCGCGTACCGTGGCGGTGGACGCGATCCGACCGGACGACAAGGGGTACCGCCATGCAGAAGGCCCAGGAGACCGCCGTCTACACGCACGGGCACCACGAGTCCGTGCTGCGGTCCCACACCTGGCGGACGGCCGCCAACTCCGCGGCGTACGTCCTCGGCGTGCTGAAGCCGCACATGCGGATCCTGGACGTCGGCTGCGGCCCCGGCACCATCACCGCCGACCTGGCCGCGCTGGTCCCGGACGGCCGCGTCACCGGGGTCGACCGGGCGCCGGAGATCCTGGCGCAGGCGCGGGACACGGCGGCCGGCCGGGGCCTGGCCAACGTCGGCTTCGCGGTGGCCGACGTGCACGCGCTGGACTTCCCGGACGACACCTTCTGCGTGGTCCACGCCCACCAGGTGCTCCAGCACGTCGGCGACCCGGTGCAGGCGCTGCGCGAGATGGTGAGGGTGACGAGGCCGGGCGGCTTCGTCGCGGCCCGCGACGGCGACTACGCCGCGATGACCTGGTACCCGGTCTCACCCGGCCTGGAGGACTGGCTGGACCTGTACCGGCGCGTCTCCCGCGCCAACGGGGGCGAGCCGGACGCGGGCCGGCGGCTGAAGGCCTGGGCGCTGCGGGCGGGGCTCACCGACGTCACGGCCACATCGAGCACCTGGACCTTCTCGGCGCCGGACGAGCGGGAGTGGTGGAGCGGACTGTGGGCGGAGCGCACCGTGGCGTCCGGGTACGCCCGACGGGCCGTCGAGGGCGGCCACGCGACCGGGGAGGAGCTGCGGGCGATGGCTGAGGCATGGCGGGAATGGGGAAGGGCGGCCGACGGCTGGTTCGGGGTGCTGCACGGGGAAATCCTGTGCCGCAAGCCCGGCTGAAACACCCGTTTCGGGAAACTCGGCGAACAGGAGGTCATCATGGTTCCCATCCTGCTCGTACTGCTTCTCGTACTGATCCTCTTCGGTGCCGGATTCGCCGTCGAGGTGCTCTGGTGGATCGCCATCGCGGTGCTCGTCCTGTGGCTGCTGGGATTCCTGCTTCGGGGCACGACCGCCGGTGGCACGAAGGGCCGCTGGTACCGCTGGTGACCCGACCCCGGGCCGTCAGTCCCGGGGCAGCAGAGGCCCGAGCGGCCCGAGGTCCAGGTTGAGGTCCTCGGGCCGCAGTCCGTAGCGGTCCCGCAGCTCCGTCATCCGGTCGTCGAGGAGCATCAGCGTGAGCCCGATCCGCTCCTCCTGCTCCTCGCTCAGATCGCCCTCGTCGAACCGGCGCAGCGCCTGCCGTTCCATCAGCTGGCGCAGCAGTTCCACGACGGTGAGGACGAGCTTGACCAGGTCGCGTTCGACCGTGTCCGGCTCCAGGTCGAGCTTGCGGGGAGCTGTCACGTCGGATCACCCCAGGGGGACGGAACCTGTTCGTTCACGGAGCTGATCAGTGCGTTGAGGTCGATGCGGACGAGATCGACGTCCGCGATGCGCAGGGTGATGTCACCGGTGATGACCACACCGCCGGCCAGCAGCCGGTCGAGCAGGTCCACAAGGGCGATCTCACGGCGTTCGATCACCGTCACGGCTTCTCCCCCGCGAAGGAATAGGCCGCCCACGGGCCGGTGAGTTCCACCCGGACTCCCGGCATCTCGTCCTTCGTACGGTCCACGATCTCCACGAACTCCTCGGACTGCCCGCGCGGCACCAGATAGGCCGCGTTCAGCACGTTGCGGCCCGAGGCCCCGGACAGCTGGGCACTCTGGGGGGCGTGCAGCCGGGAGTCGTCCGCGTGCGCGGCGAGCGTTTCGTGCAGCCGGTCCGCGAACTCCTCCACCTTCCGCAGGCCCGACTCACGTTCCTTGACGCTGCGGCTGCGCCGCCGCAGGTAGTCCCGCCCGGACATGGCCTTCCCGGCCGCCGGCCCGTCCTGCGTGCCGCCCCCGGCGTCCGGCCGCTGCGCGGGCTCCGCGGACTCCGCGGGTTCACCGGTCCCGGGCTCCGCGTACACCTTCACGCCCCACTCCACCCGGCCCTCGAGCCGGTCCAGGGTGCGCAGGAAGTCGCCCTCGCGGGCCTCCAGCATCATCCGTACGCCGCTGTCGTCCCGGAAGACCGTGCCCAGCCGGAGCGGGAGCGGCGTCGTCACCGTGGTGAGCGCGTCGATCACGCCCTGATGACCCCGGGCCGTGGCGGTGAGCCAGTCGAGGTCCTCCAGATGGGCGCGCAGCGGCTCCTCGGCGAAGTCGTGCTCGGGCACCGTGCTGACCACCGCGACCAGGCCACAGTGGTGCAGCAGCTTGGGTGGCGCCCCCGCCACGCCCGTCAGCTGGGACTGCAGCGCCGCGCCGAAGGGGCGGCAGACGGCGTACACGTACCGCAGTCCGGTCATGGGCTCTCCTCCTGTGCGCGGCCGGCCTCCAGCGCCGCCAGCCGCTCGCGCAACTCGGCGTTCTCCCGCACGAGTTCCTTGCGGCGAGCGCCCGACGACAGGGCCGGGTCGTCCTCCCACCAGTCGATGCCCATCTCCTTCGCCTTGTCGACGGAGGCGACGATGAGCCGCAGCTTGATGGTGAGCAGTTCGATGTCGAGCAGGTTGATGCGGATGTCGCCCGCGATGACGACGCCCTTGTCGAGCACCCTCTCCAGGATGTCGGCGAGGTTGGCGCCGCCGTCGTGGCCGTAGGGGTCGGGCAGGCGGGTCGGCGTCGTCATCGACGGCTCCGGGCCTCTGCGTACTCGTCCCGGTACTGCTCGTCGTACGCCTCGGGCTCCTCACTCTCCTCGGGTTCCTCGGTCTCGTCCCGCGGTCCGGGTTCCCCTTCCGCGCGAGGTTCCTCGTCCTCGTACTCCTCGTCGGGCTCGCGGTCCTCCTCGTACTCGTCCTCGTACTCGTCGTGACCGGCGTACCCGCCGTCGTCCCGCTCACCGTCGTCCTGCTCGGCGTCGTCGGCAGCGGCCTCGTCCTGCCCGGCCTCGTCCTCCTCTTCGGCGACCGCCTCGTCATGGCCGCGCACCACCTCGCCGTCGCGGATCTCCCCGCGCCAGCCGTCCTCCGCCTCGCCCCGGATCGTGATGTGGCGGGCGAAGTCC
This sequence comes from Streptomyces sp. NPDC047706, assembly GCF_043204795.1. Classification (NCBI taxonomy): domain Bacteria; kingdom Bacillati; phylum Actinomycetota; class Actinomycetes; order Kitasatosporales; family Streptomycetaceae; genus Streptomyces; species Streptomyces sp. NPDC047706. The sequence goes on along the minus strand of NZ_JBIDCW010000013.1, from coordinate 8,100 downwards.
TTCAGGTCGAGCCGGGCGCGGCGGCCCTGTGCGCGCCAGATGTTGCCGGTCTTCTCGAACAGGCCCTTCGGGTAGTACTCGATCACCAGCAGGACCCGGGTGAGGTTGTCGGCGATCCGGTGGAAGGACACGACGCCCTTGGTGGTGCCCTTGGCGCCCTCCGAGGTCCAGGCGATCCGGTCGTCGGGGACCTGCTCGGTGGTGCGGGCCTTCCAGCTGCGGTTGGACCAGAAGACCTTCAGCTGCCAGTCCGAACTGGTGTCGTCGGCCCGCTGGGCGCTCTTGACCCCCTTGGCGAAGGTGCTGAAGTCCTGGTAGCGGGTCCACTGGTCGTAGGCCGTGCGCACCGGCACACCCACGTCGACGTACTCGATGATCACCGTGGGCCGGTGTCCGGAGCCGCCCTTGCCGCCGCCCTTGCCGCCGGTGAGGCTCTTCAGCGCACCGGCCACGTTGTCCTTCGCCCGCAAGGCGCCGATCTCCACCGCCGAGCGCAGCGGGCCCTTGCCCTCGGCGAGCTTGCGGCCGCCCTCGAGGGCGAGCTGGGCGAAGCCGGGGCTGCGGCCCTCGGCGATGTCGTTGAGCTTGCCGGTGGTCTCGCCGAGCTTGCGGCCGAGGCCGGTGAGCAGCCGGGTGGCCTGCGCCGCCAGGTACTCCTGCGCCTCCGCCTTCAGGCGGTCGGCGGCCTCGCTGTGGGCCACGTCGGCGAGCGGGCTGGAGCGGGCCGCGCGGCCCGCCGTGGACGTCGCCGATCCGAGGGTCCCGGTCATCGGTCACCGCCTCCCTTCGGCGTCCGGGCGCCGGGGCGCGCGGACGCCGTCTTGCGGCCGGCCGTCTTGGCGGCGGCCGTCTTGGCGGCGGCCGTCTTGCGTGCGGCGGTGCGCTTGGCCGCCGCCTTCTTCGCCGGGGCCGCCTTGCGCGCCGGCGCCTTCCTGGCGGCCTTCTTGCCTGCCTCGGCCTCGTCGGCCGGAAGCTCCTTCGGGGCCGACTTCCCCCGGGCGGTCCCCCGGGGCCGCTCGTCATGGCGCTCCTCGCCGTCGTGCCCGCCGGCGTCCGGGTCGTCGTCGTAGCGCCCGTCGTCGTAGCGCTCGTCCTCGTAGCGCTCGTCCTCGTAGCGCCCGTCGTCGTGGCGCTGCTCGTCCCGTTCCTCGTCGTACCCGAGGTCACGGCCGCCCGGAGCCGCTCCGCCGAGCCGCTCGCGCATGCCCGCCGTGCGGTCGTGCAGCCGGTCGGCGAGCGCGTCGAGCCGCCGCTCCAGCAGGGCGCCCGTCGCGGCTCCGCCCACGCCCCGCAGGTCCTGGCGGAGCTGGTCGCCGAGCTCCTTGAACTGCGGATTGTCCCGCAGCTGCCCGGACACCAGGTCCGCGAGCGCCCGCGGGCCCAGGTTCATCCGCCTGCCGGCGACGAGCGTGCCGACGGCGAACGCCAGTTTCATCTTCTTCGTGCGTCCGAGAATGTATCCGGCCCCTACCGCGAGGCCCAGTCCCACTCGATTCATCGTGCCGTCCCGTTGCCCGTTCCCGCGCCGCCGCGCGTCGCGATCTCCAGCCGGTCGAGGAGTTCGTCCTCCTCCCGGTCGAACTCCTCCTCGGTGATCTCCCCGGCCTCCAGCCGCTCCTCCAGCCGGGCGAGTTCGGCCCGGATCGTGGCGGGGTCGTAGTAGATCCGCTCCGCCTCGTGGAGGACCTGTCCGATGGCCCAGGCGCTGCCGCGGACCGGGGCGAACGGCAGCAGCAGCACCTCCGAGATCAGTCCCATGCCGTCACCCGGCCCCGGTGTCCACGCCGCCCGCGGTGCTGCCCGCCGGCTCGGCGGGGCCGGGCTCGACGAAGCTGTACGGGGGCAGCGGTCCGTTCACGCGCACCTCCAGGTGCGGCATCTCCTTGCGGACCTGCTCCACGGCCGCCAGGAAGTTCTCGGCCGACCGCCGGTCCACCAGGAACGACACGTTGGAGAGCCACCCGGAGGACTCCGGGCCCACGCTGACCGCGTCCGCGGCCGGCTCCAGGACGCGCTGGAGCGCGAGTCCGTCCTCGGCCTCCTTGGCCTGCACGGCGGCCGCGACCATCTCACCGAGCCGGATCTTGTCCTCGTAACCGCCGCCGCCCGCCTTGCGGTTGGCCTCGGCGAGCGCGCGGATCTCCGGGCTCTCGGCCATCACGTGGTGCAGGACGGCTTCCTCGACGTGGTTGGCCTTGACGTTGTACTCGATCCGGCCGTCCAGCGCTGTCAGGCGTTCCTGGTAGTGCGCGGCGCGCTCCACGAGCACACCCGTGACCGCGGCGTCGTCCGGGGCGACACTGCCGAACCGCATCGGCAGCACACAGCCCGCCGATCCGGCCTCCGCCAGCACGTTCTGGTGGGCCAGCAGGTCCTTGCGCTTGGGGCGCAGTCCTTCGGGCGCGTCGCTGACGACGGCCGCCAGGGGGCCTTCCTTAAGAATCCGCACGGGCCGGGCCGGGTCGCCGACGCCGCCCATGCCGTCGGGAAGCGCGGGGTGCGCGCTCGCCGCGATGCCGTAGACGTACGTGCTCACTCCTGCTCCTCCCTGCGCCGCGAGGACGTGGTCTTACGGGCGCGCGGCCGCGACTCGCCTTCCTCGCGCGCCTGGCTGAAGGCGTCGGATATCGTCTGCGCGGCGCCGGACAGGGCGCCCTTGGACTTGCCGCGCGCGCCGGACTCGGTGATCTGGCCGACGACGTCGGGCAGGCCGGGGCTCTTGCGCGGGCCGGACTCGAGGTCGAGCCGGTTGCACGCCTCGGCGAAGCGCAGATAGGTGTCGACGCTGGCGACGACGACACGGACGTCGATCTTCAGGATCTCGATGCCGACGAGGGAGACGCGCACGAATGCGTCGATCACGAGCCCCCTGTCGAGCACCAGTTCAAGCACGTCGTAGAGGCCGCTGCTGCCGCCTCCACCGCCGGTCTGCTGTGCCGGTACAACGGTCATGCCGGCTGTTCCTCCTCTTCCATGGGTAGGGCAGACGGGGGGACGGCTACCGCCTGCCGGAGTCGGCCCGCCCGCGTTCGTAGCGGCGCAGGCGCCGGTAGCCGGTGAGCTGTCCGTCGGGGTCGAGTTCGACCTGGTAGCTCGCCATCAGGCTCATCGTGTCGGGCACCCGGGCGAGTTCGAGGACCTCGACCTCCAGGGACCAGCCGTCCTCGGTCTGCTCGAAGGACGACACGCTCTCGGCGGCCATACCGGTGAGCTCCTCCAGCTGGCCGCGCGCGTCGCGCAGCACCTGCACGGGGCTCGGCCGGGAGTCCGCCGCACCACCTTCCACCTGGTCTGATTTGTCCTGCTTGTTGGGGGAGTTACGTGGACTCTGCGAATCTGACGTGTTCTTTGTGTTCGACATGGCCACCTCGCAGTTCGGGTGGCCGCTGATCCCTTGGCCAAACCTTCGGGAACCCCACGCGTTCCCCGAGTGGCGTATCAGGCCTGCGCAGCGGCGGTATGTGCGTCAGCCACGCAACGCGTCCAGCCGACGCCGGGCGGGGCCGAGAGCACGGCCGCGGTTCAGCACACCGGCCCAGGGGTTGGTGCGGGCCTGGTCGACGGCGTCGGCGAGGCTCCAGCGGCGCGGCCCGAAGCCGGGGTGGTCCAGCTGGTCCCAGCCGACGGGCACCGCGACCGGCGCGCCGGGCAGCGCCCGTACGGTGAAGGGGGCGACGGCGGTCTGCGCGTAGCCGTTGCGCTGCACGTCGAGGTAGAGGCGGTCGCCGCGGTCCTTCTTGCGGGCCGCGGTGGTGAACCGGTCGGGATGCGCCGCGGCGAGGGTGCCGGCCACGTCCCGGGCGAACTCCCGCACCTCGTCGAACTCGTGGCGCCCGTTGAGCGGCACCACGACGTGCAGCCCGCGCGAGCCGGTGGTCATCAGCGCCGAGGGCAGCTTCAGTGCGTCGAGCAGCTCCCCGAGCAGCCAGGCCGCCTCACGCACCGGCGCGAAGGAACCGCCGGACGGGTCGAGGTCGAACACCAGCCGGTCCGGCCGGTCGAGCCGGCCGGTCCGGGAGAGCCAGCGGTGCAGGGTGAGGCACGCCTGGTCGGCGAGGTGGACGAGGGTGGCGGCGTCGTCGCACACGGTGTGGCACACGGTGCCGCCCTCCTTGGGCACCTCGACGCGGCTGATCCAGTCCGGATAGTTCTCCGGGGTGTTCTTCTGCATGAACTCCGGACCGTCCAGGCCGTCCGGACGCCGCTGGAGCATCAGCGGACGGCCGCGCAGGTGCGGGAGCATGAACGGCGCGACGGCCCGGTAGTAGTCGGCCAGATCCCGTTTGGTGTACTCCTTGGCGCCCCCGCCGCCGGGGAAGAGCACCTTGTCCGGCCGGTGCACCTCGACGGTGCGCCGGCCGGCCCGCACGGTGTGGACGCCGTCACCGCTCACCGTACGACCGCCTGCTCCACCAGCAGCTGGACGGCGGCGGCGATGGAGTCGGCGTCGATGCCCGCGGCGTGCAACTGCTGGTCGGGCGCGGCCGAACCGGGCATCGTGCGCACCGCGAGACGCACCAGCCGCGGCGTGGGACGCCCGTCGAGGAAGGCGTCCAGGACGGCGTCGCCGAGGCCGCCCTCCTCCCGGTGGTCCTCGACGGTGACCAGGCAGCCGGTGTCCTCGGCGGCCTGGCGCAGGGTGAGCCGGTCGACGGGCTTGACCGAGTACAGGTCGATCACCCTCACCTGGATGCCCTGGCCGTCCAGCGCGTCGGCGGCGGCCAGCGCCTCGGGCACGGTGACGCCGGCCGCGACGAGGGTCAGCCGGTCCGTCGCCGAGGAGCGCAGCACCTTGCTGCCGCCCACCGGGAAGTCCTCGTCGGCGCCGTAGATCACCTTGTTCTTGCCCCGCGAGGTGCGCAGGTAGCGGATGCCGTCCAGGTCGGCCATGGCCGCGACGAGCCGGGCGGTCTGGTTGGCGTCGCACGGGTACAGCACGGTCGAGCCGTGCACGGCCCGGAACATCGCGAGGTCCTCCAGGCCCATCTGCGAGGGCCCGTCCTGCCCGATCGCGACGCCCGCGTGCGAGCCGACCAGGTTGATCCCGGCCCCACTGACCGAGGCCATGCGCACGAAGTCGTAGGCGCGCGTGAGGAAGGCCGCGAACGACGAGGCGTACGGCACCCAGCCGCGGGTGGAGATGCCCACCGCTGCGGCGACCATCTGCTGCTCGGCGATGTAGCACTCGAAGAAGCGCTCGGGGTGCTCCTTGGCGAAGGCCTCGGCCCGCGTGGAGTCGCTCACCTCGCCGTCGAGGGCGACGACGTCCCCGCGTCCGGTGCCGAGGGCGGCGAGCGCCTTGCCGTAGGCGTCGCGGGTCGCCACCTCCTCGCCCTTGCCGAAGCGGGGCAGCTGGACGTGGTCCTCACGCACGGCGTGCAGCAGCCGCGCGGCCGGCGGCTCCTGCACGTGCACGCGCAGGGTGCGGGGGCCGCCGAGTTCGGCGACGGCTTCGTCGGCGTCGGGGAGCGGCTTGCCGTGCAGCCCCTCACGGTCCTGGACGGCCTCGACGCCCTTGCCCTTGAGCGTGCGGGCCAGGACGACGGTCGGCTGGCCCTTGGTCGAGAGCGCCTCTCCGTACGCCCGGTCGATCGCGTCCACGTCGTGCCCGTCGATCTCGATCGTGTGCCAGCCGAACGCCTGGAAGCGGCGGGCATAGGCATCGAGGTCGTGGCCGTGCCGGGTGGGGCCGCGCTGGCCCAGCCGGTTGACGTCGACGATCGCGGTGAGATTGTCGAGATTCTCGAACGAGGCGTGCTCGGCGGCCTCCCATACGGAGCCCTCGGCGAGCTCGCTGTCCCCGCACAGCACCCATACGCGGTAGTCCGCGCGGTCGAGCCGCTTGCCGGACAGCGCGATCCCGACGCCGACCGGCAGCCCCTGCCCCAGCGATCCGGTAGCCGTCTCGACCCACGGCAGCCGCTGCGGGGTGGGGTGCCCTTCGAGGCGGCTGCCCAGCTTGCGGAAGGTGAGCAGCTCACCGTCGTCGAGGGCACCGGCCGCCTTGTAGGCGGAGTACAGCAGCGGCGAGGCGTGTCCCTTGGACAGCACGAAGCGGTCGTTGCCCGGGTGGTCGGGACGGTCGAAGTCGTAGCGCAGGTGATGGGCCATCAGGACGGCCATCAGGTCGGCGGCGGACATCGACGACGTCGGGTGCCCGGAGCCTGCGGCGGCGGAGGCCCGCACGCTGTCCACGCGCAACTGCTGGGCCAGCTCGACGAGTTCACGGGTGTTCATCGGTCTCCTTCGTCGGGAGTGTCGGTACGCTTCACGGGGCCCGGCGAGGGGTGGTCCGCACCGCGTCCGGCGGCGGAGCGGTTCTCGGCGGACTCGTTCTCTGCGGGTCCGTTCCCGGCGGGCCGGCCGCCGCGGTGCTGCCTCGCCGGTTCGTCGCCCGGCAGGTGGTCCCTGGCAGGTTCGCCACCGGGCTGGCTCCTGGCCGGCTCGCCACCGGGCTGGCTCCTGGCCGGCTCGTCACCGAGCCGGCTCCGGGCCGGCTCGTCACCGGGCCGGTGCCCCGCGGGCTCGGCGGCGCCGGGGGACGTGGCGGCCCCGGGTTCCTCGGCCGCGCCGGCCCCGCTGCGCTGCGCCCCCTCCGGCACCCGGGCCAGCTCCGGCGACGCCGTGTCCAGCGGCACCGACCAGGACCGTACGAGCCCCAACTGCACGGCCTGGCGCGGCAGGACCGCGTCCAGCAGCCAGTCCGCCGCCACCCGCACACGGTTTCCCGGCATCGCGGCGAGGTGGTACCCCCGCGTGACGGCCCCGGCGACGACCCCGGACAGCGCCACACCCAGCGGATTCGCGGCCGCCTTGGCGCCTCCCAGGTCCACCACGAACCCCAGGTCCCGGTGCCGGTACGGACGCCGCTCGCCCGCCCCGAACGACGCGGCGATGTTCTGGGCGCACACCTTGCCGTGCCGCCAGGCGTGCTGCGCGGTCATCGGCGTGTACTGCCCGGGTTTCTCGAGGTCGGGCACCGCGGCGGCGTCGCCGCACGCGAACACCTCGGGCCGGCCGGGCACCTGGAGGTACGGGTCCACGATCAGCCGCCCGCGTTCCATGGGCAGGTCCAGCCCATCGACGAGCGGATCGGGCCGCACGCCCACGCACCACACGAGCGTGCGCGTGTCGACGTACTCCCCGTCGGTCAGCAGCACCCCGCCGTGCACCGCCTCCTTGACGGAGGTCCCCATCCGCACGTCGACACCACGCTCCCGCAGCACCCGGTCGGCGGTGCGGGAGAGCCGTTCGTCCAGTTCGGGCAGGACGCGCGGGGCGACGTCCAGCAGGATCCAGCGCGGCCGCATGCCTTCCCGCAGGGGGTGCTTGCGCACCTGCGCGTCGGTGTACATCTGCCCGTGCGCGGCGACCTCGGTGCCGGTGTAGCCGGCGCCGACCACCACGAAGGTGCAGCGCGCGGCACAGTTCCTGGGGTCCGCGGCGGCGGCCGCCAGCTCCACCTGCCGGGTCACGTGGTCGCGCAGGTAGAGCGCCTCGGGCAGGCCGCGGAACCCATGGGCGTGCTCGGCGACGCCGGGGATGGGCAGCAGCTTGTTGACGCTGCCGGCGGCGAGCACCAGCCGGTCGTACTCCAGCGTGCCGCTGCCGCCCTCGGGGTCCGAGTAGTGCACGGTGCGGGCATCCAGGTCGATGCCGTCGGCCTCGCCGAGGACGAGCCGCACCTGTGGCAGGGTGCCGGACAGGGAGACGGTCACCCGGCGTGGCTCCAGTATTCCCGCGGCCACCTGTGGCAGCAGGGGGAGATACAGAAAGTAGTCGGTCGGATTCAGCAGTGTGATGTCGGCCTTGCCCCTGGCCAGCCGCGACAGGACGCGGGCCGTCCGGTAGCCGGCGAAGCCGGCTCCGACGATCACGATGCGGGGTCGACTCACGGTTTCGCCTCCGGCGGTCGTCTCGTCCGAGGTTTTCCGCGTCCCCCTGGTCAGGGCACCCAAACCCGGACGGACCCCCCGTTCGGCCCGGCGTCCGGTGCCGAGGTGGTGATGGGGGCCGGGGGGGGGGGGGGGGGGCCCGCCCCCCCCCCCCCCCCCCCCCCCCCCCCCCCCCGGGCCCGGGGGGGGGGGCCCCCCGCGGGCC
>NZ_JBIDCW010000012.1:0-211407 GCF_043204795.1 Streptomyces sp. NPDC047706 | reverse complement strand
TTCTGTCGCAAGATCGTTCCTACCAGGGGCCTTACGCCTGCCCGGACTTGGGGATACCGCGGATCGCGCGACGCGCCTCGTGCTCACGGACGGTAGCCGACGGTTACTGGGAACAGCTCAGTACCTCTCCCAAGGCGGCAGCGGCGCGGCAACGACTCGCCAAGTTCGGAATCGATATCAACGATGCGAGTAACGGCGTCTTCTTGCCGCGAGGCTCCGCGTCGGCGAACCCGACAGGGGCATCGGTTCATTCGCGAATTCATACGAATGACTACTACACCTACGTCAATGACATGGTCGGCGGCGCGAGGAATGCCAGTGAAGCCCGAGACGTGCTGGCCCACATACGAAGGCAGTTGCAAGGCGGGTACTGGCCGTAGATGAGTTGTAGCCTTGCCGTGGTGCGGCCGTGCCTCTGCGACCGCACCACGGCAAGGTGGTGGAGATTTTGAAGCGAGTAAGGGAGACGGGCGATGAGGCGACCGATCGATTCAGCACTAAGCGTGGTACAAGACATTGTTGACCGGGTGGGATCGAGTCGAGAGATTCCGACTGTCGAGGAAGTTGTCGCGGCTGTCCAGCGCTTCGAGCGGATTGAGTTCGACGTACCTGCCGGTGCCGACTCCGACGGTTTCCTTTTCCAGTATGGCGAAGTGAACTGGTTCGCAGATCCTACATTCACGGTGGGCTTTGTGCGTCAAATGGAAATCGTTGACGCCGAAGGCGACCATGAAGGTTATTCGCAGGTTCAGCTAGAGTACAGATACCAAGCCGATGCTGCCCTGCGATCGCTTCAAAGTCACAACTCCTGGTGGTTCCGTGAGGGCGATACGTCGTTCGACGAATGGCTTGAATCGGTGAAACGGGAACCCATTTGGGGGATCGTTCGAGATAAGTCGCCTTCAGGATTTGATGTCTCGCAGGAACTCGCCTGAATCCACATGCCTGAACCTCGATCCACCACGCGATAGCCGGTCTTTGGGCGGAGCGAAAGGAAGAGGTGCCTGCTGACCTGCGATAATGGGAGTTCCTAAGCTTCCATCAGCCGCACACAGCAAGGCACCTCGTAAGTGAAAGGCTCCCACAGCCCGGCGACGCTGTTCGCCGCCTTCGACGACCCCGACCTGATCGCACATGCCGGGCTGGTCCCCACGATCCGGCTGGCCGAGCGGTGCGGCCTGCCCGCTCTGGTGGCCGAAAAGGTGAAGCTGACCGGCGCGAAGAATGGTGCCGGGACGGCCGCCGAGACGAAGGCCATGAGCATCGTGGGCGGGATGGCGGCCGGGGCGGACACCATCGACGACCTGGACGTGCTGCGTCATGGTGGGCTGGCCCGGTTGTTCGGCGGGGTGCGTGCCCCGTCCACGCTGGGCACGTTCCTGCGAGCGTCGGCACCACGAAAGGTCACTGCCCACAATCGGTCTGGCAGGTAGAGGTTTGGGTAGTCTCGAAGCACTGCGGCAGCAACGCCCAAATGCTGCTTCGTGTTCATCCTGCTCACGATCAGCGAGCCAGCCAGCACCGGGCAGGATGCCCGATCAATGTCGTAGCTATCGACCTGTTTGTTCTCTGCCGGTCTGAAGACTCCACCGTAAACTGCGCTCGTCTTAAGTACACCTAGCTCATCGTCTTGAGCCGGCCATGGGGCACCGTTCACGCTGGTTCCGCTTTGCACAGAGCCGACAATTCGCTTGAGTGGAATGTTCTGCCAGTTCGCCTTAATCATTTCTCCACCTCGCGCAGCAGGTCGAGGATCTTCGCGACCTGCTTCTCCAGATCCGCATCGATCTCGGCCAACGGCCGGGGCGGGACGCATTTGTAGAAGTGGCGGGTGAAGGAGATTTCGTAGCCGGTCTTGATCTTTGTCCAGTCGATCCAGGCGTCGGGGACGTGCGGTTTTACCTCGGTGTCGAAGTAGGACTGGATGACGTCGAGTTTGCCTGCTGGGCCGGCGGTGGAGCCGCCGTAGGCGAAGGGCACGTTCTCGGTGTCGCGCTTCTTGGTGTCGGGCTTTGGTTTGCCCTTGCGGTCGGTGACCGGTTTACCGTCGTCATCCAGCTGGGGTCGCTCAACGGTAATCGTCCAGTAGCCGAACTCGTCGTTGCGTAGAGACTTGGAGAAGTCGGGGTCGGCCTCTTCGAAGTCGGCGTACAACTGCACGATCTTGGCGCGGTCATCGTCGCTGATCTCGCGGTTCTTCGAACCAAGGCTCTTGCGCATCTTGGTCCAGAACAACGTGCCGTCAATGAGTTGGACCTTGCCCTGGCGGTCAGGCTGCTTGGTGTTGCCGAGGATCCAGATGTAGGTGGGAATGCCGGTGTTGAAGAACATGTTGGTCGGCAACCCGACGATCGCCTCGACGAGGTCGTTCTCCAGTAGCCACTTGCGGATGTTGGAGGGATCGGATTCGGCGTCGCCGCTGAAGAGCGGCGAGCCGTTCATGATGATGCCGACGCGGCCGCCGCCGTCCTCGGGTGCGCGCATCTTGTGGACCAGATGGAGCAGGAAGAGCATCTGCCCGTCCGAGATCGCCGGGAGTCCAGGCGCGAATCGGCCGGCAGGCGGCTGAACTCCGCAACGAGATGGCCCAGCAGGTTTCGTGGAATCGTGCGGCCGCAGTAGTACTCGGCGAAGTAGCGGGACGGTGAGCGCACTCACTCTCCAGTTCTCAGGAGCACCGCCGGTGCGGAGGCGCGTGCCGTGGGCGGGGCGACGGTGCCGAGGGACGCGGCCCGTGCCGGGGTGAAGGCCGAAGGGCGTACCGCAGGTCCGGCTACGGGGACCGGTGGGCCTGAGGCCGGGGCCGACGTGGGACGAGAGTCGGCTCGTCGCCACGCACCCGTCGTGACGGCGACCGAACCGTGTTCCTGCCGGGCGGGTACCGCGCCGGTCACAATACTGAGCACATGCCCGGCCACATCCGTGCCAAGGTCCTGCCGGACCGTCAGCGCCGTTCCCTGGACGACCTCCAGCAAGACCTCGATCTCTCGTCGGGGGACAGCCGGTCGAAGCAGTCGGCGTTCTGGACCATGCTCACGCTGTCCGCGGTCATCGCCGCGGGCGGCATCCTGACGGACTCCACGGCCACCGTCATCGGCGCGATGATCATCGCCCCGCTCTCCACCCCCATCATGGGCATGGCCCTCGGTGCCGTACAACGCCGCCGCACCACCGCCGCCGCCTTCGTGACCCTCGGATGCCTCCTGGTGATCCTCATCGGGGCGGTGGCCTCACTGGTGGTGCCGCAGTCCTACGACCTGCTGACGAACAGCCAGGTCGCCGGCCGGACCTCCCCGGGGCTGCTGGACCTGGTCTCCGCCCTCGCCACGGGCTTCGCCGGCGCCGTGGCACTGGCCCGCAAGGACGTGGCCGCCGTCCTGCCCGGAGTGGCCATCGCCATCTCCCTCGTACCGCCCCTCGTGGTCGCCGGCGTCTGCGCCGGCCAGATGGCGTGGTGGCTGGCGCTGGGCGCGCTGGTGCTCTTCCTGTCCAACCTCTTCGCCCTCGTCTTCGCCGGCATGGTCGTCTTCGCCTTCCTCGGGTACACCCATGCCGCGAAGCAGCGCGCCCACCACCGCGGACCGCGCCGCGCCTATGTCATGCTCGGGCTGCTCTTCACGGCCGTCCTGCTCCCTCTGGCCGCCAACACCGTCGCCACCGTCCTGCTCAACACCTGGACCGTCCGGGCCAGGAGCGCCGCGGAGCAGTGGCTCCGTCAAACCCCCGGCGCGGCGGTCACCAGCGTCGACGCGCAGTCGCGGACCCTGTACATCCATGTGCGCAGCCCCAGTGACCTGCCCCCGATCGAAGGTCTGCTCAGCAGCCTGAAGGGGAGCATTCCCGACGGCGTCCCCATCGTCGTCGACACCACACGCGGCCGGCAGATCACCGCCGGAGAGGTCGGTGAATGACGCCTTCGGCGGCACCCTCGCCTAGACGGGTCCGGCACACAAGGGGCCGGGAAGCCCCGCGCGATCGCTGCGACTCCGGAGCAGCGGCTGTTCCGGAGCAGCGGCTGTTCCGGAGCCGACCCTCGGGCGTTGTGGCCTATGATCATTTGAGCACGCGAGGCGGAGCTTTTCCGCCAGTGTCCTTCCGCTTCATGACCACGAAGCGGAAGTTCTTGTTTCGGAAGGGGAACCGAGATGATGAGCGTCAAGCGTCTGATCGTCACCGCTGCGGCGATCGCCGGCAGCCTGGCCTTCGCCGCCGCACCTGCGAGCGCCGACGAGCAGAAGTGGCAGACGGTCTCGACCAACGAGTGGTGGTCCTGCAGTCCCTACAAGTCCCACCGGGTGTCGGACAACGTCAACTACAAGTGGTGCATCGTCCGCAACGCAGGGGGCTACGCACAGGGGGTCCTGGTTGTCCAGAACAAGGCAAGCGTGAAGGTCAGCATCGAGGGTGAGATCCTCACCAACATCCCTGGCGGTAACGAGGACTGCGCCCCGACGACGCTCGGCCCCGGCGCCACCCGCGGGTGCTTCGGCCCCACCAGTTATGTCGGCAAGGGCAACATCCTGTGGGTCGACGTGAGGCTGAAGCTCAACAACGTCGACGAGTGGTACGAGATCCAGCGGGGTTGATACCGGTCTCCGGCGTAGAGCCGGGCCCGGCCGACCGGTTCGGGGACACGGGCCCGGCCGACCGGTTCGGGGACACGGGCCCGGCCGACCGGTTCGGGGACACGGGCCCGGCCGACCGGTTCGGGGACACGGGCCAGAAGGCATCTGAACTTCACGGCTGAGGTCAGCGACGCCGGGCGGTGTGGCACGCATCGGTGCCTCTGTCCGGTAGTCGCCGGTGCCGAGCCTGGACGGGGCAGCACAAGGCGGGACGGGGCGATCGCGATGCGGCGCCCGACGGCCGGCCGTCCCCGAGACCGTTCAGGCTCAGGCGACGCGGGCCAGCGCAGGGCACTCCCAGCTCGCGTCGATCACCTCCGGACGAGGCCGGTACATGCGAAGGGCCACGAACCAGGTGCCTTCCCGCGCGGTGGGCAGCCAGTTGGCCTCCTCGCCCTGGTCGGGCGGCTGACTCTGCAGGTGGATGGTGAGTCCGCCGTCCGCGTCCCACCGCAGTCCGGTGCTGCGGTCGCCCAGCGAGTAGCGGTCGGCCCGGTTGGGGATGAGATTCCTGTCCTCCCCGTAGGCGGTCAGCGACCAGAAGGCGTCGACGGGGGGCAGGGCGCCGCGGGGGAAGTGCAGTGCGTACCGGCCTTCGCAGGCCAGCTTGTTGCCGTCCGCGTCGTCGAAGTTGAGCAGGTAGACCGCCTCGGCAGGGTCGTTGGCGGCGATGCCGAGCAGCGACTGGTCGGCGGCGCGTTTGAGGAAGTCGTCGCCGAAGCGCCCCATCTGCGCGGGAGGGTAGCGCCAGCCGTGGACGAGGTGGGCCCAGTCGCCGCTCGCCATCTGCCGTTCGAGCAGGGCCTCGCCGACGGCGGCCGCCCGGATCAGGCTTCGCCTGACCGCTTCGGGCTGAACCTCGACGTCGAGGCCGGGGCCGATGCCGATCTGGGCGAACTGCTGGAGGAGTACGTGGTGATGGGACGGCGGAGGGTTCTCGGCCAGCATCGCGTTCAGGGTCTTCCAGGGCCCCAGGGGATCCTCTTCTGCGGGGACCGGCGTCAGGACGTCCCGGCTTTCGGGGACCTTCGCGTTCGGCTTGCCGAACAGGCTGAGCGGGGTGAGCCGGTACTGCTTCTGGAGTTCCCGGACCCGTGGCACGTCGTCCGGGCCGTTGACGAGCGTACGGCCGAGGACGAGAACCCAGGGGCTGGGGGCATCGCTCAGGCGACGCGTCCCAGCGGGCAGGTCTCCGCGCCATTGCGGGCCGACGAGGGCGAAGTCGCCCGCTGCCGGGCCGGTGGTGCGCTGACCGACGTAGCCGAAGTTGTCGGACGTGATCCCCACCAGCTCGAAGGTGAAGTAGCGATCGCCCATGTCCGGATGGGAGAGGATGACCGGCTCGCTGCCGAGGTTCACCCAGGCCACCGAGTACAGGGTGTCATTGTTGGGGCACCCGCCGTCACGGTAGGTCGCGTCCAGCAACTGCTCGGCGTGCCAGAAATGGTTGACGGGCGCGTAGGGAACCGTCGAGGGGCTCCGCGCCTGCGTCACCCAGTCGTGCCTCAGCCGGGCGTTGTAGATGTAGGGGAACCCGTAGACGAACGCCTGCTCACCGAGCGTGTAGGCGTACTCACCATGCCAGTCGTCCATGCGCCCGGTCAGAATCGGCTTCACCGCCTGGCCCAGCGCGGGCACGATGTCCGGCAGACGGCGTGCGCGGTCGATGGTGGACTTCGGGTGCAGGGCCGCGTGCCTGGCGGCCCGTGCAGCCGTGAGGGCTACGGCGGTCACGCTTTCGGGGATACGCCGCCGGGCGTGGCTCTGTGATGGTTCGGACATCGCTGTATCACTTCGCTCCACACGTCGAAGGCGAGTTCTCCGGACCCCGGGCCGCGTGTCTCCCGTGTTCCCGTACGTCCGTGTTTCCCGTCCCCCGTGCTTTCCGTACGTCCGTGTCTCCCGTACGCCCGTGCTTTCCGTACGTCCGTGTCTCCCGTCCCCCGTGCTTTCCGTACGTCCGTGTCTCCCGTACGCCCGTGCTTTCCGTGCGCCCGTGCTTTCCGTGCGCCCGTGCTTTCCGTGCGCCCGTGCTTTCCGTGCGCCCGTGTCCCCCGCTGTCCCCGGGTGCCCGTGTCCCCGTCTTCCTCCTCCCCGGCCTCCATCCTCCCTCGCGTAGCCGGTGGACGCATCCCGCAGGAGACCCGTCCGCCCTGTACAGGCAACTCCTGCGAGTGAGCGCAATGTTCGGGAGGCCGCCGCCCCGGTCTCGAGATGCGGTCACCGCCACCCGCTGGATACGCTCGCTGAGTGGCCGGGTGACGATGCCCCCCAGGGCCGTGGCGCAGCAGGCGCCCACCCCGCCCCGCGGAACCGAA
Source organism: Streptomyces sp. NPDC047706 (assembly GCF_043204795.1). NCBI lineage: Bacteria > Bacillati > Actinomycetota > Actinomycetes > Kitasatosporales > Streptomycetaceae > Streptomyces > Streptomyces sp. NPDC047706. The sequence continues at coordinate 204,464 of NZ_JBIDCW010000012.1, read as the reverse complement.
GTCTTCCGCGGTCCACACCTCAACCTCTGCGTTGTTCACGCCTCCACGGGAGGAAGGTTGCGATGAGGTTCATCCGCACGCGTACAGCAAAGGCCGCCGCGGCCGCTCTGGTCGCCATCCCGCTCGCGGTCGTGGGTCCGGCCGCGTCGCAGGGCCATGCAGAAGACGCTTCACCGAGCCCGACGGGGACCTTCGGACCCGGCTGTGAGGCGCTCTCCCAGAAGGCCGACACCGCCAGGGACAAGGTCGTGCAGGCTGCCGCCGCGTACCCCGAGCTCAGCCAGCTGGTCGCGGCCACGGTCAGGGCGGGGCTGAGCGGCACACTCGACGGGAAGCCCGAGATCACCGTCTTCGCGCCCAACGACGAGGCCTTCCAGAAGGTGACCGCGTCGCAGCTGGCCTCGCTCCTCAGCGATCCCGGGGAGCTGAAGAAGGTGCTGACGTACCACGTCGTGGACCAGGAGATCACCCCGAACGAACTCTCCGACGGCTCCTTCACGACGGTGGAGGGCGGCGAGCTGACCACGTCGGGCTCGGACAGCGACTTCACGGTCAACGGTGAGGCGAGCATCGTCTGCGGCAACATCAAGGCAGCGAACGCCACCATCTACGTCATCGACTCGGTTCTCCAGCCGCCGTCCTGAGCCCGCGGCCGTCCCGGTCCGCCCGCTCCCTGCGCATCCCCCACCCCAACCACCCGGTGACCATCACCGACCCTGCCGCCATCACCGACATCCCCACCCCCGGCGAAGTCACCTGAGCGACCACCCCGGCCGCCGCCGCGCTCACCCCCTGCATCGTGAGCATCCCGGCGGAGTGCAACCCCAGGGCGTGGCCGGTCAGTTCGGCGGGGGTGCGGGCGATCAGCTGTTCCTGCTGGACCAGGCTCGCGCCGAAGCCCACCGATGCCACCGTCACCAGGACGCCCGACAGGGCGAGTGGCGGGCCGAGGAGGAAGAAGCCGTACGGCGTGGCCAGGAGCAGCAGGAGGGGGATGCCGAGGTGCCGCCTGCGGGCGGGGGTCAGGAGCCGGCCCACCAGGACGTCGCCCACCAGCATGCCCAGCGCCGCGCAGGCGAAGAGGAGGCCCGCGGACCGCGGGGCGTACGACACGTACAGGGACTCGCAGCCCACGATCAGGCCGTTGGGGACCCACAGGGCGAGGTAGAGGCGGCGGCGGGGGGCGGAGGACCACAGGAGGGCGTTGGTGCGCCGCGTTGCCTTGATCGAGGGGCGGCTCGCCGCGCGTGGGGGGCGGGGCGTCAGGCCCAGGTGGGTCGTGGCCGCCGCCGACAGGAACAGCAGCGCCGACAGGAGCAGCGTCGCGCGTGCCGAGCCGAGGAGTGCCAGAAGGGCGCCGCCGGTCGCGTAGCCGGCGATCTGCGTGACACCGCTCATCATGTTGAACGCCGAACGGCCCAGGAGGTAGCCGTCCTTGGCGAGGATCTCGGCCAGCAGGCCCCACCGCACTCCCCCGCCCGGCGACGCGATCAGGCCCTGTGCCAGGACGACGAGGAGGACCGACCAGATCGGCAGCCCGGGGAGCGCGAGGAGTGCATTGCCCGTGGCGAAGGCCAGGGGGACGGCCGTGAGGGCGCGCCTCGGGGCCAGGCCGTCCGCCCAGGACAGGAACAGTGTCGCGCCCAGCACCTGCGCAAGCGACGGGCCGAACATGCTCACCGCCGCGAGCAGGGGCGAGCGCGTCGCCTCGTAGACCAGCGTGCCGAGGGCGAGGCCGCCGATGGTCTGGCCGGCGATGTGGACGGAGGAGGCGAGGAAGAGCGGGGTGAACTCCGGTGTGCGGAACAGGCGGCGGTAGCTGCGCATGGCCGGAGTCTGCGGTCGCCCTCCGGCCGGTGGTTATTGTTTCGCGCGGACGCGAAAGGAAGGGCGGGTGGGCATGGGGTGGTGGCAGGTCAGTGCCGACACGCTCGCCCGCAGCCGTTTCGTCCTCTCGCCCTACGCCGAGACCTTCGCGAGCCTGAAGCTGCTGCACTCGGGTGCCGGTGCGCACCCCGGTGAGCAGGCCTGGCTGCGCGCGCACCTGCCGGCGTACCGGGCGCGGCTCGCGGCCGACCCCGTCACCGCGCTGCTGGTGCGCGCCGGGCTCGGCCGGGAGTGGATCGCCGACTTCCTGACGCCGACGCCGTGGGACGGCGAGAGCTTCGCGGAGGCGGTCGCGCGGGTGCGGGCGGCTCCGCCCGCGGCGGTACGCGCGCATCTGCGGACGTCCCTCGGTGGCCCGCTCCCCGCGGGACTGGAGCGGGACGATCTCGCCGAGCGGGCCGCGCGGCTCGTCGAGTACGTCTGGGAGGAGGGCGTACGGCCGTACTGGGGGCGTCGGCGCCGGTTGCTGGAGGCTGACGTCGTCGCGCGGACCGTACAGGTCACCCGGGGTGGGTGGGCCGCCGTCCTCGACGCGCTGCGGCCGGGGCGGACGCGGTGGCTCGGGGAGAGCCGGTTGCAGGTGAATCAGCACGAGTATCCGCCGCGGGAGCTGTCGGGTGCGGAGCTGCTTCTCGTGCCGGTCACGCCGTACACCGGGTGGGTGTCGTGGGAGGAGCCGCTGCGGGAGCGGTACGCCGTCGTCTATCCGTGCGTGGGCGTGCTCGCGGGCGGACCCGGCCGGCCTGCCGTGCCCGCCGCCCTCGGCGCGCTGCTGGGGCGGGCGCGGGCGGAGGTGCTGGTGCTGCTGGAGACACCGATGAGTACGACCCATGTCGTCGCCGTGTCGGGGCAGGGGCTCGGGTCGGCCGGACGGCATCTGCGGGTGCTGCTGGACGCGGGACTGGTGGAGCGGCGCCGGGCGGGGCGCTCGGTGCTGTACTCCCGGACGGCGGCGGGGGAGGTACTCATCGGGTCCGCGGGGCGGCACGTAGCATCCGCACCATGACGACCAATGACGCGCAGGTATCAGTTCTCGACGTCGACATCGACGCACTCCAGGGCGGGGCCGCCGACCTCGACCAGTACGCCGGGCAGGCCGTGCTCATCGTGAACGTGGCCTCCAAGTGCGGGCTGACCCCGCAGTACGCCGGGCTGGAGCGGCTGCACGAGCGGTACGCCGACCGTGGGTTCACCGTGCTCGGCGTGCCGTGCAACCAGTTCATGGGGCAGGAGCCCGGCAGCTCCGTCGAGATCGCCGAGTTCTGCTCGGCGACGTACGGCGTGACCTTCCCGATGACCGAGAAGGTCGAGGTGAACGGGGCGGGCCGGCACCCGCTGTACGAGCGGCTGACCGGCTTCGCCGACGGCGAGGGCCACAGCGGTGACATCCGCTGGAACTTCGAGAAGTTCCTGGTCGGGCGGGACGGCACGGTCGTGGCCCGGTTCTCGCCGCAGACCGAGCCGGAGGCGGCCGAGGTGGTCGCGGCCGTCGAGGCCCAGCTGGCCGGTTGACCCTGACCCTGGGGCAGACATCAGTCTTCTGTCACCGGGCGGCAGGCGCCCGGTGACGGAGGATGACGTGGTGACCGACTCCCAGTACGAGGAACTGCTCACCATCGGCGCGTTCGCGGCGCGGGCCCGGCTGTCGGCCAAGGCCCTGCGGCTGTACGACCGCCTGGGGCTGCTGGCCCCGGCGTACGTCGACGAGGCCACCGGCTACCGCCACTACCGCGCGGACCAGGTGGAACGGGCCCGGCTGGTGGCGCTGCTGCGGCAACTGGACATGCCGCTCGCGCGGATCGCCGAGGTGGTCGACGCCGGCGGGGCCGAGGCCGCCGACCGGCTCGCCGCGTACTGGGCGGACGTCGAGGCGCGGGTGGCGGGGCAGCGGACGCTCGCCGAGTACCTCCGTGGACGGTTGTCGGGGAGGAGTTCCGAGATGTACGGAAAGTTCGTGGTCGAGACGGTCGAGGTGCCGCGGCAGGTGGTGATCACCGAGTCCCGGCACACGCTGGCCGATGAGCTGCCGGCCTGGATCGGGGCGTCGCTGGGGCGGTTGGAGGAGGCGGCCGGGGAGTGCGGCGGCGTGGCCGCTGCGCCGTTCGTCGTCTATCACTCCGAGGTGTCGATGGAGAGCGACGGGCCGGTGGAGGCGTGTGTGCCGGTCGCCGACGAGGCGGCGGCGCGGGCGTGGGCCGAGGCGGCCGGGCGGGCCCGTCAGGCGCGGGTGCGGGTGGAGCCGGCGCGGCGGCTGGCGTACACCCGGATCACCAAGGCGCAGGTGGCGCATCCGCAGATCCTGGCCGCTTTCGAGGCAGTGGAGGAGTGGGTGAAGGCGCAGGGGCTGTCGTACGACGGGCCCTGCCGGGAGGTGTACTTCGCGGACTGGGCGGCGGCCGGTGCCGAGGACCCGGTGTGTGACGTGGCGTTCCCCGTCGTGGAGGCGCCGGGCGTGCGGTGACGGGGAGCGGACGGGGCAGCACCGAGCCCTCTCGGCTAGGACGGCGAACTGGTCGAGAGGGCTCTTGGGGTCCTGCTGTGTAGTTGTCGCGACGTCAGGGAGGTCCTCTCCTTACGCCTTGACCGAGGCCACGAAGACGCTCCATGCGGTCGCGGGGAACGCGAGGACGGGGCCCTCGGTCACCTTGGAGTCCCGGACGGAGATTGCGGCCAGGACGGGGGACTTGATCTCGACGCACGCGCCGTTGCCCTGGGAGTAGGAGGACTTGACCCACATGTCCGTCGCACCCTGCTTGATTGCCATTTTCGCTCCGGTAAGCAGTTGCTGAGTTGCTGTGATTGCGCCAACGTTCTTGCTCGATGGCGTGATCGACGCTACTCGCCAACATCGGCGCGCGGAGCGACTATTCACTCGACCGGCTGGCATATTCCAGCCAGGTCTTCCGCATAGGCCCAGCGACGGTGTATCTTTCCGCGCCGCATGGGCGGGGGGGCTCAGCGGGCGTAGCTCTTCGCCACGTCCGAGAGGAATTCGCGTGATTGGTCCACATTGAGGGCCTGTGCCCGCAAGTGCTCGTACATCACGCTGTACTTCTGCACGTCCTGCGGCTTCTCCAGGTAGAGGTCGCTCGTGACGCCCTCGATGTAGACCACGCTGGAGTCCGCGGCGTCCGGGAACTCCAGGATCGCGTACTGGCCGCTCACCCCGGGGTGCGCGCCCATCTGGAACGGGATCAACTGCACGGTGACGTGCGGCAGCTGGGACATCTCCAGCAGATGTTCCAGCTGGTCGATCATCACCTGTTTGTTGCCCACCTCGCGGCGTACGGCCGCCTCGTCGAGCACCGCCCACAGCCGCAGCGGGTTCTCCGCGGCGGCAATACGTTCCTGCCGGCGCAGCCGCACCTGCACGCGTTTGTCGATGTCGGTCGGCGTCGCCTCCGGCAGGGCGCCCTGGATCAGCGCCTCGGCGTACTGGCGGGTCTGGAGCAGGCCGGGCACGACCTGGGGGTCGTACACCCGCAGGCTCGCCGCGTCCGTCTCCAGGCCGATGTAGACGCTGTACGGGATGTCTCCGAAGGAGTGCCACCAGCCCTGCTGGCGCGAGTCCTTGGCCATCTGCATCAGCGAGTCGACGATCCGGTGGTCCTCCACCTCGTAGACACCGCACAGGTCGCGCACGTCGCGCTGGCTGATGCTGCGCCGGCCGTTCTCCAGGCGGCTGATCTTCGACTGGGACACCAGCAGCCGCTCCGCGACCTCCTCCGCCGTCATGCCCTTGAGTTCGCGGAGCCTGCGCAGCTCCTGGCCGAGCCGGCGCCGCCTGACGGTGGGATTGACATTGGACGCCACGGGACGTGCACCTCCGGCTGCGTGCCTCGAAACTTGCAACTATGCGTATCTGCTGCTGAGCAGACTGCCACCAAGGGCCTGCTTACCGCTGGGAAACAGCGGATATGCGGCAGGAACGCGGCGGTACGCCGGTTCGCACGACGGGTGGACCAAGTCCGCGGACGCCCGTCCGCGCCACCTCGCGGACACCCGGGCACGCGCGGGGCGGCCGGGCACGCGGACGCGCGGGGCGGCCGGGACCGCGCGTCGTCCCGACGACGGCTCCCGTCCGCCCCGCGCGTACCGCTGCGGCTCCCGAACCCGGTCCTGGGGACTCGACTGCGGCGCTGACGGTGCGTGGTGATGCCCGGTGGTGCGTGGTGGTACCTGGTGCGCGTACGGCGCGTCATGCCCGTGGTGCGTGCGTGGTGCGGTGCCTGGTGGTGCGGCGTGCTGGTGCGCTGCCGTGGAACTGCGGCTCAGTGGGCCACGGCGCGTGCCATCGTGCCGCGGTGCGGCTGTGCCGGGACGCCACCCCGCGCCGGTTCCGCGGGCCTGGCTCCCGGGGCGGCCTGCCGGCCTGCCGGGGCCGGGCTGCGGCGCGGCTGGGCCCCCACGCCGTTCTGGACGTCCATCACGGCGTGCGCCACGAGGCCGCCCATCGGGTCGTGCCTGATCAGGTCCCGCAGCCGGGAGCGGGACGAGCGTCCCTCGTTGCCCGGATACAGGTGCTTGCCGAGGCCGACCGCGTGGGCCAGTGCGGCGAGCGCCGCGGTCCGCGGGTCCGGCGGTACGCCGGTGCGGATCGCCGAGTCCAGCCGGGCCCTGATCTCCCGGCTGATGGCGTTGTCCGTCGCCTGGTAGCGAGTCGTCGGCAACACCCCGCACATCTGGCCGGCCACGGCGTGCACCATGCCGCACCGCTCCAGATGCGAAAGGTAGGTCTGGCGGAGCCCCAGTCGTGGCCCGCCGATCCAGTGGACCGCCCGTACGGGGGCGCCGCGCCTGCGCAGCAACTCCAACGCGCAATCCAGTGTCGGATCTCCTGTCGGCCGTGGCACCACCACGGCGATACGATCCCCGTCTGGGGCTATCCGTCCGGCCAGCGCCAGCTCCACTAGCTGTGCTCCGGCCAGACCGAGGTCGAGCGACTGCGGCTGTGCAGTGGTACCCGTGGCCGGGTCCAGTGCCAGCAGCAGAAGCTCCTCCGGAAGTGTTCTGCGGCTCCTGCCCATCCATGCCTCCCCGCGTGGATGAATGACAGGGTGACCCCTCTCACATTGGTCTGTCGAGGGTGCGTGACCTGTTTGTAAGGGAACCAGTAGGTATGTCGTTCTCGTCTTCAGCTTCGGTCAGGTCCGCACACAGGACACTGGTACATGGTTCGGACAGCGCTTCGGGCAGTGCTGTGGGGGCGGTCGTCCGGACAGCGGTTCACGGTTCGGTACGCGCACGGAGGCGTGCGGCGCATGGAGGAGGCATCGGTGGCGGGCGAGTCCCCCGACAGTTCGAAGCAGCGCGAGTCGTCGGCAGAACCGACGTCGGGGAGCGCGAGTCCGGTTCCCGAGGCCCGGAGCGCCGCCTCCGCCCGTGACCCGCGGCTCGCCGTGGCACGGGAGTCCGAGAGCGGGCGCCCGGACACGGCGACGCGGGTGCTCTCGGTCAAGGAGCGGTCCGAGGACGCCGAGGAGCGCCCCGAGGAGGCTTCCGGGCCGACGCCGGCGGAGTCTGCCCGGCAGGCGGCTTCGGAGGATCCCGCGCGCCGTGAGGAGCGGGACGGGACCGAGGGCGGCGACGGGGCCGGCACCGCGGGCGACGAACGGCTTCGGGCTGCCGTGGCGGCCTGGGTGACGTCCGGGTCCGGCCAGGAGGGCGCCGACGAGGACGGCTCCGCCGAGGAGGCCGAGGCTCGGGGCGGGCGGGCCGAGGATCGGGGCGAGGAGCCCGAGGACGCCGAAGCCGACACCGAAGCCGACTCCGACACCGACTCCGACTCGGACTCCGCCGGTGCCGGGCAGGAGGGCACCGGGACCGAGGCCGGCGCCGAGGACGCGAACGACAGCGCCCAGGACGCCCAGCACGACACCGGGGACGCGGAGCCCGGCGCCCAGGAGGACGCCCGGGACACCCCCGGCGCCGCCGAGCGCACCCGGGACGGCGCGCAGGACGACTCCCCCGCCGACGCCGAGCCCGCACGCGAGACCGAGCCGTCGCCGGACGCCGGGCCCAGGCCCGCGTCCGGCACCCGCACCACGGGCGGACCCGCCACCGGACCCGCCACCGGGACCACCACCGGACCCTCCCCCGAACCCGCCCCCGGCCCCACCGCCGAACCCGCCGCCGAACCCGCCGCCGAGAAGGACCCGGGCGGAACCGAGGACGCCAGGAAGGCCCCCGCCGCCAAGTCCTCCCCCGCAGCCGCCCCCGAGGACGGCGCGCCTCCGGTGGACCAGCCCACCGCCGTCTTCCGGGCCGTGAAGCCCGCCGTCGACCAGCCGACCACGATGCTGAAGCTGGGGGATGCCAGGAATCCCGCTCCGGCCCCGGAGCCGGATGCCGAGCGCACCAGCAAGTTCGTCGCGCTCAAGCCCTTGGACGACCCGTCGACGCGCAAGCCCCCGCCGGCCGCGGACGCGACGACCGCGCCGCCCAAGGTGTCCTCGGACAAGCCGAAGGCGCCCGCCGGCCAGACCGCCGTCGTCCCGCAGGTCGGGCCGGAGCGGACGACGCAGCAGCCGTTGCCGCCGAAGCCGCCGCTGGATCTGCTGGCCGAGCTGACCAACACCCCGCCGCCGCCGGAGACTCCGCTGCGGACGGCGGTGCGACGGGTGAAGATCTGGACGCCGCTGGTCCTGCTGCTGGTGGTCGTGTTTGCGATCGCGCAGGCGGTACGGCCGCTGCCGACGCCGACGCTGGAGCTCACGGCCGAGGAGTCGTACAGCTTCGAGGGCGACGGCGCCGGCCTGCCGTGGCCCGGTGAGGGCCAGGGCTGGATGGACGTCAACGGCATCGGCACGATGGGGAACTTCGGCGAGCAGAAGCCGGTGGCCATCGGCTCGGTCGCCAAGGCGATGACGGCGTACGTCGTACTGAAGAAGCACCCTCTGAAGTCCGGCGAGGAGGGTCCGAAGATCCCGGTCGACGCGCTCGCCGAGAAGGAGGGCGGCTACAACCTGGACGGTGAGTCCACGCTCAACACCGTCAAGGAGGGCGACCAGATCACCCTGCGCCAGGCGCTGTCCGCCATCATGATCCCGTCCGCCAACAACATCGCGCGGCTGCTGGCGCGTTGGGACTCCGGCACGGAGGCGGCGTTCATCAAGAAGATGAACGAGGCCGCCGAGGAGCTGGGCATGGAGAACACCACGTACACCGACGCCTCGGGCCTGAAGGAGAGCACGGTCTCCACCGCCGAGGACCAGGTGAAGCTCGGCAACGAGCTGGTGCAGGACCGGGCCCTGATGGAGATCACGGCGATGGGCGAGTGGATCGATCCGTCCGGACAGAAGTGGTACAACTACAACAAACTGGTCCCGTACGACGGCGGCATCGGCATCAAGACGGGCACCACCACCGCGGCCGGCGGCAACCTCCTCTTCGCCTCCCGCAAGGAGGTCGGCGGTGAGACGGTGACCGTGGTCGGCGCGATCCTCGGGCAGCACAAGGCGCCCATCATCGAGACCGTCAACGAGGTCAGCAAGACCGCGATGCTCGCCGCGCAGGACGCCCTGGCCTCGGCGAAGATCCTGAAGAAGGGCGATGTCGTCGGCTACGTCGACGACCGGCTCGGCGGCCGGACGCCGGTCGTCGTCACGCAGGACGTCACGGCGGTCGGCTGGGCCGGTCACGAGGTGCAGCTGTCGTTCACCGCCGGCGAGGTGCCGCACACCGCGAAGGCCGGGACCAAGGTCGGCACGCTCACCGTGGGCGACGGCAGCGGCGGCGCCGTCGAGGTGCCTGTGGCGCTCCAGTCGGACCTCGCCGAACCGGCCTTCACGGACAAGCTGACCCGCGTCTTCTGACCCGGGCGGCCCTTCACCCTCCCTCGCACCCCGTCCACGGCGCCCTCCCCGGGCCCCGTCGGCGGGGTGCGTGCTAGCGTCGCGAAACGGGACAGGGTAGCCACGCGTGGGGACGGGAGCGGAAACGCCCCGTCACGGGGCCGGGAACGGCCGGGAAACGGGGTATGCGCCGGCGAACGGAAGACGGGACACGGGGAGCGCCACGGGTGGCCACTGCGGAGCCGACACGCACCGACGACACCGGTCCGGGTCCGGGGACCGGACCGCGAATACGCGTGCCCGCCGGGCCGGCGGGTGGCTCGCCGCACCGGCCGGGAGGCGTGGGCGTAGGTGAGCGGCTGAGGCGGTCGGCGCGGCATCCCGCGCTCCTCACCACCGCCGTGGCGGGGGTGCTCCACGTCATCTGGTTCTTCACCTTCGCGAACAGTGGCGGGGACCTCGCGGCGCAGGACGCCTGGGCCGAGTTCGTGGGCCGGCACCCGGACTCGGCGTACAACCTCGCCTGGTACGGCGGGATGCACCCGGTCTCGTACAGCGTGGTGTCGCCGTATCTGATGTCGCTGCTCGGTGTGCGGACGACGATGATGATCGCGGGGACGCTCTCCGCGGGGCTGCTGACGCTGATCCTGATGCGCAGCCGGGTGGTGCGGCAGCCGCTGTGGGCCGGGCTCGCGGGGGTGTTCGGTCTGCTGTGCAACGCGGTGTCGGGGCGGGTGACGTTCGGGCTCGGCACGCTGTTCGCGCTGGGCGCGGTCGCGGTGGTGTTCTGCTGGCCGTACCGCTGGCGTCACAAGCGCTGGGCGAAGGCCCTGTGCGCGGCGCCGCTCGCCGCTCTCGCCACGATGTCCTCGCCGGTCGCCGGGCTGTTCGTGGGTCTGGTCGCGGTCGCGATGTTCCTTCAGAAGCGGCGGCCGGGCGCGTGGGCGCTGGGTCTGGCGCCGGCGGCGGTGGTGGCGGTGTCGGCGTGGGCGTTCCCGTTCTCCGGCACCCAGCCGATGTCCTTCGGGTCGGCCCTGCTGCCGGTGGTCTACGCGGTCCTCGTCCTGCTGCTGGTCCCGCGGGACTGGACGACGGTACGCATCACCTCCGCCGTGTACGGCCTGTCGGTGCTGCTGGTGTGGCTGATCAGCTCGCAGATCGGGTCGAACATCACCCGTCTGTCGATGCTGTTCGCGGGCGTGGCGCTGCTGGCCGCGCTGCCGTTCGCGGTGCCGCGCTCGCGCAAGTGGTACGCGATCGTGGCCGCCTTCGTCGGGTTCGTCGCCTGGATCGGCTACAAGTCGGTGGACGACGTCGTCAACACGACGCCGCGGGCCTCCTGGGCGCGGGAGCTGGCCCCGCTGGTCAACGAGTTGCAGGAGGTGGGCGCCGGGAAGGGCCGCGTCGAGGTGGTCCCGGCCCGCTCCCATCGCGAGGCCTCCGCGCTCGCCCCCTACGTCAACCTCGCCCGGGGCTGGAACCGGCAGGCCGACATGGAGCGCAACCCGCTCTTCTACGACGACACCCTCAACTCGGCCAACTACCACGACTGGCTCAAGCGCTGGGCGGTGCACTACGTCGTGCTGCCCAAGGACGAGCCGGACGGGGACGGCGGGGAGCGGGAGCGGGAACTGGTGCAGCGCGGGCTGCCGTATCTGACGCAGGTGTGGGGGGACGCGAACTGGCAGTTGTTCCGGGTGACGGACCCGGCTCCGCTCGCCGATCCGCCGGCCACCGTCGAGCGCGCCGAGCAGGGGGAGATGACCCTGCGGGTGAGCCGGCCGGGCCGGGTGCTGGTCCGGGTGCCGTACTCGCCGTGGCTGAAACTGGTCGACGCCGAGGGTGACGGGGTCGAGCCGCCGCAGGAGACGGACGCCTCCAGGGAACGGCCGGAGGGCACGCCGAAGACGTACCGCAACCTGAACGGCTGCCTGATGGAGACCGAGGAGGACGCCGAGGGCGACAGGTGGACGGTGCTGCTGGCGCCCCGCGCGGGGACGTACCGGCTGGCGTCGCCCTACGAGCTGCCCCGGGGGACGCCGTGTCCGGAGGAGCTGAGGTGATCAGCGGAGCCGGTCGACGTACCGGTCCGTTCCCGGCACGGTGGGGACGAAGGGGGCGACCAGTTCCGTGCGGCCCAGTTCGCGGGGTGCTCCGAGGTCCGTGAAGTGCTCGTCCCAGCAGTCCCCCGGGTCCGTCTCCAGGAACCACAGCAGGGTCAGCCGGGTGCCGACGCCCTCGACCTGTTTGACGTAGGTCATGCGCTCGCCGGGCAGGGGGACCGGGCGGAAGACGGTGACCAGGGCGGCCGGGGAGCCCTTCAGCCGCTGCGGGAGGTGGCGGGTGCGCAGCCACTCCAGCAGGTCGGCGCGCCGCTGGGGCGACGCGGCGTCGACGACCTGGAGGACGAGGCCCGCAGGCGTACGTGCGGTTCACGGCACACACCGAGGGGGTGCCCGAGGAGGAGGTGCTGGACCGTCTGACCGAGCGGATGGCGCTGCCGGAGCTGGCCACGGACGCGGACGTGGCGGACGCGGTGGTGTTCCTGGCCTCGGACCGGGCGCGGGCCGTCACGGGGCAGTCGTTGCTGGTCAACGCGGGGGAGTTGATGCGTTGAGCCCTTCACGTCTGTTCATGTAGATGAACTCAAGTCATCTTGCAGAACTTCTTTGCGTGCTCTTGACCTTCCACTTGCTTGTCGTGCCCGCGTCGACACACCCACGATGAGCGGGCCGTTCACCAGGCGGACCCCGGAAGGTTGACACATGAACAGTCTCGACTGGGCCGTGCTCATCGGCTACTTCGGCGTGATGGTCGCGATCGGCGTGTGGTCGCACAAGCGCGTCGACAACGTCAGCGACTTCTTCACCGCCGGCGGCAAGATGCCCTGGTGGCTGTCCGGCATCTCGCACCACATGTCGGGATACAGCGCGGTGATGTTCACCGGGTACGCGGGGATCGCCTACACCTACGGGGTCACGTCGTTCGTGACCTGGTCCTTCCCCATCGCGCTGGGCATCGCCATCGGCTCGAAACTGTTCGCCCCCCGGATCAACCGGCTGCGCTCCCGGCTCCATGTGGCCTCCCCGCTGGAGTACCTGAAGAACCGCTACGACCTGAAGACCCAGCAGGCGCTCGCCTGGTCCGGGATGCTGCTGAAGATCGTGGACGTGGGCGCCAAGTGGGCCGCGATCGCGACCCTGCTGTCGGTCTTCACCGGCGTCTCCCTGAACCAGGGCATCCTCATCACCGGTGTCGTCACCGGCATCTACTGCACGATCGGCGGTCTGTGGGCGGACGCGCTGACCGAACTCGGGCAGTTCGTCATCCAGTTGCTCGCCGGGCTCGCGATGTTCTTCGCGGTGCTCGTCGAACTCGGCGACCACGGCGGCATCTTCGGCGTCTGGGACCGGCCCGAGCTGGACGGCCACGAGAAGCCGCTGGTGGGGCCGTACGGCACCGTGTTCCTGCTGGCGTTCCTGTTCATCAAGCTGTTCGAGTACAACGGCGGCATGCTCAACCAGGCCCAGCGCTACATGGCGACCCCCAACGCCAAGGAGGCCGAACGGTCGGCGCGGCTCTCGGCCATCCTGTGGCTGGTCTGGCCGCTGGTGCTGTTCTTCCCCATGTGGATGTCGCCGCTGCTGGTCGACGCCCAGAAGCCGGACGGATCCGACTCGTACGCCCTGATGACCGAACAGCTGCTGCCGCACGGCCTGCTGGGCCTGGTGATCGTCGGCTTCTTCTCGCACACCATGGCCATGTGCTCCTCGGACGCGAACGCGATCGCCGCCGTGTTCACCCGGGACGTGGCACCGGTGCTGTCGGCGAAGGCGCGGTCCTGGTCGGAGCGGTCCGGGCTGATCAGCGCGCGGCTGACGACCGTCGTCTTCCTCGCCCTGTCCATGGCGGTGGCGACACAGGTGAACTCGCCGACGTTCAAGGACATCATCACCGTGGTCATCAAGTGGGTGGCCGGACTGATGGGGCCGATCGCGATCCCGATGATGCTGGGCCTGCTGCGCCACTTCCGCCGGTCCGGGCCGACGGCGGCGCTCACCAGCTGGGCGGCGGGACTGCTGGCCTTCTGGCTGGTCAACTACCCGATCAACTGGAACGTCGAGGGCGGTGTGCCGCTCCAGTACCAGGTGTCGATCCCGCTGGCGGTGTCGCTGGTCCTGTACGTCCTCATCGGCCACGTGAAGCCGGAGGACACACCGGAACGGCTGGCGGTCATCGAGCGGATCAACACCGACGGCGACGGGGCGGCGGCGGCCGTACCCGCGCAGGCCGGGGCGGCGGACGGTGTCGTGGGGGCGACGCCGGCCAAGGAGTAGCAGTCCCGGAACGGACGGGCGGCCGGCCACTGGGGGCGGCCGCCCGTCGGCCTGAACGGGCTCGGTGGTTGAGCATGCGACGCGCGCCCCGTCACTCCCACCATTTGCGTGGCCCTGGGTGGGGCTCAGACGCGGGGATAACGCGCCAGCCATGCCGGGGACGCGGCGGCCGGGGTGTGCAGGGCCGGGCCCTGGGTCATCTCCATGGCGAAGTCGTCGGCCAGTTCGAGGATCGTGGGCCGGCCCTCCAGCTCGGCCAGCCATGCCGGGGGCAGGGCGGTCTCGCCGTGCAGGGCCCCGAGGAGGCCGCCGGTGAGGGCGGCGGTCGCGGCGGAGGGTCCGTCGTGGTTGGCGGCCAGACGCAGGCCGTGCCGTACGTCCTCGCCGACCAGGGCGCAGTAGACGGCGGCGGCGACGACCCGGTCCGCGGTGCCGGCACCGGCCAGGTCGGCGACCCGGTCCGGCGTCGGGATTCCCTGCCGTACGGCGCCCAGGGCCTGCTGAAGGGCGGCGGAGACCGGCTGGTGGCCGGGCCGGGCGGCCAGCAACGCGAGCGCCCGTTGCACCGCGCCGTCCACGCTCTCGCCGCGCGCCAGCGTGTGCACGATCACGGCGTACGCTCCCGCCGCGAGGTAGCCGATGGGGTGGCCGTGGGTCTGCGCGGCGCACTCCACGGCCAGCTGGACGACAAGTTGCGGCTCCCAGCCGACGAGCAGCCCGAACGGCGCGGAGCGTGCGGCGGCCTCGGGACCGGCCTCACCGGGGTTCTTGGGCGCCTCCAGCGTGCCCATGATCTCGTCGCCGAGTCCGAGCAGCAGGGTGCGGGCGGGGTCCCGGCGGGCGTACAGCCACTCCTCGCGGGCCAGCCACCCGTCGTCCTTGCGGCGCTCGTCGGGGCCCCAGTCGCGCTGGGTGGCGGCCCAGCGCAGATACGCCCGGTGCAGGTCGGTCGGCGGATGCCAGGCGCCGGTGTCGCGGCGGACCTGGGCGCGGATCAGCCCGTCGACGGAGAAGAGGGTGAGCTGGGTGAGGTGGGTGACGGCGCCGCGCCTGCCGTGGGCCGGGGCGAGGTCCACGACGCCGTCCGGGCCGTGCGCCGCCCGGATGCCGTCCATGTCCAGCCCGTCGACGGGCGCGCCCAGCGCGTCCCCGACGGCGGCGCCGAGCAGCGTTCCGCGCACCCGGCTGCGGAAGTCCTGCTGCTCTGTGCGGCCCCAGACGGCACCCGCTGTCGCATCCACCAGACCTCCCCACGGCACCGTCCGTACGCACGACAGCTCAGCACTGTATGCGACGGGGATCGATCGGTTCAGGGGGCGGATCGCTATGCGGGGTCTGCTGGAAGTGGTCGCGATTGCTCGCTTGTCAGCCGTACCGCGTCACATTGCGCCGCGAAGGGCGCGCTTTCCGGCTCATGTCACCCAGCGTGGTCACCCGCTCCTACTCTGTCGGGTGCTGAGCCGGGTCTTGCGGCCCGTGCAGAGAGAGGGAAGGACGCGTGGAGGACGAGGAGGCCGCGGCCGTCGTCAGGGCGGTCGGCAGGCAGATCAAGGTGTGGCGCGAGGCCGCGGGGATGACCCAGGCGGAGTTCGGGGCCGCCATCGGGTACGGCGAGGAGATGGTGTCGTCCGTGGAGCGGGCACGGAGGATTCCGAAGCCGGACTTCCTGGACGGGGCCGATGAGGTGCTGGGGGCGGAGGGCAAGCTCTCCGCGATGAAGGAGGATGTGGAGAAGGCTCGGTATCCGAAGAACGTCCGCGACCTGACCAAGCTGGAGGCTCAGGCCGTCGAGCTTGGCGCGTACACGACCCAGCACATCCACGGCCTCCTGCAGACCCCGGAATACGCACAGGCGGTGTACGAACTGCGGCGGCCCGCCTACACGGAGGACGAGATCGAGCGTCATCTCGCCGCACGCATGGCGCGGAAGGACATCTTCGAGCGGACACCCCGGCCGCTGGTGACCTTTGTCCAGGAAGAGGTGACACTGCGTCGGCCGACCGGGGGCACAATGGTGCTGCGTCGCCAGCTCGAACACCTCTTGCACATGGGCCAGTTGCGCCACGTGTCGATCCAGGTGATGCCCACGGGCCTTGAGGAACACTCGGGCTTGAGCGGGCCGTTCCGGCTGCTGAAGCTGCAGGACGGCAAGTCCGTAGGGCATTTGGAGGTCCAGCTGCACAGCCGAGTGATCAGTGACCCCCGGGAAGTCCAGGTCCTGGAGATGCGCTATGGCATGATCCGGGCGCAGGCTCTCTCCCCTCGGGAGTCGCTTTCCTTCATCGAAAAAGTGCTGGGAGAACTGACATGACCACCGCCCCGCTGAAGTGGTTCAAGAGCAGCTACAGCAGCGCTGACGGCCCCGACTGCATCGAGGTCGCGATATCCCGCCCCGCCATCCACGTCCGCGACAGCAAGGACCTGCACCGCGCGCCGCTGACTTTCGGGCACCGCGCGTGGAGTGACTTCGTCGAGGTCCTTGGTCCCTCCGAGGGCGTGGGCATGCCCCGACGCTGGTAGAGAATAGGCATGTCCACAACCACCTCGAGCACCACCAGACGCACCCTCCCCGTGGCCGCCACGGTCCTCACCGGCATCGTGGCCCTGTACATCACCCTCGTCGCCTTCGGGAACATCACGGACTTCGGCACCAACCAGGACTTCGTCCGGCATGTCCTGGCCATGGACACCACGTTCAAGGACGAGGACCTGATGTGGCGGGCCGTCACGGACACCGCCGTGCAGGACGCGGCGTACGTCGCGATCATCGTGTGGGAGACGGTCGCCGCGCTCGTCCTCATCGCCGGTACGTGGCTCTGGGCGCGCGGCCCCCGGGCGCTGGCCCGGCGGGTGTCGACGTACGGGCTGCTGATGGTGATGCTGCTGTTCGGCGCCGGGTTCCTCGCGATCGGCGGTGAGTGGTTCGCGATGTGGCAGTCGGAGGACTTCAACGGGCTGGACGCGGCGACCCGGATCTTCCTGGTCAGCGGCGTCGTCCTGCTGGTGAACCACCTGCCCACCGGGCAGGCCGAACCGGCTACTTGACGACCGCGACCTTCGTCCCCGCCGTCCCGAACGTCCACAGCGCCGAACTGTCCGCCGACTTCATGCGGATGCCACCGGTCTGCGCGCCGGACGCGGCAGGCGGGGGCGAGGAGCCGTCCACCGCGGCGGAGAAGGCGATGCTGACGCCGGACTTGGCGGCGAAGTAGACGATGTGCTCGATCTCCACGCCGTCCGAGCCGGTGGTGGCGTCGGTGCGGGTGCCCACCGTGTACGTGCCGGGGTCGGGGTCGACCGTGCCGGGCCACACCGTGAAGGTGCGGCGGGGGCTGTCACTGGCGTCGACCAGCCACACCCGCCTCTCCCCCAGCGCGTAGACGATCCGCCGCCCGGTCCCGGAGCCGTCGGGCACGCCGGGCGGGGCCGGCCTGCTCGGCTCGGGCTTGGCGCTGACGGACGCCGAGGGGCTGGGCCGGGTCGCCGCGGCCGTGGGGCGTTGCCCCTGTCCGGCCTGCACGGCCAGCACGACGACCGCCGCGATCGCCCCCGCGGTCAGGCCGGACACCCAGGCCCAGGAGGGAAGCCGTCGGGCAGGCACGGGCACGCATCTCCTCAGTCTCCGACCCCCGACACACCGAGGGTCGGATCATCGTACTGTGCGTCCCTGAACGCCCCTCCCTCAGTCCAGCACCGGCAGCAGCTGGGGCAGGTGGCCGTCGGAGGCCGCGGCCGTCCGCTGCCGTTCCTGGGGGACCTCGCCGTACAGAGTGGTGCGGGGGCGGGACGGGCGGCCCGCCGCCTCGGCCACCGCCACCAGGTCGCGGACCGACTTGTACGAGCCGTAGGACGAGCCCGCCATGCGGGAGATCGTCTCCTCCATGAGGGTGCCGCCCAGGTCGTTGGCGCCGGAGCGGAGCATCTCCGCCGCACCCTCCGTGCCCAGTTTCACCCAGCTTGTCTGGATATTCGGGATATGGGGGTGCAGGAGCAGCCTCGCCATCGCCGTCACCGCGCGGTTGTCCCGCATCGACGGGCCGGGGCGGGCGATGCCCGCCAGGTAGACGGGCGCGTTGGTGTGGATGAACGGAAGCGTGACGAACTCGGTGAAACCGCCCGTCCGCTGCTGGATGCCGGCCAGGGTGCGCAGATGGCCCAGCCAGTGGCGGGGCTGGTCGACATGGCCGTACATCATCGTGGACGAGGAGCGGATGCCGAGTTCGTGCGCCGTGGTGACGACCTCGATCCAGGTCGCCGTGGGCAGCTTGCCCTTGGTGAGGATCCAGCGGACCTCGTCGTCCAGGATCTCCGCCGCCGTGCCCGGGATGGAGTCCAGGCCCGCCTCCTTGGCGGCGCTCAGCCACTCGCGGATCGACATGTTCGTGCGGGCCGCGCCGTTGACGACCTCCATCGGCGAGAAGGCGTGCACGTGCATGCCGGGGACGCGTTCCCTGACCGCCCTCGCGATGTCGAAGTACGCGGTGCCGGGCAGGTCGGGGTGGATGCCGCCCTGCATGCAGACCTCCACCGCGCCGACGTCCCAGGCCTGCTGTGCCCGGTCCGCGACCTGGTCCAGTGACAGGGTGTACGCGTCGGCGTCGGTGCGGCGCTGCGCGAAGGCGCAGAAGCGGCAGCCCGTGTAACAGACGTTGGTGAAGTTGATGTTGCGGGTGACGATGTACGTCACGTCGTCGCCGCTCACCGACCTGCGCACGTCGTCGGCCACGGAGCACAACGCGTCCAGCGCCGGGCCGTCCGCGTGCAGCAGCGCCAGTGCCTCCTCGTCCGTCAGCCGCGTCGGGTCGTCCGCCGCCGTCCGCAGCGCCGCGCGCACGTCGGAGTCGATGCGCTCCGGGGCCATGCCGGGGGCGGCTGCCTCGCGCAGGGCGCCCCAGTCGCCGTAGACCTCGTCGAAGTCGTCGCGGCGGTCCGAGGTGCGGCCCTCGGTGTCGATCGTGGCGTGCAGGTCCGTGCGGCCGGAGGCCTGGAACACCTCCTCCGGCTCCTGCCAGGGCAGCCCCTGAGGCAGCGCCCCGGACCTCGCGAGGCCCGTCTCCGGGTCGGCGAGGGCCGCCACGTGCGGGCGCAGACGCGGGTCCAGCCAGGGCTCGCCACGACGCACGAACTCCGGGTACACGCAGAGGCGTTCGCGCAGCTCGAAACCGGCCGCCGCCGACTTCTCCGCCAGCTCCTCGATCTGCGGCCAGGGGCGTTCGGGGTTCACGTGGTCGATGGTCAGCGGGGAGACGCCGCCCCAGTCGTCGATGCCGGCGCCGATCAGCCGCTCGTACTCGGAGTCGACGAGGTTGGGCGGGGCCTGGAGGCAGGCCGAGGGGCCCATGATGTGCCGGGCGACGGCCACCGTCGCGACCAGTTCGTCCAGTTCGGCGTCCGGCATGCCGCGCATCGCGGTGTCCGGCTTGGCGCGGAAGTTCTGGATGATCAGTTCCTGGATGCCGTGGTACGACCGGGAGACGCGGCGCAGCGCGAAGAGGGACTCGGCGCGCTCCTCGTAGGTCTCGCCGATGCCGATGAGGACGCCGGAGGTGAAGGGGACCGAGGAGCGGCCCGCGTCCTGAAGCACCCGCAGCCGGACGGCCGGCTCCTTGTCCGGGGAGCCGTGGTGCGGGCCGCCGGGCTCCGACCACAGGCGCTTCGCCGTCGTCTCCAGCATCATGCCCATGCTCGGCGCGACGGGCTTCAGGCGCTGGAAGTCCGTCCAGGTCATGACGCCCGGGTTGAGGTGGGGCAGCAGGCCCGTCTCCTCCAGGATGCGGATCGAGATGGCGCGGACGTAGGCGATGGTGTCGTCGTAGCCGTGCGCGTCGAGCCATTCGCGGGCCTCGGGCCAGCGGTCCTCGGGCTTGTCGCCGAGGGTGATGAGGGCTTCCTTGCAGCCGAGGGCGGCGCCCTTGCGGGCGATGTCGAGGACCTCGTCCGGCGACATGAACATCCCGTGCCCGGCGCGGCGCAGCTTGCCGGGCACGGTGACGAACGTGCAGTAGTGGCACTTGTCCCGGCACAGCCGGGTGAGGGGGATGAAGACGCTCTTCGAGTACGTGATGACGCCGGGCCGGCCGGCCGCTTCCAGTCCCGCGTCGCGCACCCGGGCGGCGGACGCGGCGAGGTCCTGGAGGGCCTCGCCGCGGGCCTGGAGCAGTACGGCCGCCTCGCCGGCGTCGAGGGCGACGCCGTCACGGGCGCGTTTGAGGGCGCGACGCAGGGAGTTCTCGGTGGGGCCGGTGCCGCGGGGGCGGTCGGTGGAGCCGGTTCCGGAGGTCGCGGAAGTCGTCATCCTTCGAGCATACGGTCGGGCTCCGCGGGTTCACGGGGGCCGGGGCTGGTCCTGGGGAGCGAGGTGCGTTGCCGGGTGCGGGTGCGTCGGGGCCGCTCGCGCGGTTCCTCGCGCCCCGGAGTCGGCCACCCGCCCGGTCGGCTACACGTACTCGGCATACGCGTCCAGCACCCGCAGAACCTCCGCCTCCCCCGCCGGGGGCATTTGGACGACGGTCTCCTCGATGCCGAGGTCCGCGTAGTGGGCGAGCTTGCCCGGGGTGGGGGCGACGGCGTACGGGACGATCTGGAGGGCGGACGGGTCGCGGCCGGCGTCGGACCAGGCGGCGCGCAGCACGGGCAGCGACTCGGACAGGCCGCGCCCGCCGATCGGCAGCCAGCCGTCGGCGTACTCGCTGATGTGCGAGAACAGTTTCGGGCCCGCGGCGCCGCCGACGAGCGTGCGGGGGCCGACGACCGGGCCGCGCGGTTTCTGCACGGGCTTGGGGTGGGCGTGGCTGGCGCGCACACTGCCGAACTCGCCCTCGTGGGCGGCCGGTTCCTGAGACCACAGCGCGCGCATCAACGCCATCCGGTCCCGCACCAGTTCCCGCCGGGTTCGCCACTCCACGCCGTGGTCGGCGGCCTCCTCGACGTTCCAGCCGTAGCCGAGGCCCAGGGTGAAGCGGCCGCCGGAGAGGTGGTCGAGGGTCGCGATCTGCTTGGCCAGGTCGATCGGGTCGTGCTGGGCGACCAGCGTGATACCCGTGCCGAGACCGAGGCGCTCGGTGACGGCGGCGGCCTGGCCGAGGGCGACGAAGGGGTCGAGGGTGCGGCCGTACTCCCGGGGCAGCTCGCCGCCCGCCGGGTAGGGGGTGGTCCGCTCGACGGGGATGTGGGTGTGCTCGGGCAGGTACAGCCCGGCGAAGCCCCGCTGCTCCAGCTCCCGGGCGAGCCGGGTCGGGGTGATGGTCTCGTCCGTGAGGAAGATGGTGACGGCGATGCGCATGTCCCATCTCTACCCGGGGAACGTCCATCTGTCCATACCGACCAGTCGGGATCGGCTTCGGCCGGGGTGTCTCCTCCAGGTGTTCCCCAGTTCGCGCCGCCCGCCCATCCTGGTCGGCATGTGTGACGACGACGCAGGGATCGCTTCTGGCTGGTCTCGGAGTTCGGCGACCGCTCCCAGTACGTCCGCGACATCCGCGCCAACCCCAGGGTGCGGGTACGGCTCGGCGGCCGGTGGTACGAGGGGACCGCCCGCCTCCTGCCCGGCGACGACCCGAAGGCCCGGCTGCGCGAGCTGCCGCGGATGAACAGCTCGGCGGTGCGGCCGATCGGCACGGACCTGCTGACGGTGCGGGTGGACCTGGAGGAGAACGGGGGCCGCGCCTGACGGCCGTTCGGGGGAGGGCGGCGCGTGGCGGGCGGAGGGCCGGCCGTCGAAGTCGTATTTTCACGTCGTATGAGTGATGTTTCCGGAGACCGCGCGTCCCCGCCCACCCGTCGCACCGCACTCGCCGGTCTGGTCGGCGGAGCCGGGGCCGTACTGGCCGCCGGGTGCACCCCGACGGGTGCGGCCCCCGGGGCCCGTGCCACGGCGACCGCCTCCCCCTCGGCGGGCGGCCCCACCCCCGGCGTGATGACGCTGTTCGACGACCCCGGATTCAACTTCAACGGGCTGATGGCACTCGGCGGTTCCGGCCAGCGCGCCGGCGAGGTGGGCGAAGTGCTCACCGCCGTCAACACCATCAACCAGGCGGGGCTGTCCTCGCAGACCTACGTCCAGACCTTCAGGAAGCTCGGCGACCAGCTCATGGCGGCGCCCCAGGGCAGCAAGCCCGACGACCGGACCACCCGGTGGCGTGCGCTGCGGGCCGCGCAGTACTACGGCCAGGCACTGTTCTTCGTCCTCGGCTCCGACACCCCGGGCGACGAGGAGCAGCTGTACAAGGCCGGACGCGGAGCCTGGGACAAGTTCTGCGGCCTGTGCGACCCGGCGCCCGTGACCGCGAACGTCCCCTACGGCAGCACTCCGCTGCCGGTGTGGTTCTTCCGGCCCGGCACGGCGGCGCGGCGCCGCCCCACCGTGATCCTCACGAACGGCAGCGACGGGCAGAACGTCGACATGTGGACGTACGGCGTCCAGGCCGCCCTGGACCGAGGCTGGAACGCCCTCGTCTACGACGGGCCCGGCCAGGGACAGCTGCTCTTCGTGAACCAGGTGATCTTCACGCAGACCTGGGAGAAGGTCGTCGGCCCGCTCGTCGACTGGCTGACCGCCCGTTCGGACGTCGACCCGGACGCGATCGCCCTGACCGGGCTGAGCATGGCGGGCGACCTGGCACCCCGGGCCGCGGCCTTCGAGAGCCGGCTCGCCGCCCTGGTGGCGATGCCCGGCTGCCTGACGCCGTGGCTGGGCTTTCCCCCGGAGGTCCGGGAGATCCTCCAGCCCAGCAAGGAGGAGACCAACAACATCTGGAACAAGGAGGTCGTCCCCGAGCTGCCCGCCGCCGACGCCGCGACGCTGAAGAAGCGCTTCGAGCCGTTCTCCGTGCCGGCGATGCTCGACGCCCGGCAGGGCAAGATGTTCACCGACTTCTACACGCCGGCCAGGCGCATCCAGGCCCTGGACATCACGGACGTCGTGGGCCGGATCAAGATGCCCACGCTCGTCCTGGACTACCAGGACGAACAGTTCTACCCCGGCCAGGCCCGCCTGATGTTCGACAAGCTCACCGCGCCCAAGGACTACGTCAAGCTCACCGCGGCCACCGGCGCGCAGCTGCACTGTTCCCCGATGGCCCCGCAGCAGCACTGCGAGGTCGTCTTCGACTGGCTGGACGAGACGCTGCCGGGCACCTGACCGCCGCCCGGCGCGTCACCCCGGCCAGACGATCGCCTGCACCTCGCTGTAGGCGTGCAGGGCGTACGAGCCGACGTCACGGCCCACGCCGCTGCGCCGGAAGCCGCCGAACGGCGCCTCCATGCCCGTCACACCCGCCCTCCCCATCGGCCCGGCCTCGTTGATCTGCGGCGCGATCGGCCACTCGGCCGGCTCGGTCCGCGCGTACCGGCGGAACCGGGCGGCCGCGACCCCGACCTGCATGCGCCGCGCCGTGACCGTGGTCGCCCCGGTCTCCGCGCGGGCGAGCTCCGTGTACGGCTCCAGACGGCCCGCGATGATGTCCGCCGCCCGCGCGAGGATCGCCGCCCGCTCCTCGGGCGCCGTGCGCGACCACGGCCCGAAGGCCTCGCGGGCGGCGGCGCAGGCCGCGCGCACCTGCTCGCGCGAGGCCTCCGGAGCCCAGCCGACGGTCTCCTCGGTCGCCGGGTCGATCACCTCGTGGAGCCGCCGCCGGGCTCGGCCCACGCCCCGTCGACGAACAGCCGCCGGCTCACCGGGTGCTCACCGTGCGGGTGTCCCGCCCCGACCGCAGCACCCGCCCGGGCACCGCGCCGCTCACCACGTCGTCCCGGATCGCCTCGACGCCGTTCACCCAGACCGCCCGCACGCCGATCGCCCGGGAGTCGAGCCGGGGGCTGTCGCCCGGCAGGTCGCGCACCAGGGTGGCCGTACCGGCGTCGACGCGTTCCGGGTCGAACAGGACGAGGTCGGCGTGGAAGCCCTCCTGGATCCGGCCCCGCTCCCGCAGCTCGAAGAGCCGCGCCGGATCGTCGGTGAGCATCCTCACCGCCTGCTCCAGCCCCACCAGTTTCCGCCCGCGCAGACAGTCCCCGAGGAAGCGGGTGGTGTACGGCGCCCCGCACATGCGGTCCAGATGCGCGCCCGCGTCGGAGCCGCCGAGCAGGACGTCCTCGTGCTGCCAGGTCTCGGCGCGCAGCGCCCAGGACGCGGGGTCGTTGTCGGTGGGCATGGGCCACAGGACCGTCCGCAGGTCGTCGGCCGCGCAGATGTCGACCAGGCAGGCGAAGGGGTCCTGGCCGCGTTCGGCGGCGATGTCGCGCACGACCCGGCCGGACACCCCGGCGTTCTGCGCGCTGTAGGTGTCGCCGATGATGTAGCGCCCGAAGTCCGTCAGCCGCCGGAAGACGCCCGCCTCCTTCGACGCCGCCCGCTGGAGCATCGCGCCCCGCACGGCGGGGTCCTTCAGCTTCCCGATCCGCTCGGGTACGGGCAGGCCCAGGATCCCGCCCCAGCCCGGGATGAGGTTGAGCGCGCAGAAGGTGCCGAGCGACATGTTCATCGGCGTGAGGATCGGCATCGTCAGCGCCACGACCCGGCCGCCCGCCTTACGGGCCCGTTCACTCGCCAGCAACTGCCGGGGCACACGCTGCGGGACCGACGCGTCGATCGTCAGGACGTTCCAGTTCAGCGGGCGTCCGGCCGCCGCGCTCATCTCCACGAACAGGTCGATCTCGGCGTCGCTGAACTGGTCCAGGCAGCCCGCGACGATCGCCTCGATCTGCGTCCCCTCGTGCTCGCCGACCGCGGCGGAGAGGGCGAGCAGTTCGGCGGGCCCGGCGTGCCGTGACGCGACGGGCTGCCCGTCGCCGTCGGAGTGGGTGGACGACTGCGTGGTGGACGGCGCCCGGCACGGTAGCTGACGAGTCGTCACATCAGAAGGGCACCCGACAGGATCCGGTGTGGACCCGGGGCCGCTACCCTCGTGATGACGGGCCGCCGAGGTCGTCCTGCGGCGCGAGGGGCGGCACCTCCGCTTGAGGAGAGTCTCCTATGGCATCAGGGAAACGCGGCCAGAAAGCTACCCTGCGGCCGGCCCGGACCCCGCCCCCGCCGCCCCCGCCGCCCCCTCCTCCCCCGCCCCCACCGCCCGCTCAGCGAGCGGGTAGCTGACGAAGACGGTGACGATCCGGCGTGCCGACACGCACGCCGCGCTCCAGGGCAGCGGCCGCGCCTCGGTGCCGCCGGGCGGCCGGTACTTCAGCGGCTGCACCAGGACGAGGTCCCGGTCCGGCGAGTCGTCGGCGCTCACGTTGAACGACGCCTGCCGGCCTTCCAGGTAGGAGCCGTCCTCCAAAAGGCACCCGACCATGGGGTTCTCGCCGGGGTACCACCCGTCGAACAGCATCCACCAGGCGGACATGCCGGACGGGTGACGTCCGGCGGCGGCGCGCATCGCCGCGGCCGCGGCCAGACCGCACGAGAACGCCAGCAGGCCCGCGCCCCACCAGCCGAGCGACACGTAGTGCTCCCGCACGTACGCGCCGCCCTCCCGGACGAGCCGGCCGACATCCGGGGTCAGCTCCGGCAGGAGACTTCTCACCACCGCGAACAGCGCGAGCGTCACGAACTCGGTCGTGACACTCCAGAAGACGACCGCACCGCTCTCCCGGAAAGCGGTGGGCCGTCGCTCACTGCTCCGACGCTCCCGCAGAGCTACGAACGTCAGTCCGGGCAGCAACAGCACGACCAGCAGAAGCAGGCCACTGCCGGTGGTGGGCATGGGCACCCTCTCTCCGGGGCGGAGGAGCCGTCAGCGCCGACCGCCCACAGGGACCAGGTCCTGGAACCGGATCTCGTGCTCGATCACGGGCAGCGCCTGGGGTTTGCCGTCCACGACGACGTAGTACCCCTGCGAGGGAAGCCTCATGGCCCACTTCACGAGATCGTCCAGCACCGCCTGGGCGTTCTTGAAACCGCCGGCGGCATGCCTTCCCGTCCTCTCGACGCCGTAGACGATCCCCACGCCGTCCATGACCTTCGCGGGGGTGTGGTACGAGTATCCCGGCGCGTACCCTCCGGTCCGCCCGGAGGCGATCTCCGTCCGGCTGTCCCGGTACTTCCGGCCCGTCTTCTTCAGCATCTCGGCGAGCGCTATCCCGTGGAACAGGCTCAGGGCGACCTCCTCCGCCGCGTGCCTCGCATTCGACGCGAGTCCCGGGTTGTACGTGATGTCCACCGGGCCGCCGTCCTGAAGTGCCACGAAGTGGCGCACCACCGGATTCCGGCTGCGGAGCAGCTTGTGCAGCTGCTCGTGGGGCGTCAACTGGAACTGGACGTCCTCGACGAGGAGCCTGGCCCTTCCTCCCCTCGCCATGCCGACCTCGACCTGGAACCGATCGTGTGCCGTCACATGTCCGGGCCTGTCTGTACTCATTCTGCGCTCCCCCTCATTCTGCTTTCAGGAACTTTGCCTTGCCGACCGCCGCGTAGCCGTCCTTCATTTTGATGAGCACATGCCACACACCTCCCTTGGCGAGGTCGAAGGAGACCAGGCACCACGAATCCTGCAGGTCCTCATTCACCCAGCGCAGACTCAGGTCACCTTCGGAAATTCCCTCCTTTCCGACGAGGTGACGCTTCGCGAGATTCACCAGGTGGTCCTGGGAAAGCTGCGCGGACGACCCCCGGCCCGCCGGCAGGTCGGCCACGGGTTCACTCCGACGCTCCGGCAGGCGTTTCGGCGTGTCGGCACGGCCCCGCCAGGTTCTGCGGAGGAACTTCACCGCGTTATTCCCCGTTGACAGAATCGCCGCGAGACCTCCGGCAGCCGCCAGCCCGTCACTGAAGTCGTGCCCGCCGCCGTCACCGTCCGCATTTCCGTCGGCCTCCCCGGAATCCTGGGCGGCGGCATACCTGTTGAGCAAGTCGACAACGTGCGGGTCGGCTTCGCTCACCATCTGACGCAAGTAGTCATCGGCGTCCATTACCCCCCGATCCACGTAGAGCAGGTGAAGGGTCGATTCCCAACGGGCACTCGAACCATGCGGCACTACCGCCTGCACTACCGCCTGCACTACCGCCCCAACGATCCGGTGGAGATCATTCCGTAAAGGAGGCAGAAGATGAACGCTGGCCATCTTCGTGAACGGCTGGATCAAAAGCGCAGGGAGCACCATGAGGCGGAGCTGTCGGCCACCGAATTCGCGCGCCAGGAGGCCCGCGAACGCGCGTACGCGTCCAAGGCCCGCGCGATCGCGTCAAGTGGGGCACCCGCGGGCGTGCCGACGGACTCGATCGTCGTCGAGCACCACGAGAGCCAGGCCGTCACGGCCGCCAGGGAGGCCGACCTGTGGCGCCGCAGAGCCACCGAACTGCGCGGAGAGATGGCGGTGATCGAGGCTCTGCTCGTCCTGGCCGAGCGCCACGGGGACGACAAGAGCGGGGGCACGGCCAAGACGGAGAAGCTGCGCGTGCTCATGCTCGGGGCAGGACCCGAGGGCGAGCTACGGGTCGGCCGGGAGCAGGCCCGGATCCGCGCGGCCGTACACGCCGCCACGCACCGGGACTGGGTGGAGATCGACCCGCATCCGGCCGCGACGACCGAGCACCTGCTCACCGGCCTCACGCGCTTCCGCCCGCACGTGGTCCACTTCTCCGGTCACGGCAGCAAGGAACTGCTCTTCTTCGAAAGGGACATCGACGTACGGCACTACGGTGCCGCCGTCACGGCCAAAGCCTTCGCCCGCACCCTCGCCGCCGTCGACGAGCCACCCCGACTGGTCGTGCTGAACTCCTGCGCGTCCGCGCCGCAGGCGGCGAAGCTGATCGACACGGTCCCGTTCGCCATCGGTATGTCCGACTCCATCGAGGACATGGACGCCATCACCTACGCGGCGGGCTTCTACGCCGCCCTGTGCGAGGGGCAGTCGCTCCGAGGGGCCAACGCCGTCGGGAAGGCAGCGGTCGAACTCGAAGGACTCACCGACCACGACCTCCCCACCCTCTTCCACGCGCCGCACCTTGATCCCGGCACGACCTACCTCGTCAGGCCGCCGTCCGGCGACGCGCGCCTGCCCTGACGGCGGCCGGCCGCACTCACAGCGCCGGAGCGACACCCGCGCCGAACGCCTCTATCTGGTCGATGAGTTCGGCGCGGCTCCGGCTGCGCAGCCGCACCTGGACCTGGTGCACGCCCATCGCCCGGTACGCCCGCAGCGACTCGGCGAGGGCGTCGGGCGGGCCGGTGAGCGTCCGCCGTCCGACGTCCCAGGCGGGCGTGCCGACGTACAGCGGCTCGGCGATCGCGCCGACGGTGAACGGCGCCTCACCGCATCCCCGAGCGGCTCCGCCGCGGGCCGTCTCCGCGCGCAGCCGCCGCAACGTGGCGATCTGCCCGGGCAGCCGGTCACGGGGATCGCCCTGGGGCAGCCGGTCACGGGGATCGCCCTGGGGCAGCCAGCCGTCGCCCTTGAGCGCCGCCCGGCGCACCGCCGCCGGGGACGATCCGCCGACCCAGAGGGGGATCGCCTGCCGGGCCGGCCGGGGCAGCTGACCGAGCCCCTCGAAGTCGTACAGCTTGCCGTGGTGGGCGGGGAACTCCTCCGGCCCGAGGGCGGCCCGCAGCGCGTCGAGCGTCTCGTCCAGCACGGCCCCGCGCTGCCGGAAGTCCACCCCGAGCGCCTCGAACTCCTCCCGTACGTGACCGGCGCCGACGCCGAGGATCAGCCGGCCCCCGCTGAGGTGGTCGAGGGTGGCGTACCGCTTGGCGGTGAGCAGGGGGTGGCGCAGGCCGACCACGGCGACAGGGGACAGCAGCCGCACGCGTTCCGTGACGGCGGCCAGGTGGGCGAGGGTGGCCACGGGGTCGTACCAGACGGTGCTCATCGCGGAGGCGAGGCGGCGTGGGACGCCGACGTGTCGCAGCAGGCGACGTAGGCGAACCCGGCCAGGTCGGCGGCGCGGGCGACGGCCACGAGGTCGTCCGGTCCGGCGCCGGCCTCCCAGGGTTCGGCACAGAGGGTGCTCTGGGACTGGACGGGGAGCTGGATGCCGTACTCCAGGCCGGACCCGCTGGCGCCGGTCACCGGCTCCCCCCGGGCCACAGCCCGTCCTCCGTCAGCCCCAGCAGCTCGATCGCGTTGCCGCGCACGATCCGCTCGACCACCGCGGCGTCCAGGTGGCCCATCTGGGCCTCGCCGACCTCCCTGGACTTGGGCCAGGTCGAGTCGGAGTGGGGGTAGTCCGTCTCGTAGAGCACGTTGCCGACGCCGATGGAGTCGAGGTTGCGCAGCCCGAAGGCGTCGTCGAAGAAGCAGCCGTAGACGTGCTCGGCGAACAGTTCGGACGGCGGCCGGTGGACCTTGTCGGCGACTCCGCCCCAGCCCCGGTTCTCCTCCCAGACGACGTCGGCGCGCTCCAGGATGTACGGGATCCACCCGATCTGGCCCTCCGCGTACATCACCTTCAGGTTCGCGAAGCGCTCGAACTTGCCGCTCATCAGCCAGTCGACCATCGAGAAGCAGCGGTTGGCGAAGGTGATCACGGAGCCGACGGCGGGCGGCGCGTCGGCGGAGGTGGAGGGCATCCGGCTGCTGGAGCCGATGTGCATGGCGACGACCGTGCCGGTCTCGTCGCAGGCGGCGAGGAACGGGTCCCAGTCGTCGGTGTGCAGGGAATCCAGTGTCCATGGGGGCACGGTAGGGCTGATCTGACGGATCGTCAGTTACTCGCGTGGCGACCGGAGTGTATCTCGGACGGCCCTTCGTGCTCAGGTCAGTGCGGAAGTGTGCGAAGAGGGTGTGTGGGGCCTGTGGGATCCCGTGCGCCCAGCTGTGACCGCGGTCTCGGGCGGCTGACTCATCCGCCCGAGCAAGGCAGACTGACAGCATTGCTCATGTTGTCTAGGGGGACGGCTATGGACGGGGTGCCGGCACAGGGGCGTCCGGGCGGAGCGGCACCGCCCGCCGCGCTGCGCTTCGGGGTGCTCGGACCGGTGCGTGCCTGGCGCGGCGGCGAGCCGCTGACCACGGGTTCCCCGCAGCAACGCGCCCTGCTGGCCGCGCTGCTGCTGCGGGAGGGCCGTACGGCGACAGCGGCGCAGCTGATCGACGCGCTGTGGGGCGAGGAGCCGCCGTCGCAGGCGCTGGCGGCGGTACGGACGTACGCCTCCCGGCTGCGCAAGGTGCTCGACCCCGAGGTGCTGGTGAGCGAGTCCGGCGGCTACGCGATCCGGCCGGCCGGTGAGGGCGCGCTGGACCTGGCGGTGGCGCAGGGCCTGGCCGCCGACGCGGAGCGGGCACGGGCCGCCGGGGACCTGGGCCGGGCACGGGAGTCGCTGGGCCGGGCGCTGGACCAGTGGGACGGCGAGGCGCTGGCAGGCGTCCCGGGGCCGTACGCCGAGGCGCAGCGGATAAGGCTGGAGGAGTGGCGGCTGCAACTCCTCGAAGCCCGGCTGGACATGGACCTGGAGCAGGGCCGCCACGCGGAGGCCGTCTCCGAGCTGACCGCCCTGACCGCGGCGCACCCGCTGCGCGAGCGACCGCGGGAGCTGCTGATGCTGGCGCTGTACAGATCGGGCCGGCAGGCGGAGGCGCTGGCGGTGTACGCCGACACGCGGCGCCTGCTGGCGGACGAGCTGGGCGTCGACCCCCGGCCGGCGCTGCGGGAGCTGCAACAGCGGATCCTGACGGCCGACCCCCGGCTCGCGGAGCCGTCGGCGCCGGTCGCCGAGCCGCCCGTGGCCCCGGTCCGCCCGGCCCAACTTCCCGCCACCGTGCCCGACTTCACGGGCCGCGCCTCGTTCGTGTCCGAGCTGAGCGAGGTGCTGGCGTCGGCGGACGGCCGGGTGATGGCCGTGTCCGCGCTCGCCGGGATCGGCGGCGTCGGCAAGACCACACTGGCGGTGCACGTGGCGCACCAGGCCCGGCCGGCCTTCCCGGACGGGCAGTTGTACGTGGACCTCCAGGGCGCCGGTTCCCGGGCCGCGGAGCCGGAGACGGTACTGGGATCGTTCCTGCGCGCCCTCGGCACTCCCGACTCGGCCGTCCCGGACTCGCTCCAGGAGCGCGCGGCGCTCTACCGGTCGGTGCTGGACGGACGCCGCGTGCTGGTGCTCCTCGACAACGCCCGCGACGCCGCCCAGGTACGGCCGCTGCTGCCCGGGACGGACGGGTGCGCGGCGCTGGTGACGTCCCGGGTGCGGATGGTGGACCTGGCCGGGGCGCACCTGGTCGACCTGGACGTGATGTCCCCCGACGAGGCGCTGTCGCTGTTCACGAAGATCGTGGGCGAGGAGAGGGTCGCCGCCGAGCGGGAGGCGGCGCTGGACGTGGTCGCGGCGTGCGGCTTCCTGCCGCTGGCGATCCGCATCGCCGCGTCCCGCCTGGCGGCCCGCCGCACCTGGACGGTGTCGGTCCTGGCGGCCAAACTCGCCGACGAACGCCGCCGGCTGGACGAGCTCCAGGCCGGCGACCTGGCGGTGAAGGCGACCTTCGAGCTGGGGTACGGGCAGCTGGAGCCCGCCCAGGCACGGGCGTTCCGGCTGCTCGGCCTCGCCGACGGCCCGGACATCTCGCTGGCCGGTGCGGCGGCGGTGCTCGATCTGGCGGCGGAGGACGCCGAGGACCTGCTGGAGTCCCTCGTCGACATGTCGCTGCTCGAATCGGCGGCACCCGGCCGCTACCGCTACCACGATCTCGTACGGCTCTACGCGCGTGCCTGCGCCGAGCGGGACGAGCACCCGCCGACCGAGCGGGAGGCGGCGATGTCGCGGTTGCTCGACTTCTACCTCGCCACCGCCGCCGGGGTCTACGCGATGGAGCGGCCCGGCGACCGGCTGGTGGACCACCTGGAAGTGACCAGGTACCCGGGGCTGTCCTTCGCCGACCGCCACGCCGCCCAGGACTGGCTCTACGCCGAGGCCGACGCCCTGCTGTCCTGCGTGCGACGGTCCGTCGCCGACGGGCGGCTGCGCCGCGCGGTCGACCTGCTGTGGGCCGCCAAGGACCTGGCCGAGTCCGGGGCCAACGCCCGTGAGTACGAGATCGCCGCCAACGCGGCGCTGGAGCGCGCCCACGCCGAGCGGGACGCGTGGGCGGCCGGGCGCGCGCTGACCACGCTCACCGACGTCCACATGGTCGCCGGGCGCTTCGACCAGGCCGACGCGGCGGCCGTCGAGGCCCTGCGCATGGCGCGCGACGCGGCCGACCCGGTGGCCAGCTGCTGGGCCCCCAACACCCGCGGCATCATCGCGATCTACCAGAACCGGCACGCCGAGGGCGAGCGCCACCTCAACGCGGCGATCGACAACTTCCGCGGCAACGGCAACCGGCCCGGCGAGGCCAGCGCCCTGTGCAACCTGTCCCGGATCCATCTGGCCACCGGACGGGTCGACAGCGCCATCGCCCTCGCCCAGCAGGGCATCGACATCTACGACGCGATGGGCAACGCCCTGCGGGGCGCGAACGGGCGGTACGCGCTCGGGCTGGCCCTCACGAGCAGCGGCGAACTGCGGCTCGCGGCGGAGAGCCTGAGGGAGGCCCTGGAGACCTTCCGGGACAGCCGCCAGCGCCTCTGGGAGGGCATGACCCTCTTCCGCCTCGCCGAGGTGGACCTCGCGGCCCGCCGTCCGGCGAAGGCCGCGTCCGGCGCGGAGATGGCACTGACCGTGCTGCGCGGCATCGGCGGCGAGTGGCGCCGCGGCCTGGTCCTCACCGTCCTCGGCCGCGCCCTGAACGGCATCGGCCAGACGGGCCGCGCCCAGGTCTGCTGGCGGGAGGCGCTCGGCATCTACGAGGAGCTGGACGCGCCGGAGGCCGACGAGGTACGGGAGTTGCTCTCGCCGGCGGCGGTGGCGTAGCGGGGGCGCGGGTGCGGCGGGCGGGACGAGGGGCGGCCGGGCACGAGGGGCGGCCAGGGACGGCGGGCGGCCAGGGACGAGGGCCGGCCGGGGACGAGGCGGACGCGGGGGACGAGGCGGACGCGGCGGACGCGGGGGACGCGGGGGACGCGGGGGACGCGGGGACGTTCAGCGAACGTTTATCGCCGTCCGGCATGCTCGCTCATGTCGTTTCCGCAAGCGGGGGATGCGGGTCGACGACTGGGGCCGTGAGGTTAGTCTGATCGGCCGATCGACGCCCGGCCGGCGACCCGCGGGGGAGTCGCCGGGCCGGGCGCCGGACCTCTGCCCTGAGAAGCGAACTGGGAGTTGACCGTCATGAGCGACAAGCAGAGCGAGCCCGTGGTCACGCCGCTGGACCAGCACGCGACCGGTGGGGAGCTGACGACGCAGGACCAGCACGCCACGGGCGCTGAGGCCAAGTTGCTCGACCAGCACGCCACGGGTGGCGAGGCCAAGCCGCTGGACCAGCACGCCGCCGACGAGAAGCTCACGACGCAGGACCAGCACGCCACGAGCGAGCCGGCCAACTGAACCGACCCGAGGGGGTACGGCCGCGGCGGCGCGGAGGGGGGCCGCCGCGGCCGAGTCATGTCCAGCGGGTCGCGAACAGCGCACAGTTGACGTCGCGTCACCTCGGTCCCCTGAGGTTCACGTTCCGATCCCCGGACCGCGCCGAGAATTCAGAGATCCTTCGGCCCGGCACGGTGTGAAGGAACTGTTGCGGTGTCAATCATCTTGTCATGAACCTGTAGCCCGACAAGCGGGCACAGCCTCATGGAGGTGTGGGAATGCACCGCAGACTCGCGACCGCTCTCGCCACCACGACCCTGTCCCTGGTCACCGTCGTCGCCACCGCGACGGCCGCCGGGGCCGCTCCGGCCGACAAGCCGCAGGTCCTGTCCAGCTGGACACAGACCAGCGCGTCCAGCTACAACGCCTGGGCCGCGGCCCGCGCCAACCAGGGTGCCTGGGCCGCGTACGGCTTCGACTGGTCGACCGACTACTGCTCCTCCTCGCCGGACAACCCCTTCGGCTTCCCCTTCTCCATGTCCTGCGCGCGCCACGACTTCGGCTACCGCAACTACAAGGCCGCGGGCTCCTTCAGCGCCAACAAGGGCCGTCTCGACAGCGCCTTCCACGAGGACCTGAAGCGGGTCTGCAACGCCTACAGCGGCGGCACCAGGACCGCCTGCAACAGCACCGCATGGACCTACTACCAGGCCGTCCGCGCCTTCGGCTGATCCCCGCCGCACCCTGGGGCGGAGCGCTTCGCGAACGTGCCGCTCCGTCCCGGAGGCCCGCGCCGGCCGGCGGTGACCCGCCGCCCGGCCGGCTCCCCGAAGGCCGCGCGTGCGGCCCGGTGCACGGGGACACGAGGGGGAGATTCGCCGTCCCTCCAGCCGCACGCGGCCGTTATCCCCCAGGCCATCCCCGCTTCGCCCCGTGCCGCCAGGCTCCCTTCCATGGCAACCGACCGGAGCACGCCGGCGGACCCCGGACCGGCGTACGCGTTGATGCAGATGGTCCCGCTCGCGGCGCTGTTCGTCGTGCTGATGGACACGGCCACCGACTTCTTCCCCGACGACCCGCTCGTGGGCGTCGTCACCCCGACGCGGCTCGCGCTGCTGGTGGGGCTGCTCGCCGTGGCCGTACCGGTGCGGGAGCGGCCCCGGACGCGGCTGCGCGACTTCCGCACACGGCTCGACCTGCCCGTGGCCCTGCTGCTCTGCGCGGCCACGGTGACGACGTTCCGGGGCGGGCACCCGACCGCGCCCCTGCGTGGCCTGATCACCGTCATCGCCTGCTACTACCTCGTCGTGGGCCTGCGCCGCACCCAGCCCGAATCCTGGCGCGCGGTCGGCCTGCTCGCCCTGGCCGGTGTCACCGCCGCCGGTGCCGCCGCCTTCTCGCAGGTCACCAACGAGACCCCGACCGGCTTCTGCCGCACCGGCCTGCTGACCGACGTGTCCTGCGACTCCGGGGGCGCCGGCGTCCTGATCCGCGCCACCGGCACCTTCGCCAACCCCAACCTGCTCGCCGCGTTCCTCGTCCTACTGCTGCCGTTCGTGCTGCTCGCCGCCCTGTCGGTGGACGAGCGCACGGCCCGCACGGTGATCGTCCTCGCCGGAGTCACCGGGTACGCCGCCCTGCTCACCACCTTCTCCCGCGCCGGGTACGTCGCCGGAGCCGCCGGCCTCCTCGTCCTCGGCGGCGCCTACTGGCTCGCGCCCCGCCTCGCCGACCGCGCCCAGCGCCGGCTCACCGCCGCCGTCGGGCTGCTCGCCCTCGGGGGAGCGGCGGCCGTGATCTGGGCCGTGTCGCGGGCCGGGAACTCGCTCGGCGTGCGCGGGCAGGCCTGGCACGCGGCGCTCGACGTCGCCGTGCACCATCCGCTCGGCGTCGGGCTCGGCCGTTCCGGCGCCGTCATATCCGCGACGGCGCCCGGTGAGCGCACCTTCGTGCACGCCCACAACATGTGGCTGAACTGGCTGGTGGAGACCGGCCCCCTGGGGCTGCTCGCCCTCGCGGGCATCACCGTCGTCGCCTGGGCCTCGGCAGCCCGGGCCGCCCGCGCGAAGTCGGCCGTCGGCACGGTCGGTCTGGCCTCACTGACCGGCTTCTTCCTGATCGGCATGATGGACCACCCGGCCAACCTGGACCGCATCGACATGCTCTTCTGGCTGGCGTTGGCGGTGGTGATGGCGGAGACGCCGGCGGGGTGGCGCCGCCGCGGGGGGCCACCCGCGGCGGCCCCGCCCCAGCCCCGGCACCCCAGGCACGGGCCACAACAGCAACGGCCCACGATCCCTGCCCAGGCCTCACCCGCGACCTCCCTCGACCAGACACCGGAGGGGCGGGTCGGGGCGGCAAGACGTTGGCTCGGCATACGGTCCCCGGTCACCCTCTCCGGCTGAACTCGCGCCCGACAGCGCGGATCTGGCGAAGTGTTGTGTTCCCGTCGACGGAACCGGGCCGGCTTGCGGCCATGCAGGCCCTCTCGGGGATCACACCGGGCGCTGCCCGATCGCCAGCAGGTGGGAACTCGCCGCCAGCAGTTCAGGGTAGGGCTCGGCCATGCGTGCTGCGGTCAGCGCCGACTCGAACAAGGGCGATCCGATCAGCGACTCCCCGGTGTGCCGCTCGGTCGCGGCGAGCAGCGACCAGGCCGGGCCCTCGACGCCGAAGACGGCGGCCTCGGTGAATCCCGCCGAGGCCACCTCGTCGCGCAGTTGCTCGCCGCTGTGGAAGTACGCGGCGGTGAACGCCCGCTTCCCGTCGTGGATCTGGGCCGCCAGGATGCCGTCGACACTCCTGCGCATCGGCTCCTTGTGCAGGTGCGCGAAAGCGGTGTGCTCGAACAGCGACGCATACCTGTTGATCGCGGCCGCCGCCAGCAGGCCGCCCGGCTTGAGTACGCGGTGTGCCTCGGCCAGGGCCTGGTCGCGGTCGGCACGTGCGAGCAGGTGGTACAGAGGACCCAGCAGGAGCACGACGTCGTACGAGGCGTCCTCGGCCGTGAGGCTGCGCGCGTCCCCGAGTTCCACGGTGGCGCCGGTGGGTTCGGCCTGCTCGATGTGCCGGGGGATCGGGTCGACGAGGTGCACGGCGTAGCCGCCCTGGACGAGCCATCGGGCGTGGGTACCGGGGCCGCCGCCGACGTCGAGGATCCGGGCCGGGGGTGGGGGCAGGTACCTGTGCAGCAGTTCCTGTGTGCGTACCATCTCCAGGCAGCCGTCGGCTGTTGCGGTCAGCCGGTCCGCTTCGTCGATGGTCTCGCTGTAGAACCTCACGATCTCCGGCGCCACCTCAGGACTCGTCATGCGGGAATTCTGAGGGCTCACCGGTGGACCAGTCCAGTGATCGGAAGGGCTCCATGCCGCTGCTGAAGTACGAGCAGATCGCCGAGGATCTGCGCACACGGATCGCCGACGGCGAGTTCGGCCCCGGCGACCTGCTCCCTTCCGGCCGTGATCTGGCCGAGCAGTGGAGCGTGTCGAGGGCCACCGTCGTCAAGGCCTACGACGTGCTGCGCAACGACGGCCTGGTGACCGCGCGGCAAGGGGCCGGATTCACCGTCGCCGAGACACCGGTCGCCCGACCGGCGGGCGGACGCCGCGCGGGCTCCAGCCGTATCTCGGGCGGCGCCCCGTACCGGCGCCTGGGTGTACCGGACCGTACGGTGCCTCCGGCACGTGTGGTGGATGCCCTGGGGCTGGAGCCGGGCGAGGAGGCACTTCGGCGTATCCGGCTGGTGCTCCTCGATGACGGCACGCCGCACAGCCTGGTCACGGCTTGGTTCCCGCCGGCGATCGCGGACGGGGCTCCACGGCTGGCGGCGAAGGGGCCGATCACCGAGGGCACCACGCACTACGTCAGGCGCGCGACCGGCCGCTCACCCGTGGAGGGCGTCGACGTGACGACCGTTCGGCTGGCCACGGAGGATGAGGCGCGATTGCTGCGGGTGGACCGGCCCGTAGCGGTGGCCGTGGTGCTGCACACGGCGTTCGACCAGGAACACCGGACGCTCGTGTGCGAAGAGGGCGTTACCGCGTCGCAGGTGTTCGAGCAGATCGACAACTACCCGATGGGGTACGGAATCTGACACTTCACTTGACTGGACCGGTCCACCGGTCCAATCTCCTTGTAGCGCCGTGCGGGCCGTCGGCCACTGCCGTCGTCCACGCCCCACGGCCGCGAAAGAACCCCGGCGACCGCTCGCAACGGTCCCGGGGCGTGGCCAACGCTAGAGACGCCGAACCGCCCGGCTCACAGGAACCGACGGCCCTCGCGGTTCACCTACGCGGGCAACTCGCCGTCCTCGTCGGCGAGGTGGAGGCCGCCGCCCCGGCCGCCCCCGAGGACGCCCCGGTGCGGGCCGCGGCGCACGCCGGTATCCGTGAGGCACGACGCCTCATGGCGGTGAGCATCTCCCGCCTCGACCCCGACGCCGGCCTCGCGCACGTCCGCCGGCTGGCCCGGTCGGTCGATGAACTCCGCCGCCACCACGCCGCCCTGAACAGCGGGCCGGTCACGAATCAGCGCTGGCGACCCGACCAGCTGGCCTTCCGCCGCTGGGCGATCCACGGCACGACGTGCCGTGTCTGCAGGACCGACGACAGCCGCTGCGAACGAGGCCGGCGACTGGGCGGGCACTGGAACCAGCTGCGCCGCAAGCCCGCCGGCGCGGGCCCGCCCCTTGTCCCGACGCGGCCGCAGGGCCAGGTGCCGGGCCCCTGGTCGTAGCGCCGCCCGGAGACGTGCGCCGTCAGGCACCCGATTCCGGCTCCGCACCGGCCGGCTGCGGCGTCGTGTGGAGGATGTCGCGGGCCTGTTCCGCCGCGCGTGCGGTGCTCTCGGAGACGAAGTCCAGGAAGCGGGCGACGTTCTCCAGGCGGACGGCGGCGGGGGTGCCGGGGCCGAGGACACCGACGCCTTGCCGCGCGGTCTCGACGACCTGGGTGATGGCGCGGGCACTGGCCATCATCGACTCGTACCAGACGTCGCCGTCGACGACGTAGCGCTCGCGGCGGCGTTCGTCGCGTTCCCGGCGGATGAGGCCCTGCCCGTCGAGGAACGCGACCGCCTTCGAGACGGACGCAGGGCTGACCTGGAGGCGCTGGACCAGTTCCGACGCGGTGAGGCTGCCCTCGTCGGTGATCGTGAGGCAGGCCATGACCCGGGACATCATCCCGGGCATGCCCGACTGCGTGAACACGGAGGTGAGCAGCTCCTCGTACTCACGTACGGCCTCGGCGTCGCGCCCGTGGGGCTGAGGGGGCGCCTGCGTGCCCCGGGGCGCGGTCCGCCTGCGGCGCTGGGTGCGGCGTTCGGTGGCGCGGTGGGCGAGGTCGGCGCGGTAGCCGGTGGGGCCGCCGTTGCGCATCACCTCGCGTGTGATCGTCGAGGTGGGCCGGTCGAGGCGTCTGGCGATCTCCGCGTAGGCGAGGCCGTCGGCCAGCCCCAGCGCGATCTGCTGACGTTCCTGCTGGGTGAGTCTGCCTCCCGGCATCCCGGCCTCCTTCGTTGCGCGTGAGGCCCCCACCATAGCGTTCACATTCACCTCATTGCAACGCTGCATGCGAGGGCCGTTGCATCAGCTTCAGGATCATTGCAATGAAATTGGCACTTTGAGCTGCCATTATGGGGTTCCCGCGCAACGAGCATGTTGCCTGATCGGTGAATGCAACGTAGCGTTCACGACATTGGAAACGACGGGCCGAACGAAGTCCGCCGCAGATGAAGGAGAGGCACCATGCAGAGGTTCGACACCCCCGCCCCCGTCTCGGCCGTCCTCGACATCCCCGCCGGGCACATCCGGTTCATCGCCGCCGACCGGGCCGACACCACGGTCGAGGTCGTCCCCGCCGACGCCGCCAGGAGCCGCGACGTGAAGGCGGCGGAGGAGATCGAGGTGGCGTACGCCGACGGTGTCCTGCGCATCAAGGCGCCGGCGGCGAGGAACCGGATCCTCGGCCCCTCCGGTTCCGTCGAGGTGACGGTCCAGCTGCCCGCCGGCTCCCGCGTCGAGGCGAAGGCCGCCGCCGGCGAACTCCGGGGCGTCGGACGGCTCGGCGAGGTCACCTTCGAGGGCGCGCAGGGCACGGTCAAGCTCGACGAGGCGGCAAGCGCCCGCCTCACCCTCCAGGCCGGCGACATCGCGGTCGGCCACCTGGGCGGCCCCGGCGAGATCAGCACCCAGAAGGGCGCCATCAGCGTCACCGAGGCCGTGCGCGGCACCGTCACGCTGCGCACCGGGCAGGGCGACATCTCGGTCGGCGCGGCCCAGGGCGTCTCGGCCTCCCTGGACGCCGGCACCGGCTACGGCCGGATCAGCAACGCGCTCAAGAACAGCGCCGGCGCCGACGCCGGTCTGACCATCCACGCGACCACCGCCTACGGCGATGTCGCCGCCCGCAGCCTGTGACGAAGGAGTCCCTACTCATGACCGAACCGGCCATCTCCGCCCTCGGGCTGCGCAAGTCCTACGGCGGCAAGACCGTCCTCGACGGCATCGATCTGCGCGTCCCCGCCGGATCCGTGTTCGCGCTGCTCGGCCCGAACGGGGCCGGCAAGACCACCGCCGTGAAGATCCTCTCCACCCTCGTCACCGCCGACGGCGGACAGGCACGGGTCGCGGGCCACGACCTCGCCGCCCGACCGCAGGCCGTACGGGCGGCGATAGGAGTCACCGGCCAGTTCTCGGCCGTCGACGGGCTGATCACCGGGGAGGAGAACATGCTCCTGATGGCGGATCTGCACCACCTGCCCAGGCGCGAAGGGCGGCGCGTGGCCGCCGAGTTGCTGGAGCGTTTCGGCCTGAGCGACGCCGCCGGCAAGCCGGCCTCCACCTACTCCGGCGGCATGAAGCGCCGTCTCGACATCGCCATGACCCTGGTCGGCACCCCCCGGATCATCTTCCTCGACGAACCGACCACCGGCCTTGACCCCCGCTCACGGCACACCATGTGGCGCATCATCCGGGAACTGGTCACCGGCGGCGTCACCGTCTTCCTCACCACCCAGTACCTGCAGGAGGCCGACGAACTCGCCGACCGCATCGCCGTCCTGAACGACGGGAAGATCGCCGCCGAGGGCACCGCCGCGGAACTCAAACGCCTCGTCCCCGGCGGACACGTCCAGCTCAGCTTCACCGACCCCACCACCTACCGCTCCGCCGCCACCGCCCTGGCCGACGTCACCCGCGACGACGACGCACTCACCCTGCGCATCCCCGGCGACGGCAGCCAGCGCGCCCTGCGCACCCTCCTCGACCGCCTCGACACCGCCGGCATCGAGGCCGACGAACTCACCGTGCACACCCCCGACCTCGACGACGTCTTCTTCGCCCTCACCGGCGGCACCGGCACCCCCCACCAGCCCACGGAGGCCACCCGATGAGCTCCCTCACCCTCGCCGTACGCGACTGCACCACCATGCTGCGCCGCAACCTCCTGCACGCCCGGCGCTACCCCTCCCTCACCCTGAACCTGCTGCTCACCCCGATCATGCTGCTGCTGCTCTTCGTCTACGTCTTCGGCGACACCATGAGCGCGGGCATCGGCGGCGGCGGCCCGGACCGCTCCGCGTACCTCGCCTTCGTGGTCCCGGGACTGCTGCTGATGACCATCGGCAGCACCACCATCGGCACCGCCGTGTCCGTCTCCAACGACATGACCGAGGGCATCATCGCCCGCTTCCGCACCATGGCCATCCACCGCGGATCGGTACTCGTCGGACACGTCATCGGCAGCGTGCTCCAAGCGATCATCAGCGTGACCCTCGTCGGCGCCGTCGCCGTCGCCATCGGCTTCCGCTCATCGCAGGCCACCGTCCTGGAATGGCTCGCGGCGTTCGGCCTGCTGCTGCTCTTCGCCACGGCCCTGACCTGGATCGCCGTCGGCATGGGCCTGATCAGCCCCAACGCCGAGGCCGCCGGCAACAACGCCCTGCCCCTGATCCTGCTGCCCCTGCTCTCCAGCACCTTCGTCCCCCTCGACGCGATGCCGGGCTGGTTCCAGCCCGTCGCCGAGTACCAGCCCTTCACCCCCGCCATCGAGACCCTGCGCGGTCTGCTGCTGGGCACCGGCATCGGCCACAACGGCTGGCTCGCCGTGGCCTGGTGCCTGGGCCTCGCGGTCCTGGGCTACCTCTGGTCGACCTCGAAGTTCGACGCCGATCCCAGGTAGGCCTCATGGCAGCGCGGGCCCGCACTCCCGCACCTCGTCCCGTCCCAGGGCGGCGTACACCGACACCCTCGTCGGGGTACGCCGCCCGTCCTTGTACGAGGGGACACCGCCTTCTAGACCGGGCCCTGCGCCCGGAGCCTCCCCTTCACCACCTTGCCGCTCGCGTTGCGCGGCAGAGCGCTCACGAACTCCACCTCGCGGGGGACCTTGTAGTTCGCCATCTCCCGTCGCGCCCACGCGATCAGGTCGTCCGCCGTCAGTACGGCACCCGCCCGGCGGACCACGTACGCCTTGCCGACCTCGCCGAGCCGGGCGTCCGGTACGCCGATCACCGCCACGTCCGCCACCTCCGGGTGCAGGCCGAGGAGTTGCTCGATCTCCGCCGGGTAGGCGTTGAAGCCGCCGACGACGAACATGTCCTTGATACGGTCCGTGATACGCAGGTTGCCCGCGTCGTCGAGGACGCCGACGTCGCCCGTGCGCAGCCAGCCGTCGGGCGTGAGGACCTCGTCCGTGGCCGGCTGGTCCTCGTAGTAGCCCCGCATGACGTTGAAGCCGCGGACCAGCACCTCTCCGGGGCTGCCGGGGGGCGCGTCCAC
Source organism: Streptomyces sp. NPDC047706 (assembly GCF_043204795.1). Classification (NCBI taxonomy): domain Bacteria; kingdom Bacillati; phylum Actinomycetota; class Actinomycetes; order Kitasatosporales; family Streptomycetaceae; genus Streptomyces; species Streptomyces sp. NPDC047706. The sequence continues at coordinate 162,340 of NZ_JBIDCW010000012.1, read as the reverse complement.
GCGTACCTCCGTGCCGGGGATCGCCCGGCCCGATGTCGAGGCGATGACCGAAGGGTCGTCGCCCCGGCGGCACATCGTGACGATGCCGCTCGCCTCGGAGAGACCGTACGCCGTCAGGACCGTCTCGACGCCGAGTTCCCCGCGCAGCCGTTCCACCAGCCGCAGCGGCACGACCGCCGCGCCGGTCACGACCAGCCGGAGCGCGGAGAGGTCGTGCGCGGCGCGGGAGGGGTGGTCGAGGAGGGACTGGAGCAGGGTCGGGGGGCCGGGGAGGACCGAGACCCGTTCCGCCGCGATGTTCGCCAGCGCCGTTCCGACGTTGAAGACCGGCTGCGGGATCATCGTCGCGCCCCGCATCAGGCAGGCCAGGACGCCCGCCTTGTAGCCGAAGGTGTGGAAGAAGGGGTTGACGATCAGACAGCGGTCGCCCCGGCGCAGGCCCGCCAGGTCTCCCCAGATGTCGTACGCCCGCAGCGACTGCGCGTGTGTGATCACCGCGCCCTTGGGGCGGCCTGTCGTGCCGGAGGTGAAGACGATGTCCGAGGGTGCCGGGCCGCAGACCGCCGACGCCCGCTCCCGCACCTCGGCCGGCCCGATGCCCTCCCCCTCCGCCAGGAAGTCCTTCCAGGTGCGGAAGTCCGGCGGCGCGTCCTCGGACAGGACGACCACCTCGGGGAGTTCACCCGGCCGTCCCGCCGCCCGGCGCAGCGACGCCACGTACGACGTCCCCAGGAACGTGCCCGTGACGAAGAGCAGCCGGGTCCCGCTCCTGCGCAGCAGGTCCAGTGCCTCCGTGCCCTTGAAGCGGGTGTTCAGGGGCACCAGCACCGCGCCCGCGGACACCGCGCCCAGGGCCGAGACGATCCAGTCCAGGGAGTTGGGGGCCCAGACGGCCACCCGGTCGCCGGGGCGCAGGCCGTGGGCGAGGCAGGCGGCCGCCGCCCGTTCGACCCGGGTGCCCAGTTCGGCGTACGAGATCCGGGTGCGGCCCTCCACCACTGCCTCGACGTCCGCGTACCGCTCGGCCGCCCACCGGACCAGACCGGGAATGCTCCCCCACTCCCCGCCGCTTGCGAGATCTCCGCGCACAACAGCCTCCCGACGACCGTGCAGGGGACGGTACGGGCGCTGTGGGCGGGCCGGGAGGCGGCCCTTGCGACGGCGTTCGCGCAGGCGCCCGCGCTGGTCGCGCTGGGGAACCTGCCCGCCGGGCGGCAGGCGGAGCTGTTCCGCGGTCGGCACCGGGAGCACCGGACGCGCTGAGGGCCAGGGCCGGTCGTTCGGATCACGCCGCGGACGCGCCATGTGGCACGCCCTCCCCCCGCCGGTCAGGTCGTGCGGGCCGTCCCCGTGCCCTTCTCCGCGTCGAGGGCGTACACGCAGCGGTCCTTGCTGCACGCGTACACGATCCCGTCCCTGACGACCGGGGAGCCGGTGATCTCGCCGCCGGTGGCGAGCTTCCAGCGCAGCCGGCCGTCGTCGGCCTTGAGCGTGTACAGGAGGTGGTCGGTGGCGCCGAAGTGGATGCGGCCCTCGGCGACCGAGGGCGAGCCCACGATGTCGCCGCCCGCCTGGAAGCGCCACTTGGGCGTGCCGGTGACCGCGTCCAGGGTGTAGAGGCCGGTGCCGCTGCCGACGTGGACGTGGCCGGCCGCGACCAGGACCGGTTCGACGGAGGTGCGGGCCTCGGTGGCGATGCGCCAGCGGTCGCGGCCGTCGGTGGCGTCCAGGGCGTACACCGTGCCGAGGTAGTCGGTGAGGTAGACGCCGCCGCCGGTGACCGCGGGACCGGGCGCGAAGGCGGGCGGGGAGAGGAAGACGGCGGGTGCCTCGAAGTGCCAGCGGACGTGCCCCGCGGCGATGTCGACGGCGAGCACCCGGGTGCCCGCGGTGATGTACACGTAGCCGTCGGCGGCGGGCGCGACCCGGACCGGGACACCGCCGCAGGAGGCCGCGTCGCCGATCGGGTACGACCAGCGCTCGTCGCCGGTGCGGGCGTCCAGGGCGCGCAGCCGGGCGTCCTGCCAGACGTAGACCGTGCCGTCGTGCAGGGCCGGGCCGGCCTCGGGGGACTCGAAGTCGCTCTGGCAGCCGGTGATCTCCCAGAGCTTGCGGCCGTTCGCGCCCTCCCAGGCCTGGACGCCACCGCCGCGGGTACCGGTGACGACGGTCCCGCGCTCGGCCGTCAGGGAGTACACCCAGGCGTCCGTGGACAGCCGCCACAGGTCCGTGCCCTCGCGGGCGTCCAGGGCGAACAGGGTGGGCCCGTCGGAGGCGTGGATACGGCCGTCGGCGACCGCCATCGACCAGGCCACGTCCCGGGTCTTGAACCGGCGCCGCCCGGTGGCCACGTCGAGGGCGTGCACCTCGAAGGAGGTGACGTACACGAGGTCCTCGGCGACGGCGGGGGTGCCCCAGACGTCGTTGGACATACGGAAGCGCCAGGGCCGCCAGCCTGAGGGGCTCTCCGCCGTCGCGGGGGCGGGCGCGGCCGGTACGGCGGGTTCGGCGCCGTTGACGCCGGGGCGCGGCCTGACCCAGGAGGCGGCCAGGCCCGCCTCGGGCGGCGGCGCCTTGACGGCGGCGGCGCGGGCGTCGGCGACGCGCGGGCCGGGGCCGATGGGCACGGCGGCCCCGGCCAGCCGGACCGGGCCGGCGTCGGCGCCGACCGGGGCGGGGACCGGTGGCGCGGGGACGACGGGGTCGTGCGCGGGCGGGGGCGGTACCGCGGGCGGGCGGCCGGAGCTGCGGCCGGCGCCCGAGGCGGGCTTGGCGGCGGGGCGCCCGCCGCGGCGGGACTCGATCAGGGCGACGGCCTTCTCCGGCAGCCACGCCGACGCCGTACCGCTGTCGTCGGAGCCGGAGCCGAAGAGGTGCGGGGCGAGCTGGGACTGGAGGTCGGCGGGGTTGGGGCGGGCGGTCGGGTCCATCTGCATGCAGGACTCGATCAGCGGGCGGAGTTCGTCCGGGAGCCCTTCGAGGTCCGGGCCCTCGCGGAGCAGCATGAAGACCGTCTCGACCGGGTTGGCGCCGTGGAAGGGCGGGTGTCCGGTGGCGGCGAAGACCAGCATCGAGCCGAGCGAGAAGACGTCGCTGGCGCCGGTGACGGAGCGCGAGTCCTTCGCCTGCTCGGGCGACATGTAGGCGGGGGTGCCGACGGCGACGTTCGTCATGGTCAGACGGGTGTTCGAGACGCCGGAGGCGATACCGAAGTCGATCACCCGGGGGCCGTCCTCGACGACGAGGACGTTCGAGGGCTTGAGGTCACGGTGGACCAGCCCCGCACCGTGGATCGACTGGAGCGCCTCCGCGACGCCCGCGGCCAGCCAGCGCACGGCCTGGGCCGGGAGCGGCCCGCAGTCGTTCACTATCTCCTCGAGGGAGGGCGCGGGGACGTACGCGGTCGCCAGCCACGGCACGGCGGCGCGCGGGTCGGCGTCGACCACGGCCGCCGTGTAGAAGCCGGAGACCGCGCGGGCCGCCTCGACCTCGCGTGTGAAGCGGACGCGGAACAGCTGGTCCTCGGCGAGCTCCGTCCGCACGGTCTTGATCGCCACGCGCCGGCCGGACGCCGAGCGCGCGAGATAGACCAGCCCCATGCCGCCGGCACCCAGCCGTCCCAGCACCTCGAACGGCCCGATACGCCGCGGATCGTGCTGCGTCAGCTGATCCACCACTTGCCTGCCACCTCCCCGTACGAGCCGCGTCACCCACATATGTACGCGACCCCGTGCAGCGTCTCACCACCGCACCGCCGTGGCGGCACGCACCCCGATTCTTCCTGTCCCGGCCACAGGTTGCGAACCCGGTGACATATTGGGTGTCTCACCGCATACCAGGGCAAGAGGTGGCGCATTCCGGCACAAGCGGTGGCGCACGCCCGTCCCACCGGCGGCCGAAGGGCGGCGGAACGGCGGGATCCACGACGGATCGAACGACGGACCGGCGACGAGCCCGTCCCTCGCCGGTCCGCGCCCCGACCCGGGGACCCGGAGTCGGTTCAGCGCTGAAGTACCGCGAACGAGGCCCCCTGGTCGTCCGTCACCACCCCCACCGTGCCGTAGGAGGTGTCGAAGGGTCCCCCCTGGATCCGGCCGCCCAGCCGGCTCACGTCGCCGAGCGCCGCCTCGCAGTCCTCCACCCCGAAGTGGACGACGAAGTGCGGCGGCATCTCGGCCGGGAAGGCGCCGGCGAGCGGGGCACGGCCGAAGTCGGGCTCGGCCTCCGGCCCGAACAGGGCGTCGTGGAAGAGCTCGCCGTAGAAGTCGTTGGCGGCGGCGGTGTCACGGGCGTACAGCTCCGCCCAGACGAAGGCGCCGGGCGCGTGCCGCAGACCGAAGCCCGCGTGGGTCCCCGGCTGCCACAGGCCGAACACCGCGCCCTCGGGGTCGGCGGCCAGCGCGGCCACCCCCAGCTCGCCGACCGGCATCGGCGCGGTGACCACCTGCCCGCCGGCCGCCCGGATCCGCCGGCTGAGCCCGTCGGCGTCCGGCGTCGCGAAGTACACCGTCCAGACGGTGGGCAGCCGGCCGTCCGCCTTCTGCGCGAGCGCGGCGACGGGCTCGCCGTCGTGGTACGCCCACACCGTCCCGCCGTACGACGGCTCGAAGGACCACCCGAAGAGCTCACCGTAGAAGCGCCTGCCCGCCGCGACGTCGGCGAGCTGCGCGTCCACCCAGCACGGGACGCCCTCGGTGTACGCCGCTTCGCGAGGAGATGTGCTGTTTTCGGCCATGCGGCCAAAGTAACGTCGTCGTCGGCACCGCGCTCACCGGCCGGAGCACGCCCCGATCCCCCCCCCCCGCACCCCATTTGCAGTCGGCCGAATCGCGCTCCCATCACCCCTCGGTAAGCTGACGGCATGACAGGACAAGTGCGTACCGTCGACGGCCGCGTGGCCGGTCGGCGTGGGCAGGCGACGCGGCAGAAGCTGCTGGACTGCCTCAGCGAGATGCTCAGCTCCTCTCCCTACCGGGACGTCAAGGTCATCGATGTCGCCCGGAAGGCGGGCACTTCGCCCGCGACCTTCTACCAGTACTTTCCGGACGTCGAAGGCGCCGTCCTGGAGATCGCCGAGCAAATGGCGGCCGAGGGCGCCGGTTTGACGGAACTGCTCGAAGGGCGCACGTGGGTCGGCAAGGCCGGCTGGCAGACCGCCCAGGAACTGGTCGACGGTTTCCTGGAGTTCTGGCGCAGGAACGACGCCATCCTGCGCGTGGTCGACCTCGGCGCCGCCGAGGGCGACAAGCGGTTCTACAAGCTGCGGATGAAGATCCTGAACTCGGTGAACAACTCCCTGGTGGACGCCGTCACCGAACTCCAGTCCAAGGGCCGGGTCGACAAGGACGTGAACCCGGCGGCGATCGCCGGTTCCCTGGTCGCGATGCTGGCGGCGGTCGCCGCGCACCAGAAGGGCTTCCAGACCTGGGGTGTCAAGCAGGCCGAACTGAAGCCGAATCTGGCACTGTTGGTGCACCTGGGCATCACGGGGAAGAAGCCGGCGAAGTAGCCGCCCCCATCCCTTTTCCCTCCGCCCGCCCCCTCTTCTTTCTTCCGCCTTGCTCCAAGTCCTGTCAGGCAGCCGGTGGTTCACCCGCGTGGACCGCCGCCTGTCACCGGTCACGCCGGCAGCGGCCGGTCCTTGACCACGTGCTTCATCACCAGCGTGGACGTCAGGCGCTGCACCCCCGGCAGTGTCGCGAGCCGCTCGTCGTAGAGCCGCTGGAACGCGGCGAGGTCCGCGGTGGCCACCCGCAGCAGGTAGTCGGGCTCCCCGAACAGCCGCTGCGCGTCCAGCACGTGCTCCACCTCGCTGACCGCCTTCTCGAACTCGGCGACCGTGTCCCGGTCCTCCTGCCGCATGGACACGAAGACCAGCGCCTCGAAGGTCAGCCCCACGGCTCCCGGCTCGACCACGGCCCGGTATCCGCTGATCGCCCCCGACCGCTCCAGCTCCCGCAGCCGCCGGTGACACGGCGAGACGCTCAGCCGCACCCGTGCGGCCAGCTCGGTGACGGTCAGCCGCCCGTCCTGCTGCAGCTCGGCAAGAATCTTCCGGTCCATGTCGTCCATGGGGAAGATTCTCCCTCAGAACCAGCGATCACGGGGAAACTTCGAAAACACCTTCGGGCACTTTCCGCCTAATCTGCCCGGCATGGACTCCGCAACCCTGCTCGCCTTCCTCGCCCTCGACCTGCTGCTGGTGTGCGTCCCGGGTGCGGACTGGGCCTATGTGATCTCGGCCGGTCTGCGCGACCGCTCGCCGGTCACGGCGGTCGCGGGCCTGGTCAGCGGCTATGCGCTGCACACCGTGCTGGCGGCGGCGGGTCTGGCGGTCCTGGTGGCGGGATCGCCACTGCTGCTCACCGCGCTGACGGTGGTGGGAGCGGCGTATCTGGTGTGGCTGGGGTGGGGCGTGCTGCGCCGGCCCGGCACGCCGCGGGCCGGGGACGCCGCCCCGGTGGCCCGCGGCCGGGTGTTCCTGCGCGGCGCGATGATCAGCGGGCTGAACCCCAAGGGGCTGCTGCTCTACCTCTCCGTGCTCCCGCAGTTCCTCGTCATGGGGCAGGGACACCTGCCGGTCCCGGCCCAGACCGCCGTCCTCGGACTGCTCCACATGGCGTGCTGCGCCGTGGTCTACCTGGGGGTCGGCCTCGCGGCGCGGGCGGTCCTGGGGGCGCGCCCGGCGGCGGCGCGGGCGGTGGCACGGACCTCGGGGGCGGCGATGCTGGGGATCGGGGCCTTTCTGCTCGTGCAGCGGCTGGCGACGCTGTAGCGCCCCCGCCCTGGTCCGCCGCCGCGGAGGGGTCACCTCCGTACGAGTCTGAACACCCGGATCCCACGCGCCACCCGCGCCTGATACGTCGCGTACGGCGGCCAGAACGCCAGCACCTCCCGCCAGGCCGCCGCCCGCTCCTCCCCCGCCGGCAGCCAGGCGGTCACCGCGGCCGCCTGCGACCGGACGCCCAGACCGAGTTCTGAGTTCTGATGTACCGTCAGATACATGGCTGCTGCTACCCGGAAAGTCGCCGTGGTGGGCGTGTCCCTGTCCGACTGCGGCCGTGTGGACGAGGCCACCCCGTACACCCTGCACGCCCAGGCCGCCCGCCGGGCCCTCGCGGACGCCGGTCTTGACCGCTCGGACGTCGACGGCTTCGCGTCGGCCGGCACCGGCGTGCTGGCGCCGGTGGAGGTGGCCGAGTACCTGGGCCTGCGCCCCACCTGGGTGGACTCGACGTCGGTCGGCGGCTCGACCTGGGAGCTCATGGCGGCGCACGCGGCGGACGCGATCGCGGCCGGGCACGCACGGGCGGTGCTGCTGGCGTACGGGTCGACGGCCCGCGCGGACGTGAAGGCCGGGCGGCGTACCGGAGACCTCTCGTTCGGGGCGCGCGGGCCCCTCCAGTTCGAAGTGCCCTACGGACACACGCTGATCGCCAAGTACGCGATGGCGGCCCGGCGCCACATGATCGAACACGGGACGACCGTCGAGGAGCTGGCGCAGGTGGCGGTGCAGACGCGGGCGAACGCGGCGCTGAATCCGCAGGCCATGTTCCGCACGCCGATCACCGTCGACGACGTCCTGGACGGACCCGTGATCGCGGACCCCTTCACCAAGCTGCACTGCTGCGTCCGCTCGGACGGCGGGGCCGCGGTCCTGCTCGCCGCCGAGGACGTCGTACGCGACTGCCGCACCCCGCCGGTGTGGGTCCTCGGCACCGGAGAGCACGTCTCGCACGCCGCGATGTCGCAGTGGCCCGACTTCACCCGGTCCCCGGCCGCGGTGAGCGGACGGCTGGCGTTCGAACGGGCCGGGGTACGGCCCTCGGAGATCGACTTCGCGGAGATCTACGACGCCTTCACTTACATGACGCTGGTGACCCTGGAGGACCTGGGCTTCTGCGCGAAGGGGGAGGGCGGGGCCTTCGTCGGGAAGGGGCGGCTCAGGGTCGAGGGCGGGGAACTGCCGGTGAACACCGACGGGGGCGGTCTGTCGGCCCAGCACCCCGGGATGCGGGGGCTGTTCCTGCTGGTGGAGGCCGTGCGGCAGCTGCGCGGCGAGGCGGGGGCCCGGCAGGTGCGCGGGGCGGACGGCGGGCCGCCACGACTGGGCGTGGCGTCGGGGACGGGGGGATGGTTCTGCTCCGCGGGGACGATGGTGCTGGGTCGCTGACGGAACATCGGCTCCTGACGTGGTGTTGTGGACGCAGAGGCTGTTCGACGACGACGCCGCTGGAGGAGATCCGTCATGGCACTGACCCGCGAAGAGCGTGAGCAGTTCCTGGCCGAACCGCACATCGCCGCACTGGCCGTGACCGCGGAAGAGGGCAGGGCACCGCTCAGCGTGCCGATCTGGTACCAGTACGAGCCCGGCGGTGACGCGTGGATCCTGACGGGCCTCGACTCCCGTAAGAACAAGCTGATCAACGCGGCCGGACGGTTCACGCTCATGATCGACCGGCTGGAGCCCACCATCCGGTACGTGTCGGTCGAGGGGCCGGTCGTGGAGACCGTCCCGGCCACCGTGGAGAAGCTGCGCGAGATCTCCGCGCGCTATCTGCCGGCCGAGAAGGTCGACGCGTACGTCGACTTCGCCTGGAAGAACCACGGCGAGATGGTGGTCGTCCGGATGCGCCCGGAGCGCTGGGTGTCGTCGGACCTCGGCACGGTGTAGCCCCCCGGCTCCCGCGATACTCGACGGCATGGAACCGGATCTGCACGAACTCCTGAGGTCCCTGCGGGTGTGGGACCCCGAGGCCACCTCCCTGCCGCCGTTCGATCCCGACGCCGCGCCCGGCACCCCGCTCCCCCTCTTCACCACCTGGTTCGCGCAGGCCGCGGCGGCCGGCCAGCCCGAGCCGCACACCATGTCCCTGGCCACGTCCGACGAGGAGGGCCGGCCGGACGTACGGATCGTGATGCTGCACGGCGCGGACAGCGAGGCCTGGACCTTCGCGACCCACGCGACCAGCCGCAAGGGCCGGCAGCTCGCCACCCGGCCGTACGCCGCCCTCAATTTCTACTGGCACGTCCAGGGACGCCAGGTCCGCGTCCGCGGCCCCGTCACGACCGCGTCACCGGACGAGAGCCTCGCCGACCTGCACGCCCGCTCGACCGGCGCCCTGGCGGCCGCGCTGACCGGCCGCCAGAGCGAGCCGCTGAACTCCCTGGAGGACCTCGCCGAGGTGTCCGAGGAGGCATGGTCCCAGGCCCAGCGGAACCCCGGCGCCCCGTCCCCCACCTGGACGCTGTACCGCCTGGCACCGGACGAGATCGAGTTCTTCCAGGGGGACGAGCGGCGGCGGCACGTGCGGCTGCGGTATCTCAGGAGCGGTGGGGCGTGGGTCAAGCAGCTGCTGTGGCCCTGAGGCGCCCGCACCGCCGCCCTTACCGCTGCTCGACGCCGGGCTGATCGACGACGCGCTGATCGAAGAGGTACTCCGCCGATTCCGCCACCGGCCGGTACCCGAGCCTGCGATAGAGCTTGTTGCTGGTGGGGGTGGCCAAGTCCGTGAACAGCAGCACCTCCCCGGCGCCCGCCGCCCGCGCGGCGCGGCTCACCTCGGCCGACGTGTCCCACGGCCGTCACCCCGCCGGGCGGCCGGGGGCCGGGTCGGTCGACAGGCGGGCGTGGAGGTGGACGTCGCGGAAGGCGTCCTGGCGGTCCGACTCCCACATCGCGCCGCGCAGGGTGCCCTCGTAGGGGAAGCCGCAGTGCTCGGCTATGCGGCACGAGGCGTCGTGGCCCACGGCGTGGCCGAGTTCCAGACGGTGCAGGCCGAGCTCGGTGAAGGCCCAGTGGGTGGCGACGGTGAGGGCGCGGGTGGCGGCGCGGCGGCCACGGGCCTCGGGGAGGATCCAGTAGCCGACGCGGGCGACGCGGAAGACGTGGTCGATCTCGTTGACGCCGATGTGGCCGAGGGTCGTACCCGTCTCCGCGTCGGTGATGCGCAAGGACGCGCTGGTGCCGTTCACCGCGCTGTCGGCCTTCGCGCGGAGCGAGGCGCGGGCGGCGTCCAGGTCGGTGACCGGGCTCAGCGGGGTGTTCCAGCGCCGGAACTCCGGGTCGGACATGCCGCGCAGCCAGGCCTCGGCATCGGCGTCGGAGGCCGGGTCCCAGGGGCGCAGGCGCAGGCCGTGGCCGTGGAGATCGGGTCGGGGGTGGGCGGAGGACCGGGAGTTCATGAGGGCCATCGCCCCATTCAATCCCCTCGGCCCCTCAATCCCCTCGACCTCCGGGTTTCACCCCGGATCCGGCCTGATACGGAACACCGGGACGCCCTCCCGGAAGCCGGCCTCGACCTCGGCACCGGCCCGCACCTCGCCCTCGTCGCGCAGGCCGACGATCTCCGTCATCATCCGCGGGCCCTCCGCGAGATCGACGACCGCGGCCACGTAGGGGGTGCGCCCGTCGAAGGGCGGCAGGTCGTTGCGGTGGACCACGGACCAGGTGTAGAGGGTGGCGCGGCCACACGCCTCCTCCCAGCTCACGTCCTCGCTCCAGCAGTAGGGGCAGAACTCCCGCGGGTAGTGGTGCGCCCGGTCGCAGGCCCCGCACCGCCGCACCAGCAACCGGCCGCGCGCGGCGGCCTCCCAGTAGGTCCGCGTGAAGGCGTCCGCCTCCGGTACGTCGTAGCGCGCGCTCATCCGAACCACCCCAGCGCGCCGTCCAGGGACCAGGTCTGCCAGGACATCCCGAAGAGCGCGACGAGGGAGATCAGTGCCATCATCAGGTTCTGCCCCTGCTCGGCCCAGTCGTGGACCACGAGGACGAAGTAGACGGCGTTCAGGAGCAGCCCGCAGGCCAGGGCGACCGGGGTGAGGAATCCGGTGATCAGGCCAGCCCCAGGGCGAGTTCGGCGTACGCGACGACGTACGCCATCACGCGCGGGCGGGGCTCCACGACGGTACGGAAGCCCGAACGCACCGCGGTCCAGCGGTGCTTGGCGGCCACGTCGGCGGCCCAGGCGATGCCCGAGCCGCGCTCGAACGAGGTCTTCTTGTCCTTGTGCCGCCAGCTCTCCAGCCACCACAGCCCGAGCCCGATCCGCAGCACGGCCAGCCACTGCGCACCGGTGAGCCAGATCGTGTCCATGGACGCTCCCGCCGACGAGCCGGCATCTGACGGTACGTCAGTCAAGGCGGACGGAGGCCGGCTGTCCAGCCCTCTGCGAGGAGTGCGCGTCTGCCCCGCCGGCCGGGCACAACCGATCTCCCCGCGCCACAAATCCCGCCCACCCCTCCCCATCCGTGATCGATCCGCAACCAATTCCGGTCTTGACCGAGACCCATCAACCCGCCATGTGATTACGCTCCGTACCATGCCCGACTCCACACCGCCCACGAACGAAGAGGCACCGAAGGCCGCGAGGCCGGCGTCGGCGAACCCGGAGGCCGAGACCCCGACGCCCGCGAGGCCGGAGACCGAGGCTTCGGACGTAAAGCCGGAGACCGGGACTTCGGACGCGAGGCCGGAGACCGGGACTTCGCCGGACGCGAGGCCGACTGTCGCGGGCCCCGGTGCCGGGAGCCCGGAGTCGGACGGCTCGCGGGCCACCGCTCCTGGCACCGGAACGCCGACGCACACGCACCCCGAGTTCCTGAGCCCGCGGTCCGACGGCCCGCGACCCGTCGGCCCGCGACCCGTCGGCTCCGACGCCGAGACGCCGGCGGGCATCCGCAGCGAGGTCGAGGGGGCGCCGCCGCACCCCGAGGGCAGGCGCCCCGGGGCCGGGAGCGTGCCGCGGCAGAAGGGACGTCGGGGGCAGGCGCCCGCCGATCGGCCCGTCTACGTCATCGGTGGCGGACCCGGTGGGCTCGCCGTCGCGCACGCCTTGCGGGCACGGGGGATCCGGGCCGTCGTCCTGGAGAAGTCCGACCGCGTCGGCGCTTCCTGGCGGCGGCACTACGACCGCCTCCATCTGCACACCACCCGGCGCCTGTCCGGCCTTCCGGGACTGCCGATGCCGCGCCGGTTCGGGCGCTGGGTGTCCCGGGACGACGTCGTGCGGTATCTCGAGAAGTACGCCGAGCACCACGAGCTGGAGATCGTCACCGGCGTCGAGGTCACCCGCGTCGAGCCCGCGCCCGACGGCACCGGGTGGCTGCTGCACGCCACCGGTGGCCGCCGGCTCACGGGCGGCGCGGTCGTCGTCGCCACCGGCTACAACCACACGCCCCGCGTCCCGGAATGGCCCGGCCGCGACACCTGGACCGGCGAGTTCCTGCACGCCTGCGCGTACCGCGACCCCGCGCCCTACGCGGGCCGGGACGTCCTGGTCGTCGGCGTGGGCAACACAGGCGCCGAGATCGCCGTCGACCTCGTCGAGGGCGGGGCGAAGCGCGTACGGCTCTCGGTGCGCACCGCGCCGCACATCGTCCGCCGCTCCACCGCCGGCTGGGCCGCCCAGTACACCGGCATCCTGGTGCGCCGCCTCCCGGTCGGCCTGGTCGACCGGCTCGCCCGGCCGCTGGCCAAGGTCAGTGTGCCCGACCTCGCCGAGCACGGCCTGCCCCGCCCCGGCACCGGCCTGTACAGCAGGGTCACCGAGGGTTCGATCCCGGTCCAGGACGTCGGCCTGATCGACGCGGTCCGCACGGGCAAGGTCGAGATCGTGGCCGCGGTGGACTCGTTCGACGGCGACGAGGTGGTCCTCGCCGGCGGCGACCGCATCAGCCCCGAGGCGGTCGTCGCCGCCACCGGATACGTCCGCGCCCTCGAACCGCTCCTCGGCCATCTCGACGTCCTGGACGCCCGCGGCAGGCCCGTGACGCACGGCGCCCGCACCCCGGAGAACGCCCCCGGCCTGTACTTCACGGGCTTCACCAACCCCATCAGCGGCATGCTCCGCGAACTCGCCCTCGACGCCGAGAAGATCGCGAAAGCGGTGGCCCGCAGAAGCGCCGACCGGGTCTCCCGCGTGCCCGGCTGACCATCGGACCCGGCCCTCTCCTGAATTCCGCCCGCACGACCGTGTCCTGACGTTACGTCAGTTCAGTAACCTGACACTGCGTCAGCTACCAACGCCGTCACACAGAAGCGGGCGGACCGATGCTTGGATCAACCCACGGCACCCTCACCACCGACGCCCGCCGGGCCCGGGTCATCGCCTGCGGCGACGGCCGGACCGGCCCCGCCGTCCACGGCCGCGCGGCAGACGCGGACGACCTCGACGTCAGCGGCCGTCCGCTGTACGCCGACGTCCCCGACCTGGACCGCTTCTTCCGCCCCGAGTCCGTCGCCGTGATCGGCGCCTCGGACGCCGAGGGGCGGCCCAACACGGGCGTCACCCGGCAGCTGACCGGCTGGGCCGAGCGGGTCGGCGCGCGGCATCTGAGCGTGGCCAACCCGGTCGACAACGGCGGCCACCCGGTGGGCGACCGGCGCGGCCGGAAGATCATCGACACGATCCTCGCCGACCCGGAGGTGGGGGTGCTGATCTGCCCCGTCACCGGCCCGTTCCCGCCCCTGAGCGACCGGCTGGTGCGGGACCTGGTCGACGCGGCCCAGGAGACGGACAAGCTGGTGTGCGTGGTGTGGGGTTCGCCGGTCGGGACCGAGCCGGCGTACCGGGAGGTGCTGCTGGGCTCCTCCCGCGTGGCCACCTTCCGCACCGTCGGCAACTGCCTGACCGCCGTCCGCGCCTACCTCTCCCACCACCGCTTCGTCAGCTCCTACCGCTCGCCCTTCGACGACGCCCCGCGCACGCCCTCGCCCTCCTTCCGCAAGGCGCGCGAGCTGATGCGGCCGGGGCAGCAGCTGAGCGAGCACGCGGCCAAGCAACTGCTGCGGGCGTACGGCATCCGGGTGCCGCGCGAGCAGCTGGTGACCAGCGCGGCGGCGGCCGTGCGGGCGGCGGGGCTGGTCGGCTACCCGGTGGTGATGAAGGCCTCCGGGGCCCAGCTGGCCCACAAGACCGAGCTGGGCCTGGTCAAGATCGGCCTGACCTCGGCCGCGCAGGTCCGCGACGCCTACCGCGAGCTGACCGACATCGCCCGCCACGAGGGCGCCCCGCTGGACGGGGTCCTGGTCTGCCAGATGGTCGAGCAGGGCGTCGAGACGGTCGTCGGCGTCACCCACGACGACCTCTTCGGCCCGACGGTGACCGTGGGGCTCGGCGGCGTGCTCGTCGAGGTGCTGCGCGACACCGTCGTCTGCGTGCCCCCGTTCAGCGAGGACCAGGCCCGCTCCGCCCTCGCCGGACTGCGCGGCCGGGCCCTCCTCGACGGGGTGCGCGGCCGTCCCCCGGCCGATCTGGACGCCCTGGTCGAGGTCGTCCTGCGCGTCCAGCGCATGGCCCTGGAACTCGGCGGCCGACTCGCGGAACTCGACATCAACCCGCTGATGGTGCTGCCCCGCGGGCAGGGGGCGGTGGCGCTGGACGCGCTGGCGGTGTGCCGGTGAGCCCGGTACCCGGACACCGGGAACCGGTGCGGCTGCCTCCTCTCGGCCCTCGCGGCCCCGGACGGCCGGGAGCCGCACCCGGACGTCGTCGACCCGCTGCCGCGACGCGGGGCCGGCCCCGACGCCGCGAGGACGGGCAGGTCCGCCCCCGCATGGCCCGCGCCGCCCCCGGGAACGGAGCCTGACCGTGCCCGAGCCGTGGATACGCCACCGGACCGAACAGCACGTCACCCACCTCACCCTGGACCGCCCCGAGTCCCTCAACGCCCTCACCCCGGACATGCGCGACCGGTTGACCGACCTGCTCACCGACGCCTCCGCCGACCCGGACGTACGGGCCGTCGTGCTCACCGGCACCGGGCGTGGCTTCTGCGCGGGCGCCGACCTGCGAGGCGGTGCGGCGGGCGAGGAGCGGACCGCCGGGGACGTGGCCCGGACCCTCCGTCTCGGCGCCCAGCGGCTGATCGCCGCCGTCCTCGACTGCGAGAAGCCCGTGATCGCCGCCGTGAACGGCACGGCGGCCGGCCTCGGCGCTCATCTGGCGTTCGCCTGCGACCTCGTACTCGCCGCGGAGTCAGCCAGGTTCATCGAGGTGTTCGTACGCCGCGCCCTGGTGCCGGACGGCGGCGGCGCGCATCTCCTCCCCCGCCTGGTCGGCCCGCAGCGGGCCAAGGAGCTGATGTTCCTCGGCGACGCGCTGACCGCCCCCGGCGCCGAACGCCTCGGCCTGGTCAACCGCGTCGTGCCGGACGGCGACCTGGACAAGACGGCCCCGGAGTGGGCCGCCCGCCTCGCCGTCGCCCCCACCCGCGCCCTCGCGCTCACCAAGCAGCTCGTCAACGCCTCCCTGGACACCGACCGCGCCACCGCCTTCGCCGCCGAGGCCGCCGCCCAGGAGATCAACATGACGACCCAGGACGCCCACGAGGGCCTGACAAGCTTCGTGGAACGCAGAAGCCCCCGGTACCGGGGACGCTGAGGACATCCGTCAGCCCCGGCTCAGGATGTACAGGGCGGACCCTTCACATCTGACCCTTCGTCAGTTCTAATGGCGGCGTGATGGGACAAGCGGGCACTGCCGAAGCCGCAGTGCGGTATCTCAGGGTGCGCGGTGGCCGCGAGGTCGTGGAGGCCCTGCCGCGGCCGGAGTTGCGGTGCGTGCGGGAGGACGAGCGGGCGCCCGTGGAGGCGCAGGAGTTCCGGCGCGTGCTCGGGAGCTTCGCGACCGGCGTCACCGTCGTCACGGCGCCCGCGCCCGACGGCGCCGCGGGCTCCGCCTGCCAGTCCTTCTCCTCCCTCTCCCTCGACCCGCCCCTCGTGGCGTTCATGGTCGGCCGCGCGTCGACGACCTGGCCGCGCATCGCCCGCGCCGGGGTGTTCTGCGTGAACGTCCTGAGCGCCGGGCAGGGCGAGCTGTGCCGGGGGTTCGCGGTGCGCGGCGGCGACAAGTTCGCCGGGGCCGCGTACGACACCGCGCCCGTCTCCGGCTCGCCCCGCCTCGCGGGCACCCTCGCGTGGATCGACTGCACGATCCACGCGGTGCACACGGGCGGGGACCACCTCATCGTGGTGGGGCGGGTGGCGGCGCTGGGCACGGGTGACGGCGAGGACCGGGCCCCGCTGCTGTTCCACAAGGGGCGGTTCCTGGCCGGTGGTTAGGGGACGCCCAGCTCGGCCCAGATGGTCTTCCCGGACGAGGTGTACCGGGTGCCCCAGCGCTGGGACATCTGAGCGACGAGGAACAGGCCGCGGCCACCCTCGTCGTCCCGGCGCGCCCGCCGCAGGTGCGGAGCGGTGTGCTCGTTGTCCGAGACCTCGCACAGCAGCGAGCGGTCCTTGATCAGCCGCACCATGACCGGACCGGTGGCGTACCGGATGCCGTTGGTGACGAGCTCGCTCACCACGAGCGCGGCGGTGAACGACAGTTCCGACAGACCCCAGGCCTCCAGCTGGCGCTCGGTGACCGTGCGGGCATGAGCCACCATGGCCGGGTCGGGCGGCAGCTCCAGGTCCGCCACCCGGTCGGTGTCGAGCCGCCGGGTGCGCACGAGCAGCAGCGTGGCATCGTCCACCTGCGGTCCGGGCGGCCGGACCGACAGCGCCCGGTCGCAGAGCTCCTCCAGTGGGCAGCGCTGCCAGGTGAGCACATGGGCGAGGCGGTCGATGCCGCTGTCGATGTCGGTACGCCGGTCCTCCACGACGCCGTCGGTGAAGAACGCCACCACGCTGGCGTCGGACAAGCTCAGCTCGACGTTCTCGTAGGGCAGGCCGCCCAGCCCCAGGGGCGGGCCCGGCGCCGGCGAGGACAGGGCCGCCGAGCCGTTCGCATCGGCCACGATCGGCGGGGGATGACCCGCGCTCGACCACACACACCGGCCGCTGACCGGGTCGTAGATCGCGTACAGGCAGGTCACCCCGAGTGCCTCGTCGCCCAGCCCGTCGTCCGCGTGGGGCTCCGAGTCCTGCGCGACCAGGCCGTCCAGCCGGGTGAGCAGCTCGGCCGGGTCCAGGTCCAGCAGGGCCAGGGTCCGTACGGTGGCGCGCAGCCGGCCCATGGTCGCGGCCGCGTGCACGCCGTGGCCCACCACGTCGCCGACCGTCAGGCCCACTCGGGCGCCGGACAGCGGGATCAGGTCGAACCAGTCGCCGCCCACGCCCACCCGGCTGTCGGCCGGCAGGTAGCGGTACGCCACGTCGACCGCGCTCTGCTCCGGCAGGTGCTGCGGCAGCAGGCTGCGCTGGAGTACCAGCGCTGCCGCGTGCTGGCTGGTGTAGCGGCGGGCGTTGTCGATACCGACGGCGGCCCGCTCGGCCAGCTCCACGGCGAGCGCCCGCTCCTCGGGCCCGAAAGGGTCCGGGTTGCCGCTGCGCCGGAAGGTGGCGAGCCCGAGGACCGCGTCACGCGTCAGCAGCGGCACGAAGAGGCTGGAGTGCGCGGCGGCCGATCCCTTCTCGCCCGGCGTCCGGGGCAGGGCGTCGTCGACGACGGGACGGCTGGTGGCCAGGCTCAGCGCCTGCAGTGACGACGGCGGATAGGAGACGGGACTGGTCCGGAAGTCCTCCGGGGTCCGGCCGTGCATCCGCAGGAGATTGTGCCCCGGCGCCGAGCCCGTCGGCGGCTGCCGTCCCTCGATGACCGCCGGCGGCAGGTCCACCAGGACCTGGTCGGCCAGCTGCGGTACCGCCACGTCGGCGAGCTCGGCGGCCGTGCGGCGCACGTCCAGCGAGGCGCCGACCCGCTTTCCCGCCCGCACCAGCAGCGACAGCCGCTCCTGGGCGCGGTAGCGGTCGGTGATGTCCAGGGACTCCTCGAACAGCCCCAGCGTCTCGCCCCGGGCGTCCACCAGCCGGTGGTACGAGCAGGACCAGACGTGCTCGCGCACCGGGTCGGCGGGGGCACGCCCGCGATAGTGCATGCCCATGACCGGTTCCCCCGTCGCCATCACATGGTCCATCACCTCGTCCTCGTCCGGCGAGTGGTGGCGGGAGATGAATTCGCCCTCCGGGAAGAGGTCCGAGGCCGGCCGGCCGATGTACTGGGCGATCCCGGCGAGCTCCAGGTCGGTCGAGACGTTCCCCCACACGACCCGCTTGTCGGTGTCGAAGATCGTCAGGCCCACGGGGGACTCGGTCGCCAGCCCCTGCAACATCGCCAGCTGCGCCTCCCAGCCGCGCAGCCCCTCCAGGCCGGCCGCGACCACGACGGTCGCGGCGACGCCCTGGCTCACGAGCGGGCTGAACGTCACGGCCGCGCGCAGCGCGCGCCCGTCCCGGCAGCAGAGATCCAGGACCGCGCTGCGGGGTTTGCGCACCTTGCAGAGGGCCGCCAGCCGCTCCCCGGCGTCGGCCGCCGCCAGCAGCCGGGCGGCCGGACGGCCGAGCACGTCCTCGGGTGCGTGGCCGAGGAGACGCTGGGCCGAGGATCCCCACCCCGAAACGCGGCCGTCGGCGTCCAGTACCGCGACGGCGGCCTTGGAGAGGTCCAGTGGGCTGTGGAAATCGACGTCGGCGGCATTCGGAAAACGATCCATGGCACCGCTTCCCTTCGTGCACCCTCAGCATCGCGTGCCGCACCACGGACGACAACCGCACGCGCGCTCGCCCGCCTGCCCGCGCGGCGCGGCCCGCGGCGTCGCGCCGCGGGCGCGGATTCCCGCCGCGAGCGGCGGTCAAGCCCGCCCCGGGGTGCCCGCCTTCCGCCGGATCACCAGCGCCATCAGCGCCGCCCACCGCGCACAGCGCCCCGGAGGCGTACCACATCACGTCGTACGAGCCGAACGCATCGCGCGCGACCCCGCCCAGGAACGCCACCGCCGCCACGCCGACCTGGTGCGACGCCAGCACCCAGCCGAAGACGTACTGCTCCCGGCACAGCGCCATCGTGGGCGGCACGGTGGCGACCCAGTCGAGTCCGTAGAAGACGATGAAGAAGATCATCGGCGGGTTCACGCCGGGTGCCAGCAGGGGCAGGAAGAGCAGCGAGACGCCGCGCAGCGCGTAGTACACCGCCAGCAGCCGCCGCGCGTCGAAGCGGTCGGTGAACCAGCCGGAGGCCACGGTGCCGATCACGTCGAACACCCCGGTGACGGCGAGCAGCGAGGCCGCCGCGGTGATCGGCATGCCGTCGTCGTGGGCGGCAGGCACGAAGTGGCTCTGGATGAGCCCGTTGGTGGAGGCGCCGCAGATCGCGAACGTCCCGGCCGGCAGCCAGAAGGGCCCCACCGCCAGGCCAAGCAGCCGCTATGCGATTCCGGCCCGGTGCCCGGTGACCCGGAGAAGATCCGCGCGACGCCCTCAGGAGCTCCGCCGTCAGAACGTCCGCCGTCAGAACGTGAGCACCGCCCGCGCCACCCGCCCCGCCTCCGCGTCCGCCCGCGCCGTGGCGAAGTCCTCGACCGGATACGTCCCGCCGACCAGTTCGTCGAGCAGGAGGCGGCCCTGCCGGTACAGCTCGGCGTACAGGGCGATGTCCCGCTGGGGGCGGGAGGAGCCGTAGCGGCAGCCCAGGACCGACTTGTCCAGGTACATCGACGAGACCACGAAGGAGGCCTCGGCGCCGGCCGGCGGCACCCCCAGCAGGACGGCCTGCCCGTGCCGGTCGAGCAGATCGATCGCCTGCCGGATCAGCTCCACCCGGCCGACGCACTCGAAGGCGTGGTCCGCGCCGTGAGGCAGTATCTCCCGCACGCCGTCCACCGAGGTCAGGAAGTGCGTCGCGCCGAACTCCCGGGCCACCGCCTCCTTGTCCGGGTCGGTGTCCACCGCCACGATCCGCAGGGCGCCCGCGAGCCGCGCGCCCTGCAGGACGTTCAGCCCGACGCCGCCGGTGCCGATCACCAGGACGCTGTCACCGCGGTCCACCCGGGCCCGGTTCAGCACGGCGCCGACCCCGGTCAGCACCCCGCAGCCGATGAGCGCGGCGGACGTCAGCGGGATGTCGTCGGGGATGCGCACCGCCTGCACGGCCTTGACCACGGTCCGCTCCGCGAACGCCGAGTTGGCGGCGAACTGGTGCAGCGGCAGGCCGTCCCGTGTGAAGGGCCGCCCCGGCCGTCCGATCGCCCGCCGGCACATCGTCGGCCGGCCCCGGTCGCAGTCGGCGCACGTGCCGCAGTTGGCGAGCGTGGACAGCGACACATGGTCGCCGGGCGCCACATGCGTCACGCCCTCCCCCACCACCTCCACCACGCCCGCGCCCTCATGCCCCAGCACCCCCACCGATCCCGGCAGGAAGCCGGCGATCCGCTCCGGTGTCCACGCCCCTTCGGCATACGCCGCGCGCAGCTCCCGGGGCTGCGCCCACACCGCGATCTTCGGCCCGGCGATGCCGCACGGCCGATGCCGCGGCCCGCTCCGGTGACGACGACGACCTCGCCGGTCAAGAAGTTCCCCACGTCCGGCCCCTTCCCGCGGTTTCTGACGGTCCGTTAGATTCTATGTCCCGTCGGACGCCCGGACACAAGCCCCAGGGAGGGCCCATGTCACTGCCGGCCGAGTTCCACGAGATCGCGGGGCGCGTGAACAACTGGGGCCGCTGGGGGGCGGACGACGAGATCGGGACGCTGAACCTGATCAACGACGAGGTGGTACGCCGGGCCGCGGGCGAGGTCCGCACCGGGCGCCGCATGCCCCTCGCCCTGCCGCTGCGGCAGGACGGCGTGCAGACCGGGATGATCCCCGGGCGGGTCAACCCGTTGCACGTCATGGTGCAGATCAACCAGGAACTGTTCGGGCCGGGCACGGTCGCGTGCAGCGACGACGCGGTGACCATGGGACTCCAGGCGGGCACCCACTGGGACGCCCTCACCCACGTCTCGCACTCGGGCCGGCTCTACAACGGCCGCCCCGCGGGCACCGTCACCGCGCACGGCGGCGCCGAGTTCAGCGGCATCGGCACGGCGCGGCACCTCGTCTCGCGCGGCGTGCTGCTGGACGTCGCCCGCGCGCGGGGGACGGACCGGCTGGACGGCGGCCACGCGGTCACCCCCGAGGACCTCGACCTGGCGGAGGAACTCGCGGGCACGCGCGTACGCGCCGGTGACGTCGCGCTCGTCCGGACGGGGCAGATCCAGGCGTACCTCGCCGGGGACAAGCACGGGTACGCGTACCCCTCGCCGGGGCTGTCGGTCCGCACCCCCGAGTGGTTCCACGCGCGGGACGTGGCGGCCGTCGCGAACGACACCCTCACGTTTGAGATGTTTCCGCCGGAGATAGAGGATTTGTGGCTGCCCGTGCACGCGCTGCATCTGGTGGAGATGGGGATGCCGCAGGGCCAGAACTGGAATCTCGAGGAGTTGTCCACAGCCTGTGGAGAAACGGGCCGCTACGCGTTCCTGCTGACAGCGACACCCGAGCCGTTCGCCGGCGCGACGGGGGCACCGGTGGCGCCGGTCGCGGTGCTGTGAATCCGTACGGCGGGGCGAGCGGTCCCGCGAGCCCGGCCGCCGGGCGTTGCAGTCTGATCCGGATGGCGGCGCGTGTGCGCTCGCCCCGAGCGCGGCGCCACACGCCGCCATCCGGCTCCGGCGCACCCGCCCCCGGGTTCCTCATGCCCTGCCGGGCGAACCAACGCCGAATCACGACTCGCACTCGACGAGGGCCTCCGTCACCGCAGCCCTCGTCGTCCCCTCGCGGCGATTCGCTGCCCCCAGCGTGATCAGCCGGACACGTCGCGTCAACAGCTGTTCGGGGATTTGCCGGTTACATCCCGTTCGGCAGAGGCGCGCACGGAAGCACACACGGGCGCACATCCCCCCATCGGACCTTGCGGGTCCGGCACCTCTGCCACCGTGCCCCGGGCCGGGACACCGAGCGCCTCACACGGCCTCGTACGCCAGCCCCTCGTAGCCGTCGTAGCCGTCGTAGCCGTCGAGCCCTTGCAGGTCTTCGCGGGCGGCCACCGCGCCACCCCCGTACCGCGTCGCCGCGGTGTGCGGTTCGGCGCAGCGGTCGAGTTCGCACCAGATCTGCTTGCCGGCGCCGTCGGGGCTCCAGCCCCAGCGGTCGGCGAGGCCGTCGACGAGCGCGAGGCCGCGGCCGCCGGTCTCGTCGCCGTCGGCCCACCGCGGGACCGGGGCACGGGTGCTGCCGTCGGCGACCTCCACGCGGACGGTGGCCGGCTGGGGCAGGGAGAGCCGCAGTACGGCGGGGCATCCGGTGTGGACCACGGCGTTGGTGACAAGCTCCGAGACGAGCAGGATCAGCGTCTCGGCGAGCGGTTCGTCGGCCGCTATGCCGCACCCGGCAAGCCGCGAGCGGGCCCAGCGCCGCGCGCGCCCCACTTCCGTGGGGTCGGGCCGGATCTCCAGCTGCACTTGAAGCACCTGCACCGCTCACACCATCCGAACCGGTGGACACAGAGGCTCACGCCTCATGAGGGCCACGATCGTAGCCATTTTCTGCATGACCAGAACAACGGCCAGAGCAGGGATCACGGAACGTGAATCCCTTACGCAACAGCATGGTTGACGTACAGTCACCCCAACAAGCGCTTCGGGCATATTCCAGCGCGAAGGAGTACCCGTGCGGCATACTGTGCGACGCTCGTCGCAGAGAGTCGAACAGGCGGCGGAACAAGGCCCGTCACCGGCGTGACTCGAGCTCGGAACCTCTCGCATCTCACACAAGGTACCGGAGCGGACCTTCGACTCCAGGACGTGACGAGTCACACCTAGGACACAAGCCGATATCAACGCTCCGTAATTCCGGTACGCCACAATCCGCGACATCCGCTCTCCAGGGCTCGCCGACGTCGCAGGCCGGGGCCCCCTCAGGCCGCTTCGGCCACCAGATCCCATGCGAGCAGTTCCTCACTCTCCGTGACACCGCCCGCACGCTGGGTCCGCACCCAGGCCCGCTTCAGATGCAGATGGACCTCTGCCTCCCAGGTGAAGCCCATGCCGCCGTGCACCTGGAGGCAGTCGCGGGCGCCGCGCACGGCCGCCTCGTCCGCGAGCAGCCGCGCCGCGGCGACGTCCACGGGGTCCGCCGTGCCGGCCGCCGCGTACACGGCGGCACGGGCCACCTCCACCCGGACCAGCGTTCGCGCGCACAGCTGCTGGACGGCCTGGAAGGCGCCGACTGGCCGTCCGAACTGCTCACGGGTCCGGGCGTGTTGCGCCGCCGGCTCGCACGTACGCACGGCCGAGCCGAGCTGCTCGGCCGCCGTGAGCAGCACGGCCACCGGGTCCGCCGCGCGCCGGGCCCCCGGCACCCGGTGCAGCGGGGTCAGCGGGTCGACCGACCGCAGCGGTACGGCGCCGGAGGGGTCCCCGTGCACGGCGTCGGCCTGCGTCAGCCACTCCACCAGCCCGCCCGCGTCGACGGCCGCCACGGCCGCCGACCCGTCGGCCGCGCCGGGCACCTCGCCCGCCGCCAGGTGCGTGGCCACCAGAGGGCCCGGCAGCAGCGCCCGTCCTGCCTCCTCGAACGCCAGCACTGCCTCCGGCAGACCGAGTCCGACGCCGCCCGCGGCCTCCGGCAGACGCAGCGCGAAGAACCCCGTCGTGCCCAGTTCCCGCCACAGCGCCCGGTCCAGCGCGGGCGCCGCCCGCCGCGCCGCCGCCCGGCGTGCCTCGCCGTCGAAGCGCCGGCCGAGCAGCTGCCGTAGCGTGGCCCGCAACGCGCTTTGCTGGTCGGTGAGTTGGAAGCGCACGGCTACCGTCCCTTCGGCAGGCCGAGGATCCGTTCGGCCACGATGGTGTGCTGGATCTGCGAGGTGCCGGCCGCGATGGTGTACGACAGCGAGGCCAGGCGGTCGAGCGTCCAGGGCCGGTCCAGGTCGAGCGACTCGGGGCCGAGGACGTCGGCGGCGGTGTCGTAGAGGTCCTGGCGCGCGTGCGAATACCTCAGTTTGAAAACCGAACCCCCGACCCCGGGGACCCCGCCCGAGGCCTGCGCCTCACTCACGTTCCACTGGGTGAGCCGCCACAGCGCCCGGAACTCGGCGTTCAGCCGCCCCAGCCGGCGGCGCAGGACGGGATCGTCCCAGCGGCCGTTCTTCCGGGCCTCGCGGGCGAGTTCGCCCAGCACCCGGCGGCAGGCCACCACCTCGCCCACGAACGCCGTGCCGCGTTCGAACGACAGTGTCACCATGGTGACCCGCCAGCCGTCGTTCTCCGCACCGACCCGGTTGACGACCGGCACCCGCACCTCGTCGAGGAACACCTCGGCGAACTCGGCGGAACCGGCGAGGGTGCGCAGCGGCCGTACGGTGATGCCCGGCGCGTCCATGGGCATGGCCAGCCAGCTGATCCCCCGGTGCCGGGGCGCGGCCGGGTCGGTGCGCACCAGCAGCTCGCACCAGTCGGCGACCTCGGCGTGCGAGGTCCAGATCTTCGAACCGGTCACCACGTACTCGTCGCCGTCCCGCCACGCGCGCGTGCGCAGCGCCGCGAGGTCGCTCCCGGCGTCCGGTTCGCTGAAGCCCTGGCACCAGACCTGCTCACCGCGCAGGACGGGCGGCAGCCAGCGGGCGCGCTGGGCGTCGGTGCCCTCGGCGGCGATGGTGGGCCCCGCGTGCAGCAGCCCGACGAAGTTGGCGCCCACATAAGGGGCGCCCGCACGCTCGGCTCCTCCAGGAAGATCAGCCGCACGGTCGGGGAGGCGTCCCAGTGGACCTCGCCGTACCCGGCGTCGTACAGCGTCCGCTGCCAGCCGAGGTCGTAGGCGCGCCGCCCCGGCCAGTCGTCCGGGGACGGCTTGGGCGGCAGGGAGGGCAGCACGCCCCTGAGCCACTTCCGCAGCCGGACCCGGAACTCCTCCTCCTCGGGCGTGTACATCAGGTCCACTACCGGTCCCGGTCCAGGTCCAGGTCCAGGTCCAGGTCCAGCATGCGGATGGCGTTGCCCCGCATCAGCTTGTACACGGTCTCGTCGTCGAGGCCCTTGACGTGGTCGAGGGCGACCTCCTTGGTGTGCGGGAAGGTGGAGTCGACGTGCGGGTAGTCGGTCTCGAAGGTGGCGTTGTCGCGCCCGACGACGTCCAGGGACGCCACCCCGTGCCTGTCGCGGAAGAAGCAGCAGAAGATCTGCCGGTAGTAGTACGTCGACGGCGGCTCCGGGATCAGGTCCCGGACGCCGCCCCACGCCCGGTGCTCCTCCCAGACGTCGTCGGCACGCTCGAGGGCGTACGGGATCCAGCCCATCTGCCCCTCGGAGTAGGCCAGTTTCAGGTGCGGGAAGCGCACCAGCACGCCGCTGAAGAGGAAGTCCGTCATCGACGCCATCGCGTTGTTGAAGGACAGCGAGGCCTGGACGGCGGGGGGCGCGTCCGGGGAGGCGGCCGGCATCTGGGACGACGACCCGATGTGCATGTTGACGACTGTCCCGGTCTCCTGGCAGACCGCGAAGAACGGGTCCCAGCAGCCGGAGTGGATCGACGGCAGCCCGAGGTGCGTGGGGATCTCGGAGAAGGTCACGGCCTTCACCCCGCGCGCGGCGTTGCGCCGGATCTCCGCCACCGCGAGGTCGATGTCCCACAGAGGGATCAGGCAGAGCGGGATGAGCCGTCCGCCGCTGTCACCGCACCACTCCTCGACCATCCCAGTCGTTGTAGGCGCGCACGCAGGCCAGGGCGACCTCCTTGTCGTGCGCCTCGGCGAAGGTCTGCCCGCAAAAGCGCGGGAAGGTCGGGAAGCACAGGCTGCCCTCGACGTGGTTGAGGTCCATGTCCGCGAGCCGCGCCTTGGGGTCCCAGCAGCCGCGTCGCATCTCCTCGCGGGTGATGCCCTCCAGGGTCATCTCGTCGCGGTCGAAGCCGACGGCGGCGATGTTGCGCTTGTACGGGAACTTCAGGTCCTCGTAGATCCACCAGTCGGTGGGCTGACCCTCCGGGTCCATGGTGATCTGGTACTTGCCGCCGACGTAGGCGAGTTCGCCGATGCCCGCGGTGAGCGGCTGGGGCCCGCGGTCGCGGTACCTGGCGGGCAGCCAGGTCTCGAAGAGGTGCGCGGGCTCGATCACGTGGTCGTCGACGCTGATGATGCGGGGCAGTTCGGTCATGGGTCCCCTCCGCGGAGATACGGATCTGATGACTCGTCAGATACCGCCGTACCGGAAGGCTAGTCCCGCACCCCTGGCCCGACAAGGCGCCCGGCCCTACGCTCACCCCATCATCTGACTATCCGTCAGCTCACCGGGGGCCGCCGTGACCCTGCACACCACCGCGCACGACCTCAGCACCGCACCCACCCTGTGGGAGCTGCTCGCCCGCCGCGCCGACCTCACCCCCGACCGCCCCGTCCTCCTCCAGGACGACCGCACCCTGACCTTCGGCGCCCTGCGCCCCACCGCCGACGACGTGGGGTCGATCGCCTTCCCGTACGCGCACATTGGCGGCGCCGACTACACGGTGATGCTCCTGCTGTACGGCTTCCCGGCGCTGCTGGTGGAGCAGTTCGCGCTGCCCGACGCCCTGCCGGCGTACCGCGCGCGCGGGGTGACGATCGCCGGCGGCTCGACGGCGTTCTACTCCCTGTTCCTGGCTGAGCAGCGCAAGCAGCCCGGGACCCCTGTCGTCCCCTCCCTGCGGCTGCTCGCGGGCGGCGGGGCGCCGAAGCCGCCCGACCTCTACCACGCCGTCGTCCGCGAGATGGGCGTCCAGCTCACCCACGGATACGGCATGACCGAGGTGCCGATGATCACCATGGGCGCGCCGGACGACACCCCGGAGAACCTTGCGACGACCGAGGGACGGCCGCCGCGGGGCATGGAGATACGGATCGTCGACGGCGAGGTGCGGCTGCGCGGGGAGGCCGTCTGCCGGGGCTACCTGGACCCGGCGCAGACGACGGAGTCCTTCGACGAGCACGGCTTCCTGCGCACCGGCGACCTCGGGCATCTCACCGCCTCGGGGCACCTGGTCCTCACCGGCCGTCTCAAGGACGTGATCATCCGCAAGGGGGAGAACATCTCCGCCAAGGAGATCGAGGAGCTGCTGCACCGGCATCCGGCGGTCGCGGACGTGGCGGTGATCGGCCTGCCGGACGCCGACCGCGGGGAGCGGGTGTGCGCGGTGGTCGAACAGCCGGCCGGCGCCGGTGCGCTGACCCTGGAGAGGGTGACCGCGTACCTGCGCGCGGAAGGGCTGTCGGTCCACAAGCTGCCGGAGCAACTGGAGGTGGTCGACGCCCTGCCGCGCAACGACGCCCTGCGGAAGGTGCTGAAGTACAAGCTCAGGGAGCGCTTCTCGGCTACTCGGGGACGGTGAAGTACCGGGCGAACGCGGGGATGATCTCCGCCTCGCCCACCTTGCCGTCGCCGTCGCCGTCGAGCGATGCGGCCGCGGCACGCGCCACGTCCTCGGGCACGCCGAGCGCCCGCAGCATGCGCGCGAGGTCCTCGACGGCCGCCTCGCCGTCGCCGTCCGGATCGGCGACGGCCAGGGCGGCGTGCAGGAAGGGGCGGGCGATCTCGGCGAAACCGTCGGGGTTGTCGCGCAGCCGCTTGACCGCGCCGCCCACGAACTCCTCGCGGGTGATGCGCTGGTCACCGTCCCGGTCCGCTATCCCGGCCATGCCCTGCCAGAAGGCCTCCGCGCCGCCGTACAGCGCCTGTCCCTTGTCGGAGCGGGGCGCCGTGCCGAACTCCGCGAGCAGCGCCTTGGCCGCGCCGCTGAAGTCCTCACGGTCGATGTAGCCGTTGCCGTCCTGGTCGAAGGTGGCGAACCGGGCCGCGATCCTGCGCTCGTACTCGCTGCTGACCATGTCTTTCAGGCCGCCTCACGTCATGTCGGGGTGCTTCTCGCCAGGGAGCGTACGACGCCTCGGGCGGTTCAGGAGCGGGAAAACGACGGTTGTGCCAAGACCGGGGGGAATTCTGGAACAACGGTGTGGCAGAGAGTTCAGGCGGAGAGAGGACCGGCGTCGTCCGAGGTCGCGGAGGCCAGGTCGGGATGGACGTCGAACAGCCGTCGCACCCCCAGTGCGCCCAGCACACGGTTGACGTGCGAGCCGTCGGCCGCGCCCTGGGCCGGGAGTATCAGCCGCAGCCGCCCCTGACAGGAGCGCAGCAGCCGACGGGCCGCGATCAGCACCCCCACGCCGCTGGAGTCGCAGAACCAGACCTCCGAGAGGTCGAGGACGAGACTGTGGCGGCCCTCGGCCACCGCGTCGTGCACGCGCTGACGCAGCACCGGCGAGGTCACCAGGTCCAGCTCGCCCGACACATGGAGCACGGCCCAGTCGCCCTGCTCGCCGCCGGTCACTTTGAACGCCACCACCATGCCCTTCGTCGCCGGAACGTGCGGAAACGGCCGGAACCACCCGGAAACGGAACCAGTCCCTACGCTTCCTTGCGGCGCGGCTGCCCAGCGGCCGTTCCCTGAAACTCCTTGCCGAAAACGAAAACCGAACGAAAAGGGCTTGATTCTGTCGCATTCAATCCAGTTCGATCAGGTCTGGTCTCGCCCACCCTGGGTAGGCGCGGCCGGAATGCGCACTACCACCTGCGCTTCGCCGAGGGGCGCGCATTGCCACAAAGGGGCGTGCGCTGTCAGACGTGCCGACTACATTCGAGGTGGCGATGGACGCAGGCTGGACACCGGGACGAAGCAGGGGGAGGGGCCGCATGGCGAAGAAGGACGCACCGCCCCGCTGGGACCGCAAGATGCAGCAGCGACTCGCACGCGGTGAGGCGGCCGCCCTGGGCGAGCTCTACGACCGTTTCGCCTCCCTCGTGCACGGCCTGGCCCACCGCGTGCTCGACGACGAGCGGGCGGCCGACGGCATCACCCGCGAGGTCTTCGTACACCTGTGGGAGCACCCCGACGCCTACGACCCCAGGCAGGGCCCCCTCCGCTCCTGGGTGGCCGCCCTGACCCACCGCCTGGCCGTGCAGCGCCTGCGGGCCACCGAGACAGCCGCCCTCGCCGAAGGCGGCCACGACTCCGGCGAGGACCTGGAGCTCAAGGTCCGCCACGCCTCGGTCGCCGCCCGCGCCGACTACATCGTCCAGTCCATGCCGGCACCCCTGCGCGCCGCCCTGGAGCGGGCCTACTTCCAGCGCCGCGACTACCGCCAGACCGCCACCGACCTGGGCATCACCGAGGACGAGGCACGCCGCCGCCTCCGTCTGGGCCTGCAACTGCTGTCGACGGCCCACGACGCCGGCGCACCACCCGGTTACGGAGGTGCGGTGTGACGGACCCGGACCACCACGACCCGCACACCCCCGCCCACCAGCCCCGCATACCGATGCCGAGGGCCTCGGTCGAGGACACCGGGCTCCCCCTCCCCACGCTCCGCCCACCCCTCGGACACCAGGTCCTGAAGTCCCTGCTGGGCGCATGGGCGCTGGCCGCCTGCTCCCCCGAGGAGACGACGGCGGTCGAGGACCACCTGGGCCTGTGCGGAAGCTGCGCCGACGAGGCCCGGCGGCTCCGCGAGGCGGTCGGCCTGCTGCAACGCCCCGACAGCCTCGACCTCGACCCGGGACTGCGCACCCGCATCCTGGCGTCCTGCCTCGAGCGGCGCCCACCGCGCATCCCCGTCCCCGAATGGGCCAGGCCCTACGACGGAGAGACCGCGCGTCTCGACGCCCTGCTCCAGGACTTCGGCGACGCCGAGTGGCACGCGCCCGTTCGGCTGCGCTGGTTCGACGGCACGGAGCCGGCCAGCCGCCGCACGACCGTCGCCGGCGTCATCGCCCACCTCCTGGCGGTCGACGGCCTGATCGCCGTCGCCCTCGGCCTGGACGACCCTCTCGGCGACACCGACGCCGACCCACCGACGCCCACGGCCCGCACGGAGGCGTACTGGCGGGCCTCGCACTTCCCGCCGACCCGCACGGTGCGGGCACCCTGGCGCGAACAGGGCCACGGCATCGTGCGCACGGTGTCCTTCACCGGCGGCGGCACGGGCAGGCTCGGCGTGCCCTACGGCGTGGGCGAGCTGCCGCTGCACGACGCGATGATCGAGCGAGCCTTCGAGTGCTGGGTACACGCGGAGGACATCGCGGGCGCCGTGGACTACCCCTACGACCCGCCGCCGGCGCGCCACCTCAACAGCATGATCGACCTGGCGGCCCGCCTGCTCCCCACCACCCTCGCCGCACGCCGCGCAGCGGGCCTGGCCTCTCCCGCCCACACACCGCGCCACCTGGTCCCGGCCGGCACCCCCGGCCGAACCCTCCGCCTGGAGATCGAGGGCTCGGGCGGCGGCGAGTGGCTGATCCCGCTGGACTCCCCCGCCGAGATCGGCTCCGCCGACCACGAGGTGGCCCACGTGGCCCTGGACGGCGTCGAGTTCTGCCGCCTGGCCGCGGGCCACGTCTCCCCCGACGAGGCGGCAGCGGGCCAGCTGGGCGACCGCGAGGCCATCAGAGACGTCCTGTTCGCGGCCGCATCCCTGAGCCGCATGTAGCGACCCGCACCCACGCACGGCGAGAAGGGCGAGCATGCCTCCGGGCGTAGCCCCGCGGACCCGCAGTCGCCCACGGCGGGAAGGGGCCTCGTCGGGGGGTGTGCGCCCGCAGCGGCTGGCGCGTCGACACGGGCGAGTTCAGGGCGCGACCCCGACCCACCCGCCGCCACCCCACGGCGTCACAGCACCCCAGACCGGACGACCGCAGGCCGCCGCGGGCAACCCGCACCGCCGCTACGCGAACACGACCGTCCGGCGCCCGTTCAGCAGGATCCGCCGCTCCGCATGCCACTTCACGGCCCGCGCCAGCGCCTGGCACTCCACATCCCGCCCGATCCCGACCAGTTGGTCCGGGTTGACATCGTGGCTCACCCGCTCGACCTCCTGCTCGATGATCGGCCCCTCGTCGAGATCCGCCGTCACGTAGTGCGCCGTCGCGCCGATCAGCTTCACGCCCCGCGCATGTGCCTGGTGGTACGGCTTCGCACCCTTGAAGCTCGGCAGGAACGAGTGGTGGATGTTGATGATCCGCCCGCTCAGCTGCTTGCACAGATCGTCGGAGAGCACCTGCATGTAGCGGGCCAGCACGACCAGCTCCACACGCTCCTCCCGCACGATCTCCAGCAGCCGCGCCTCGGCCTGCGACTTCGTGTCCTTCGTCACCGGAATGTGGTGGAACGGAATCCCGTAGGAACCCACGAGCTCGGCGAACTCGGTGTGGTTGGACACCACCCCGGCGATCTCCACGGGCAAGGCACCGATCCGCGCCCGGAACAGCAGATCGTTCAGGCAGTGCCCGAACTTGCTGACCATCAGCAGGATGCGCATCCGCTGGTCGGCCCGATGGATCTGCCACTCCATGCGGAACGAGTCACCGATCGCCGCGAAGCTGGCCCGCAGCTTGTCCACCGTCACCGGCGCCTCCGCCGAGAAGTGGACGCGCATGAAGAACAGCCCCGTGTCGTGGTCACCGAACTGCTGGCTGTCCTCGATGTTGCAGCCGGTCATGAACAGGTAGCTCGACACGGCGTGCACGATGCCCTTCTTGTCCGGGCACGACAGGATGAGGACATACTCGTCGGGCTCGGTGGCCTCGGTGGCCGCTGCGTTCTCCACGGCCTCGGCTCGACTGGGCTGTTCGTTCATGCACCACAGGGTCCCACAGCGACCTGAGCAGGCAGAAACCCGACCGACCGCCCCGCCTAGGCCGACCGCGTCAAGATCCGCAGGACCTCGAGCGTCCGGGGCGCCACCTCCGGATCCTCCCCGTCGCTCGCGGCCATCCGCACATGCGCGTCCCGAGCCGCCCGCACCGCATCCGGCCAGGCCGGATGCTCCATGTACGAGGACACCGGCGCGTCCGGCCCCACCTGGTGCATGATCCGCAGCACCCGCAGCACCGCGGTGTCGACCAGCGCGGCCTCCTGCGAGTCCCGGAATATGGTCCCGACGTACTTCTCGGCGGACCAGTGGTCGAGCCAGGTGTCCTCGACGAGCCGGTACACGGCGTCGGTGACGTCCCCGTATCCCTCGACGCCCGCGAGCCAGACGTCCCGCTGGAACACCGGATCGGAAAGCATGTGCAGCGCGGAGCGCACATTGCTGCGCCAGCGCCACCACGGCATGTCGTTCAGTGGCATGCCACCCATCGTGGATGAGCGATGCCCGCGACGGGAAGGGTTCACCGAACCTTGCACTCCTTGCACACCTTGCACGGTCATCGATCGTACGTTCCTCGACGCACGCCGTTCACGGGACCCCGCAATTCACCTGGCCGTCACCTCCAGTTGAACAAGGGTCACTCAGAGATTAGGAATGTGGCGGAATCGTGCGTGTCCATGACCGGCAGGCGACGCAGCAGCAGCCCCCTTTTCTCCGTACTCACCAGGCCCGGAAAAGCCCTGCGCACAGCGGCCGCCCTGGTGGCGTGCGCGTCGCTGACCGCCGGGTGCGGGGCCGTGCCCGGCCTCTCGGGCGGCGCGGGGGACGACGAGATCACCGTCATGACCTGGGCGCCGCAGGACACCAACGCGACGAACAAGCCCGGCATGCCCGCCCTGGCGCTCGCCTACGCCCGCCACGTCAACGCGAACGGCGGCATCAACGGACGCAAGCTCAAGGTCGTGATCTGCAACGACCGCAACGACAGCGTGCACGCCGCGAAGTGCGCGCGCCGCGCGGTCAAGCAGAAGGCGGCCGCGGTGGTCGGCTCCTACAGCCAGTTCGCCGACTCGTTCTTCCCGATCCTGGAGGGAGCGGGCATCCCGTACATAGGTGGCTACGGCATCACGAACGCCGAGTTCACCAGCCCGCTGTCCTACCCGGTCAACGGCGGCCAGCCCGCCCTGCTGGCGGGCCTCGGCAGGCAACTGGCGAGCACCTGCGGCCCGGTCGCGCTGGTCCGGCCGGACACCATCGCCGGTGACGAACTGCCCAACCTGCTCAATGCGGGCCTCGAAGCGGGTGGTCACCAGGACGCGGCCGACCTGCGCGCGGCGGAGGAGGCCACCGAGTTCTACGCCCAGTCCGAGCAGGCCCTGACCCGCGCCACCGAGGACCCCTCGGCCCGGGGCTGTGTGGTGCCCGCGCTCGGCGACCGCACCAACATCTTCATGGACTCCTTCCGGCGCGACCGCGAGGAGTACGAGGAGGTGCGCATGGGCACCGTGCTCGGCAGCGTCGACCAGACGGTCATCGACGCGACCGGCGGCGCGTCGAGCCCGTACGAGGGGGCGCACATCACCGGCTGGTACCCGGTGGAGACGGACCAGCGCTGGGACGGGATGAAGAAGGTCATCCGCGAACAGGCCTTCACCGACACCCGGATCGACCCCGCGGACGCGGGCGTGCAGACCACCTGGATCGCGTACACCGTCCTGGAGGCCGTCGTGAAGTCGCTCGGCGAGAACGAGGTGTCCGCCGACACGGTACGGCGCACCCTGGACGACGGTTTCAAGGTCACCACGGGTGGGCTCACGCCGACCCTGCGCTGGCAGTTCCAGGACGTGCTGGCCTCCGTCGGCCTGCCGCGCCTGGTCAACACCGACGTGACCCTCCAGGTGGTGAAGGAGGGCCAGCTGGTGGCGGAACGCCAGGGCTCCATCGATGTGACGAAGACGCTGCAGGGCACCGAGGACGAGGACTGACGCTCCCGCGCCGCCGCGCACCCGTCACCGGCCGCCGGTCACCGGCCCCCCGCGGGCCCAGACGGCCCCAGGCGGCCCCTTTCCAAGGTCCCAGGTCTTTCACAACTGGGTCGGCTGGCGCTCGGTCAGGCCGTACTTCCGGGCGATCGCGTTCCACAGCTTGGCGGCCTCGCCCTTCTGCGTGGTGGCGATGCCGCTCTGCTGGTTGCCTGCCGCGGTCTGGCCGGTGCTGCGGGCCTGCCCCTTCTTGCAGAGCTTGCCCCGCTGCCCGGCGACCTGGTCCGCCCAGGCCGCGTAGTGGTTGTCCGCGGACGCGGAGGCCTTCCAGGCCTTGTTGAGCGCGGCGGTCAGCGCCGCGTGTTCGGGCAGTGCGTCCACGGGGAGCCCGGCCAGCTGGGTGACCAGGCTGTTGCGCTGCTCGGCCGCGCCGCGCAGGTCCTTGGCGGCCTGGGCGAGATTGCCGCAGGACTTCACGTCACCGACGGCCCTGATCACCGTCGCCCGGCTGTCACCGCTGTCCGCGAGCAGCTTGTCCAGGGCGACGGCCTGCTGCTCGGCGGGGTCGGCGGACGGCGAGGCCGAGGACGAGGCCTCGGTGCCGGCGGCGGAGGGGGCGGTGGCGGAGACGGGCTGGGGGTCCTTGTCCTGCTCACCGCCGCCACCGGCGAGCAGCGCCCCGGCGCCGATGCCGACCACGACGATGGCCACCCCGCAGGCCGCGATGAGCGGCACCTTGGAGCGGGTACGGCCTGCGCCGTCCCGGGCGGCCCGCCGCCCCTGCGCCGGGCCGGGGGTGTCGTAGGACGGCTGCGGTGCGGCGTGCCCGGTGCTCTGCGGGCCCTGGTAGCGGGGCATGTGCTGGGTCGCGCCGGCCTGGCCCGCGTCGCCGCCGGGTCCGCTGCGGAAGAGGTTGTCGAACTCGGCGGGCGGCTGCCGGTCCCCGTACGCGCCCTGCCCGGGCACGGGCGGGATGTACTGCGTGGCGTCGGCGTCGGATCCGGACGGCATGGGTCCGGCCGCCCCGCCGCCCTCCGGGGACCGGCCGAGGTACGCCGTCGTCCCGGCGGGCCGGTCCGCCGGCCCCCCGGGCGGCATCTCCGGCGGCAGCGCCCCGGGACCGACCGGCGGGATGTACTGCGTGGCGCCCTCGTCGTGCGAGGCGGGGCCGGAGGCCACGGGCGGCAGGTACTGGGTGGCCCCTGCGTCACCGGGTCCCCCGGTGACGGGCGGGATGTACTGGGTGGCGCCCTCGCTCCCGGACCCGCCGTGGGCGGGGTGGTGAGCTCCCACCGGCGGGATGTACTGCGTGGCGCCCTCGTCGCCGGACGCGGCCGCGACCGGCGGTATGTACTGGGTCGCCCCGTCGTCGGCCGGGGGCAGCGGCATGCCCGGCGCGCCGTGACCGGCGGGCGGCAGCGGCGCCGGGGCGCCCGGCTCGGCCAGCGGTGCGCCGTGGCCCGGCGCCCCGTAGGCGCCGTACGAGGCCGGTGCGCCACCGCCGTAGGCCTGACCGTGCGCTCCCGCGGGCGGGAGCGGGCCCGGCTGGTCCTGCGCCGCCCACGGCGCGGGCTGCTGCGCCTGCCACGGCTCGGCGGGCGGGGTCTGCCAGTCCTGGCCGGGCTGCGGGCCCGGGGCCTGGTGCTGTTCGGGGCCCCACGGCCGGCCCCAGGCCTGGCCGCCGGGCGGCGCCGACGCCGGGGCGGGGCCGCCGTGCTGCGGGTCCGCGGGCCGGTCGCCCGGTCCGCCCGTCATACCCGGCAGCAGCGGCTCGCCACCGTCGGAGGGCAGCACGATGCCTTCGCGCGCGGGTCGCGCCGAGGGCTCCTCGCCCTGTCCACTCTGCGTCACCGGGACTCCTACGAATGGGGGACCATCGGAATCGTCGGCTCACGCTACCGGGTCCCCCGAGCGGGTCGCCACGCAGCACAGGACCTGACCTCCTGCCCTGTGACGGCCGTAACAAAACCGGCCCGCGGCACGCTGTTTACGTCACCTCCCGCCTCCGGCGGCCTGGTTCGTCGCGTGTTCACGCGCACGCGAGGCACATTTCACGCGGCTGCCTGGAGGTCCAGCCGAGCCCCGAATTCCCGTACCACGGACTCCTCCTGGAACGGCTCCAGCCGCTGCTGGAGGTCCTCCAGATACTCGGCGCCCCGGTTGGAACGCAGGGTCCCCAGCAGTTCGACCGCCTTCAGCCCCGTCTGGCAGGCCTGCTCGATCTCGCGCTGCTGCACCTGTGCCGTGGAGAGCAGCACATAGCCGATCGCCCGCCGGCGCGCCCGGGACTCGGGGTGGCCGTCGAGCGACTCCCGCGCGCACCGCGCCGCCGCCTCCGCCTGGCCGAGGTCACGGTGGCAGTGGGCCAGTTCGTCGGCGAGGTAGGCCTCGTCGAAGTGCTTGATCCACGCCGGGTCGTCGCCGGAGGCCCCGTCCGCCTGCTCCATGGCGGTCACCGCCCGCCCGGCGGCCTCCTGGGTGGCGCGCGCGTCGCCCATCAGCGCGTGCCCGCGTGCCTCGGCGGCGAGG
Source organism: Streptomyces sp. NPDC047706 (assembly GCF_043204795.1). Lineage (NCBI taxonomy): Bacteria > Bacillati > Actinomycetota > Actinomycetes > Kitasatosporales > Streptomycetaceae > Streptomyces > Streptomyces sp. NPDC047706. The sequence goes on along the minus strand of NZ_JBIDCW010000012.1, from coordinate 126,405 downwards.
AACATGGCCTGCGCGCGCGGCGTCACGCGCCCCCGCGCCCCCTCCTGCGCCGCCCGCGCCAACTGCGCGATCTCCCGGGGGTTTCCGAGCTGCGCGGCCAGGTGGCTCATGGACGCGGCGAGCACATAACCGCCGTATCCACGGTCACCGGCGGCCTGCGCGAGCCGCAGCGCCTGGATGTAGTAGCGCTGGGCGAGGCCCGGCTGGCCGGTGTCGACCGCCATGTACCCGGCGAGCTCGGTCAACCGGGCGACCGACGCGAAGAGTTCCCGCCCGACGGCCTCCCGGTACGAGCCGGCGAGCAGCCCCGAGACGACGCTGTTGAGATAGTGCACGACGACCGGGCGCACATGCCCGCTGCCGTACTGGTGGTCCAGGTCGACCAGCGCCTGGGTCATGGCCCGCACGGCCGCCACGTCCGACTGGCCCACGCGCGGGCCCGCCGAGCGCGCCACCTGCGCGTCGGGCGCCGAGATCAGCCAGTCGCGGCTCGGCTCGACCAGCGCGGAGGCCGCGACGGACGAACCGGACAGGAAGTCCCGGCGCCCCACGTCGCTGCGCCAGAGCTCGCAGACCTGCTCGATGGCTCCCAGTACCGTCGGCGAGAACTGGAGGCCGACGCCCGAGGCGAGGTTCTTGCCGTTGGCCATGCCGATCTCGTCGATCGTGACGGCACGGCCGAGCTTGCGGCCGAGCGCCTCGGCGATGACCGCCGGCGCGCGTCCGCGCGGTTGCTGTCCGCGCAGCCAGCGGGCCACGGACGTCTTGTCGTAGCGCAGGTCGAGACCGTGCTCGGCGCCGCACATGTTGACCCGCCGGGCCAGCCCGGCGTTGGAGCAACCCGCTTCCTGGATGAGCGCTTGCAGCCGTTCGTTCGGCTGCCGTGCGACGAGAGGCCTTGCGGCCATGGCGTACCCCCTGAGGCTGCGGTGCCCGCCCGCACACCGAGTTGTCGTGTCTTCCACGACCGGGACCCGCCGGGCCCTTTCGCGGGCGCCCGGGAATTCCGGCCGTGAAGATCAATGCCCCGCTGACATACCGAAAATGCGAGACATGCGAGGATTGCCGGGGTACAGGCGCTTGCCGACCCCACACCTGGCTACCCAGCTCCCGCCGCGGATCCTCCCGCGCGCCCCCGGACATGCACCCGTGCGCCCCGGATGCCGAATCGATGCTCCTCCCCCGCGCGCGGTCCGGCCGTAACCCGAGGTGGGGCTGGGAGTTGTGTTGAGCGTGGAAGAGACGATCCCGGCCACCGAAGCCGCACAGATTCCGAAGCAGCGCGGGGAATCGCTGCTGGAGACCGCCGTTCGCTACGCCGAGGAGCGCCACTGGGACGTGTTCCCCGGCACCTGGCTGGAAGCCGTCGACGGAGTGCAGCGCTGCTCCTGCGGGGACGCCGCGTGCGGTGCGCCGGGGGCGCATCCGGCCCGGCCGGACTGGGCGACGCAGGCGACCGGCAGCGCGACGGTCGCGCGGCGGATGTGGCAGAAGCAGCCGAACGCGTCGATCCTGCTGCCGACGGGCCGGACCTTCGACGCGATCTCCGTGCCGGAGACCGCCGGTTTCCTGGCGCTCGCCCGCATGGAGCGGATGGAGCTGAGCCTGGGACCGGTGACGCTGACCCCGGACCGGCGGATGCAGTTCCTCGTGCTGCCGGGCGCGTCGGTGAAGGCCCCCGACCTGGTGCGGAAGTTGGGCTGGGCGCTCGGATCGCTCGACCTCATCGCGCTGGGCGAGGGCAGTTACGTCGCCGCGCCCCCCACCCGCTACGGCTCACGCGGCGCCGTCCAGTGGGCCTGCCGCCCCACCCCCGCCAACCGATGGCTGCCGGACGCCGAGGAGTTGCTCTCCCCGCTCGCGTACGCCTGCGGACGGGACCGCTGACCGACTCCCACGGAACAGGGCTCCCCTTAGGGTTCTCATACTGGCGCTGCTGGTCTGCGTGGCCCTGGCGCGGGCCGTCGCCGCCGCCAACATCCGGCTGCTGACCAGCCGCAAGGGACGCGATCTGGCCGTGCTGAGCGGCCTTGTCGTCGCGGTCGGCGCCCAGGTCGTCAACTTCGGTGCGCAGCGGCTCGGCTCGGCCGGTCTCGGGCAGCTCGAACCGGCCGCCGACGTGCTGCGCTGGGTGCCGCCCGCCTCGGCGCTGGGCGCCGTCGACGCGGCCGGGGACGGCTCGTACGGCATCGCCGCCGCCCAGCTCGCCCTGACGGCACTGGCCCTGGCTGCGCTGGTCAGGGTGTGGGCGCGGCATCTGGACCGGCTGATGACCTCGCCCGACGGCTCGACGATCCAGGCCATGGCCGACACCGCCGTACGCGAAACGGTCGTCGCGCGGGTGGGCGCGGCTGCTGCCGGGCGGTCGGACCGGGACCGTCATGGAGCGCAGCCTGCGCTATGTCTGGCGCGATCCGAAGACCAAGGCGGCCTGGGTGGCCTCGCTGGCCATCGGACTGATCGTGCCCGTGTTCAACGCGTTGCAGGGCACCGGGTCGATCTACTTCGCGTGCTTCGCCGCGGGCATGCTCGGCATCCAGATGTACAACCAGTTCGGGCAGGACACGTCCGCGTTCTGGATGGTCGCCATGACCATCTCCTCCACCCGCGACGCCTACGCCGAACTGCGCGCGCGTGCCGGCGCCCTGCTGCTGATCACCCTGCCGTACGCCGCCCTCGTCACCGTCGCGACCACGGCGCTGCTCGGCGACTGGGCCAGGCTGGCGGAGGTGCTGGGGCTGTCGTTCGCACCGCTGGGCGCGATGCTGGCGACCGGGGCGTGGACCTCGGCGCGCTTTCCCTGCTCCATCCCGCAGGAGGGCTACGAGAACGTGGCCCCCGGCCAGGCCGGCCTCGCCTGGATCGCGATCTTCGGCGGGATGGTGGCCGCGGCCCTGCTCTGCGTGCCCGTCATCGTGCTGACCATCCTGATCAACACCAGCGCGGAGGGCGGCACATGGAGCTGGCTGCTGCTGCCGGCCGGGACGGCCTACGGGGCGGGGCTCACCTGGCTCGGGCTGCGGCTGGCAGCACCGCGCACGGCACAGCGGCTGCCGGAGATCCTGGCGGCCGTCAGCAGGGGCTGAGCCGCTCCTGGCGGCCGTCAGCAGGGGCTGAGCCGCTCCCCGGCGTCAACTCCTGTTGTGTGCCTGCCATTGGGGCTTACGATCCGGAGACGGCAGTCGGCGTTGGGGGCGCGAGTGGCCAGATGGTTCGGCAAGTCCCGAGGACGGCAGCCCGGCGACGACGACCCGTTGGGCACCGCGGACGAACTGCGCCTGGCGTACGGGCAGAGGGGCGACCCGGCCCTGCTGCGCCGGGCGGTCCAGGCGGCGGAACAGGCCCGCGAGGGCTCTGCGGCCGACGACCCGCGCCACGCCGCCGCCCTGTCCGCGCTGTGCATGCTGTACCGGCTGCGCTGGGAGCGGGAACGCGACGCCCGGCTGCTGGACCGGTCCGTGACGTACGGCCGGGAGGCCGTCGAGGCCTCCCCGCCCGGCGATCCCGAACTGGGCCGGCACATGTCGTCGCTGGCCACCTCGCTCCAGGAAGTCTTCGACCGCACCGGCCGGCAGCAGGACATCGACGAGGCGATCGCCCTCTACCGCGGCTGCCTCGACCTCCTCGCGCCCGGCCACCCCGAACACGCCGGGCAGGAGTCCAACCTCGCCAACGCGCTGCTCCGCCGGTCCCAGAAGTTCCCCGACCCGGCCGCGCTGGAGGAGGCCGTACGGCACGCCCGCGCCGCGCTCGACCACACCCCGGCCGGCGATCCGATGCACCCCGTGCGGCTCGTCAACCTCGGCGGCGCGCTGCTCGGGCTCGTGCAGAGCGGTCAGGTCCGGCACGCCGCCGAGGCGCAGACGCTGTACGAACGCGCCCTGCGCGAGTTCCCCCGCACCCATCCCGCGTACGCCTCCGTCCAGGGGGCGGTGGAGCGGATCCGTCACCTGCGCAGGGCACTCGGCATCTGAGCCGCGAGGGGGCCTGGGGTGGCGGAACTACTCCTTGAGGTACAGGACTTCGCCGGGCTCCACCGCTGGCGCTGGGAGCTGACCGACCCGGCCGACGGGCGCGTACTGGCCCGGCACGAGGTGCGGCTCGACCCCGGCTGCGCGCAGTACGAGGCCTTCCTCGACATCCCGGGCCACATACGGCGGCATGCCGCGCCCGACCGGCGGACCGCGCGGGAGCGGGAGATCGTGCGGGAGGTGGGCGCGTGGATCGGCACGGAGATCCTCGGCCCCGCCGCCGGCGTCCTGCCGGCGGCCGCCCCCGTGGTCGTGCGGGTCGTGGTCCCGGCCGATGTCCCGGGGGCACGGCGGCTGCTGTACGTGCCGCTGGAGCTCGCCCACCTCGACGGGCGGCCACTGGCCCTGCGGGGCGTCTCCCTCGTGATGCAGGTCGGGGACAGCGGTGACCCGCGCGAACCGGCGGCAGCGGCCCGGCCGGTGCGGATGCTGGCGTTGTTCAGCCAGCCCCAGGGGAGCCGGGCGCTGAACCTGCGGCGGGAACGGCTGGCGCTGACCGGGCTGTTCACCGGCGCCGGACGGGACGTCGAGGTGCGGACCGTGCAGTACGGGGTGACGCGGGAGCGGCTGCGGGAGGTGCTGGCCGAGGGATGGGACGTCGTCCATGTGTCCGGGCACGGGGCGCCCGGTGAGCTGCTGCTGGAGACCGCGGCGGGCGGGCCGGACCGGATCCGGGCACCGGAGCTGGGGGCCTTGCTGAGCCAGGCGCGGGGGGTCTCGCTGGTGACGGTGTCGGCGTGCTGGTCGGGTGCGTCGGCCGTACGGGAGCAGCGGCGGGCGCTCGGGGTGCCGGCGGCCGGGGTGCCGGACGACGAGGGAGCCCACCCGGACGTGGTGGGCACGCTGGCCGGGGAGCTGGTGGGGCGGCTCGGGTGCGCGGTACTGGCGATGCGGTATCCCGTGACGGACCACTTCGCCATCGCACTGGCGCAGGGGCTGTACCGCCGCCTGATCGTCGACGGGCAGCCGCTGACGGAGGCGCTCACGGGGGTGCTGACGGAAGGGTGGTCGGCGCTGGAGGCGGGGACACCGGCGCTGTTCGGGGCACGGGCCGCGCGACTGCGGCTGGCGGCGTCACCGCTGCGTACGCCGCCAACCGATCGGCTGCCGCCCGAAGTCCCGCCCCTGCCGGAGCACTTCGTCGGCCGGGTCCCCCTCATGGCGCGCGCCGGTGCCGTACTCGCCCCGCGCAGCGGCCTGTGCGGCGTACTGCTGCAAGGCATGCCGGGAGTCGGCAAGACGGCCTGCGCGCGGGAGCTGGTGGAGACGCACGCGCACGCCTTCGAGGAGGTCGTCTGGTTCAAGGCGCCGGAACGGACGGAGACGGACACGCGGGAAGTCCTCGCGGAGTTCTCGTCGGTGTGGGAAGGGGTGGTGCCGGAACTCCCCAACGCCGACGAACGGTTCGAGGAGTTCGCGGACGCCGTCGCCCGGTGTCTCGCGCGGCGGCGGGTGCTGCTCGTCATGGACCATCTCGACGGGCTCCTCACCCCGGCCGGCACCTGGCGGGACGAGCGGTGGCAGGTGCTGCTCGCCGCCCTGTCGCAGCACCCCGGGCCCGGGCGCCTCGTCCTGACCGGCCGCGTACGCCCGCCCGGCCCGGGCCCCCGGGTGCCGACGGAACCGGTCGACCTGCTGAACCCGGACGAGTCGCTGCTCCTCGTGCGTGAACTGCCCCACCTCGCGGCCCTCGCCGACGGCCGCGCGCCCGGCGTGACCCCGGCCGCCGGCCGCCGTCACCTCACCGGTCTGCTGGACCTCACCCAGGGCCACCCCAAGCTGCTCGAACTCGCCGACGGCCAGGCGGCCGACCCGGCGCGGCTCACCGCGCTGCTCAGCTCCGCGGGACGGGCCTGGGCGGAGACCGGCCGGGTGCCCGAGGGCTTCTTCACGGCCGGCCCGGCCGCCACCCGCGACGACGACCACGTGCGCGTGCTGCGCGTCTGGGCGGGCGGCATCGCCGACGCCCTCGCCCCCGCGCCGCGCGACCTGTTCCACGTCCTGTGCTGCCTGCAGGAGTCCGACCGCACCCGCCCCGTCCTCGACCACAACTGGCCCGATCTGCGCGCCGGCCTCGGCCACCCCGACGCGCCCCTCGACCCGCTCCTCGACACCCTGGTCGGGTGCGGGCTGCTCACCCGCCGCCGGTCCGCCCCGGCACCGCGCGGGACCCGGGAGTCGTACGACGTCCAGCCCGCCGTTGCCTCGCAGGGGCGGGCGCGCGCCGGGGAGACGTTCCGGCAGCTGATCGACACGCGGATGGCCGGGTACTGGGTACGGGTCTTCGAGATGGCGTGGAGCCGGGAGGGCACCGACTCGGAAGGCGCCCGCCTCGCCGGGCCGGTACTCGCGCGCGCGGGCCTTTCGGCGGCGCCCTACCTGATCCGGCAGCGGATCTGGCAGGGCGCCGAGGCGCTGCTCCAGGCCGTGCTGCGCCGGGACGGCAGCCGGGCGACCAGGGCACGGGTGCTGCCCGTGCTGCGCCGGCTCGCCGCCCTCGCCGCCACCGGCACCGGCGCACCCCCGCCGCACGGCGCGCTGGCCGAGGTGCTGTGGGCGACCGACCCGCCGGCGGCCGAACGGCAGGCGAGGGCGGCCCTGGCCGAGGCGCTGGAACGGCGGGACCACGCCGGCGCCGCCACGGCGGCCGGTGCCCTGGCGGGTCTGTGTCTGCGCACCGGACGGCCCGCCGAAGCGCTCGCCTTCGCCGACGCCGAGATCGCCCACGCCCGCGAGGCCGGGCTCGGCATGTGGACGCGGCTGCTCGGCGAGGTGCACCGGCTGCACGTGCTGGTCGAACAGGGCGAGTCCGGCCGGGTCGTGGCCGAGGCGGCCGTACTGCTGCGGCGGATGCGCGAGCTGCCCCGGAAGGGGGTCGGTGCCGAGGGCGTGCTGTGGTGGGAGGTCTGGGAGGAGCTGTGCGACACGGCCCAGCGGGGCGCCGTCGACGCCGGGGAGTGGCGGACGGCGCTGGAGTACAACGCCGAACTGTGCGCGTCCACGGCGGGCCGAGGCGCGCCGGCCGCCGAACACGCGCAGGCCCGCCTGCCCGCCTACATGCCCCTGCTGCGGCTCGGCCGCGTCCAGGAGGCGCTGGCCCTGCTGGAGGAGTGCCGGGAGGTCTTCGAGGCCGCCGCCGACGATCTGCTGCTGGGCGAGGTGTTCGGCGCGCTCGCCACCGTGGAGGACGCGCGCGGGCGGGGCGCGGCGGCACTCGCCCGGGGGCGGGACTGTCTGCGGTACGCCTACCGCGCGGGCGTCCCCTCGACCGTCGCCGTCAGCCACGCGAACTTCGGCGCCTATCTGCACTCCCACGCGCGGGACGGCTCCGGAGCCGTCGCCCACCACCTCGCCGGGGTGCTGCTGGGCGTCCTCACCGGCGGCCGGACCGCCGGCGGCCTGGGCGCGGTCGTGAGTGATCTGCGGGAGTTCGGGACGGACGCCCGCCTGCCCGGCGGTCCGGACGCCCTGAACGCGCGCGTGGCGCTGGTTCCCGGCGTCGACCTCGCGCGGCTGCTCGACCGGCTGGTACCCGACGGCGGGCGGGTGCGGGAGGTACTGGCGGAGCTGGTGCGCGAGGCCCGCGAGGAGGCCGACGCGGGCGCTCTGGCGGCAGCGGTGTGGCGGATGGTGTGGGAGCCGTCGGTCGCGGCCCTCGTCGCCGCCGAGCGTGGCAACACCGCGGCCAGGGTGAAGCTGCGTCAGCATCTGGCGCGCCAGGGCGCGATGACCCCACAGTTCGCCGCGCTCAGCCGCGTCCTGCGGCACATCCTCGACGGGGAGCGCGACCCGGGTGTGACGGCCGGGCTCGGGCCGCTGGACGCCGACGTGGCCCGCCGCGCTCTCGGGGCGCTGCGCGGCGAGGAGGAGATCGCCGCCGGACTCTGGCCCAGCCTGCATCTGAGCCTGGCCCTGGGCAACTTCGTGGCCACGGCCGCGGGCCACGGCGCAACCGCCGACGCCAACCGGGCCACCCTCGACGACTTCCACGCCGATCCCGCCCTGCGGGCGCTGGCCCCGGTGCTGGAGGAGATCCTCGCCGGGAGCCGCGACCCGGCGCTCCCGGAGCGGTTGCGCGAGCCCGCGCAGCGGGCGGTGGTGGGGGCGGTGCTGCACTGCCTCGACGGGATCGAGGGAAGGCTGGGTCGACAGACACGGTGAGTCGGGAGACACGGTGAAGGGAGGGGCTGTGGCGGAGGAACCGCGGCTGAACGACGTACGGCTCGGGCCGGACGGCTCGCTGGAGTACTTCGACGGGGCGCAGTGGAGGGACTACCCGGACATACCGGACGACGAAGAGGCTCCGCCGCTCGCGGTGAGCCGCGACGAGGAGAGGTGGCCGGACACCGGGAACCGTGGCTACGACGGGCCGAGGCCGAAGGGCGGGACACCGGACGACGACCGGCCTGCGCCGGACACCGGGAGCCGGGGCCACGACGGGCCAGGTCCCGACACCGGGAGCCGGGGCCACGACGGGCCCGAGCCCAGCACCGGGAGCGGAGAAGGCGACCGGCCGGGGCCCGACCTCGCCGGCAGCGGGGACGGCGACCGGCCGGACACCGGGGGCCGGGAGGGCGGCAGGGGGCGGTGGCGCGGCGGCCTGCGCGGGGACGGGGGTGCGACGTGACCGTACCGCCGCCACCGGAGGGAGCCCCGGGCGCGCTCGGGACGCAGTTCGACGCGCTGCCCTCACCCCTGGACGCCGTGCCCGAGCTGCGTGCGGCGGCGCGGTGGATGATCGCCGCGTTCGGGGCGGTGGGGGCGGCGTTGATCGGGGCCGGCCCGCTGGTCGCCGTGGGCAAGGTGCACGGGCTCGGTGAGGCGGTGGTCGCCGGCGCCGCCCTGGCCCTCGCCCTGAGCGGGGTAACCCTTGCCGTCTGGCAGGTCAGCCGGGTGCTGGAGCCGCCGGTGACCACGACGGCCACGCTCTTTGATCCCTCCGTACGCGGCCTGCGCGAGCTGATCGACGCCGCGCCCGCCGACTTCTTCGGCTCCGCCGCCACCGGCGTGGACGACCTGCTGCGGCACCGCACCGTCGCCGCGAACATCCAGCGCGCGATCGCCCGCGAACCCGACCCGCACCGGCGTGAACTGCTCAGCCGTCACCTGGCCCGCGCGCGCGCCAACGTCGCCCGCACCGATCCCTATGTGCGCTGGCTGCTCGCCATGACCCACGTCTGGCAGATCCGCGCGGCCCTGCACACGGCCCGGCGCTGGTGTCTGCTCGGGATCCTGCTCGTCACGACCGGTGCGGTGGCGTTCCTGGCGGTCACGGGCAAGTGACACCCGGACCAGCGGGTCAAGGGAACAAGGGGTCAATGGAACAAGGGAACAAGGAGTCAGGAGGTCAAGGGAACAAGGGGGCAAGGGGTCAAGGGGTCAAGGGGTCAAGGGAGCAACGGGGCAACGGGGCAACGGGGGCAGCAGGGCAGCAGGGCAGCAGGGCAACGGGGTAGCGGAGCGCGGGAGCACCGGCGGCCCCGGGCGCGCCTCACACGCCGAACGCCGACTCCAGGAACGGCTCGATCGCCGCGCGCCACGCCTCCGGCTGGTCGTAGTGGATGAGATGGCCGGCGTCGGCCACCTCGGCGTACTCGCCGCGCGGGAGGACACGCACCATCTCCTGGGCCTCCGCCCTGCCGAGCTCGCCGTCGAGGCCGCGGACGACGAGGGCCGGGCAGCGCACCTGGGCCAGCTCGTCCCAGTGGGCGTCGTACACCCAGGTCTCGCGGGACTTCAGCATCTGCTCGACGTCGAAGACCGGCCGCCAGCCGTCCGGCGACTCGTGCATCACCTCGGCGTAGAACGCGCCGCGGGCCGGATTCGGCCGCTCGACCCAGGGGTCGTCCTCGCCGAACCACTTGCGCACGTCGCCCAGGGTGGCGAAGGGGACGGGCCAGGACCCGAACCAGTCGACCCACTCACGCTGCGACGCGGCCCCGAGGGCGGAGGCCCGCATATCGCAGATGATCACGCCGCTGACCAGGTCGGGGCGTTTGGCGGCCAACTGCCAGGCGGTGAGCGCGCCCATGGCGTGGCCGATGAGTACGGCGGGGGCGAGGCCGAGCTGTTCGAGGGCGGCCTCGGCGTCGTCGACGTACGCCTCACGGGTGTACGCGGCCTGCGGGGGCTTCTCGCTCTGGCCGTGACCGCGCTGGTCGAGCGCCACGGCACGGTGACGTCCGGAGATCCAGCGGGCGGTGGAGGCCCAGTGCGAGGCGCGGCCCATCAGGCCGTGCAGTAACAGCACGCCGGGCGAGGGGTCGGGGCCGGTTGCGGAACCGGCTGCGGGGCCGGCTGCCGGGTCGCCCGTCACCGGCTCGGGGTCGTTCTTCGGTGGGTCACCGAACTCCCACGCCGCGAGTCGTACGCCGCCCGCCCCGATCACGTCGATGCGTCGCGCCATTGCTGCCGGCACCCCCAAGCTCCGCTCGGACCCGCTCGTACCCGTACTGGCCGCCGTGTTGCTCGCCCTACGGCCCTGCTACCCCTGCTTGTCCTAGTTGTCGTACCGCGCGCCCCACGGGACCGGTTCTGCCTCTGCAGACTATCGAATGGGCTTTCGAGAATGGGCTTTCTGCGGGCAACACCCCTCGTTTGAGTGACGCCGCTGCAGGAATGATCCCGCCGCCCCAGGGGAGATCTTCAGCGGGAGGCGGACCGCTCGGGGAAAAACGGTCCGAGGGGGACGACCCTGAGAGCTCGGGGCTCCGGGTCAGAAAAGGGGAGGACAGGCCCCGGCGCCACACGGCGCCGGGGCCCTCCGTTCGCCTCCGGCACATCCCCACCCCGCCCCCTCGGACCCTCCGCTCAGGCGACAGCCTGGCACGCCGGGCGTCCGGGCGCTGCGATTCGGCATACCGAGTCCAGGATTCGACGAGAACCACCCGCCGAGCCGCGCGCCAGATGAGCTGCGAGAGCCCGGCGAGAGCGGGGAGGACTCAGCGCTTGGCGACGAAGACGTGGGAGGCGACGTCCGACTCCAGTTCGGCAGCCTCGCCGCCGCTGCCCACCAGGACCCCGCCCGCCGACTCCGTCACGCTCACCACCGAACCGGGCTGCACACCCGCCCGGCGCAGCGTGTACATCAGCTGCGCGTCCGTCTGGATCGGCTCACCGATGCGGCGCACGACGACGGTCTTGCCCTCCACGCCCGGGTCGAGGTCGGCGAGCGAGACCATGCCCTCGTCCAGGAACGGGTCGGCGCCGTCCTTCTCGCCCAGCTCCTCCAGGCCCGGGATCGGGTTGCCGTACGGCGACTCGGTGGGGTGGCGCAGCAGCTCCAGGACCCGGCGCTCCACCGCCTCGCTCATCACGTGCTCCCAGCGGCAGGCCTCGGCGTGCACCTGCTCCCACTCCAGGCCGATCACGTCGACCAGCAGACATTCGGCGAGCCGGTGCTTGCGCATCACACGGGTCGCCAGCCTGCGGCCCTCGTCGGTGAGCTCCAGGTGGCGGTCGCTGGCCACGGACACCAGGCCGTCGCGCTCCATGCGCGCCACCGTCTGGCTCACCGTCGGCCCGCTCTGGTCCAGCCTCTCGGCGATACGGGCGCGCATGGGGACCACACCTTCCTCTTCCAGCTCAAGGATGGTGCGGAGATACATCTCCGTGGTGTCGATCAGTCCGGACATACGTGCCCCTTGATTAGCTCTGCCGAAGGCTCGACCGCTCTCCGGCGCGTGCGCTGGCCCTGGCTTCAATTCTGCCGGATACCACCGACAACCGTGCCGCGCCGCCGAAACCAGGGGGTACATGCTGATACGTGACGGCGGGGCGTACAGCGCGGACGCCGCCCGCCGCGCCCGTATTGACATCCCACTGGTCCAGACCGCACCGTGATCCGCGACACAGTGCGACACAGCGGGCTGCGACACTGCGCGACTCGGCGCGAGACAGTGCCACCCGGTGCGAGACAGTGCGAGTGCGTGAAGCGGAGCGAAGGAGCTCATATGGGCGACAGCACGCCGGCCGACCAGTACCTCGACGCCGCCGCCGGTCTGCTGCAGCGCGTCCGTGAGGAGGAGTCCGAGAACATCGCGGCCGCCGGCCGGCTCCTCGCCGGCACCGTCGCCGCGGGGGGCCGGCTGTTCGCCTTCGGCGCCGGGCACTCCTCGCTCGCCGCCCAGGACGTGGTCTACCGCGCGGGCGGGCTCGCGCTGATGAACCTGCTCGTCGTGCCGGGAGTCGTCGGCGTCGACGTGATGCCCGCCACGCTCGGCTCCGCCCTGGAGCGCGTCGACGGCCTCGCCGCCGCCGTCCTGGGCTCCTCACCGCTGCGCGCGGGTGACGCCCTGGTGATCATCTCGCTGTCCGGCCGCAACGCCCTCCCCGTGGAGATGGCGCTCGAAGCCCGCGCCCTGGGCGTGCGGGTGATCGGCGTGACCTCGGTCGCGTACGCCGCCGAGACCTCCTCACGGCACTCGTCCGGGTCGTATCTGAAGGACCACTGCGACATCGTCCTCGACTCGAAGATCGCGGTCGGCGACGCGGAACTCACCCACGACTCCGTCCCGGCCCCCTTCGCCCCCGCCTCCACGGTGGTGACCGCGGCCCTGCTCCAGTCCGTCATGGCCACGGCAGCCGTCGCGCTGGCCGACAGCGGCATCGAGCCTCCCCTGCTGCGCTCGGGCAACGTGGACGGCGGCCACGACTGGAACGGGCGGGTGCTGGAGGAGTACGGCGACCGGATCTTCTACCGGCACTGAGGCCCCGGGGCGCGCCGACCGAGCCCGGGCAGACTCGCACTCCCCCGCCACTCCGCCGCACGCCGTCCGGCCCCACCACTCCGCCGGACGCCGTTCAGCCCCGGTCCTCCCCCACCAGCCCCGCCAGGTCCAGTGCCGTCGCGATGCGGACGGCCACGTCCTCGGCGTACACGGTGTCGGAACGCTCGAACGCGCTCCGCCCGCTCCCCCGCAGAAACGTCACGACACCGAGCGTGCGCCCCCGGCTGCGCAGCACCGCGCACAGCGCGTGCACCGCGTCCGCCGGCCACTGCCTGGTCGTCGCCCACGCACGCGCCCGCTCGGCCGGCACACTGCCGACGCTGGCCCGGACGGTGCCGATGCGTTCCACGCACTGCAGGGCCGGATGCCCCTCGCCGTACCGCGCGGGCAGCCCGGCGTGCCCCGAAAGCAGGCTCGGCCCGGGCGCACCCGAGGGCGTGCCGGCCACCCGTACCAGCCGGACCGGCCCCACGGACTCCGCGTCGGACAGCGCACCGCCCGCCACCCGGTCGATCAGCGCATGGTCCGCGAACCCGGCCAGCGCGAAGTCCAGGTGGACGGTCGCGGCCTCCGCCGCGTCCTCGCACTCGGCGGCCGCACGGGCGGCCCGGTGCAGCTGACTGCCGCGGAACCGAAGCAGCGCCGCCTCCTGCTCGCCCTGCTTGGCCTCGGTGACGTCCTGGAACAGCCAGCCCACCCCGAGCGGAACCGGCTCCTCCGCCAGCGGCGACGCCAGCCGCAGGAACCCGCTGCGCCAGCAACGCCGCCTCTCGCCCTCCGGCGTGCGCACGCTCACCCATATCTCCGCCGGCGCGGGAGGCGCGCCCTCACCCAGCACATGCGTGAGCGCGCTCTCCAGCTCCTCCACACCCTGCGCCAGCAACTCGCCGAGCGGCCGTCCCAGCGCGGCCGTGCGCCCGATGCCCAGCGCGCGGGCCGCGTGCGCGTTCACCACGGCGGGCCGCAGATCCGCGTCGACCAGGACCACACCCCAGCTCGCGTCCTCGAACAACGCCTCGCTCAGCGCGATGGACCGCTCCAGATCGATCTGCGCGTGCACCTCGCTGAAGGCGCAGTACACCCCCGCGGGCTTGCCGTCCGGACCCGGCACCGCAGCCGACTGGGTCCGCACCAGCACCCGCCCGCCGTCCTTGGTCAGCAGCGCGAACTCGTGCACCTGGCGGCCCGGCGCGTTCATGGCGGACAGCAGCCGCCCCTCGACCTCCTCGGCGTCGGCGCTGCGCACGGCCCACCCGGCGAAGCCGTGCCGCCCCACCGCCTCCTCGGCCGTCCAGCCGAGAATGCGCTCCGCCTCGCGGTTCCAGTGGGTCACGACCCCGTCGGCGTCGAAAGCGCACAGCGCCGCGTCCATGCCGTCCAGCAGGGCGGCGAGCAGATCCGAACCACCCGAACCCTCAGATCCGTCCGGCCCCTGCGGCCCCTGCGGGCCGTCCGGACCCTGCGGACCGGGCTCGTCCGGTCCCAGTTCGTCCGTGGTCCCACTACGCCGGGAAGCACTCACCTGAACCCCCTGCAGGCTGCGTCAGCACGAACGGCGCGTCGGTTCGTTCACTTGCCATCATTCAACTCGAACGTGACGCAGCCCACATATGGTTCCCGCAAGATTGCCGGAATCGTTGTGCGGCGGAAATCGCACGACAACCGCGCGACAACCGCCCGCTAACTCTCGATGACCGAAAGCCGCAGGTCAACCCACTCGTCTTGCTCCCCCGGGAGCACATACCGGTCAACCTCGGCGAACCCACGCGCGGCGGCGAACCGCAGACCGTCCCCGTTGGCCGCCAGAACGCAGGTCTCCACCACACCGGCACCCAGCACACGCGCGTGCGCGAGCCCGTCGTCGTAGAGCACGCGCCCGACGCCCCGGCCCCGCCACTCGGGCAGCGCCCGGGCGATCACGGTCACCGCGCCGCCCTCCCGCTCCGGGGGCCGCACGGTCGAGCACCCCACGAGCGCCTCACCGACGTACGCGTTCACCAGCCGGTACCGCCCGCTCCGCTCCCGCACCTCCTCCGGGGAGAGCGCGCCGGGCGGCACCACGGTGTTGTGCACATGCCGCCACTCCTCCAGCATCCGCTCGCCCTCGACGGCCTCGATCCGCACCCCGGCGACCGGCCCGCGCCGCGCGTACACCTCGATCTCGATCTTCATCCGGACGTCCGCCAGCCCGCACACCATCATGGTCGCGGCCGGCCGCACCTCCCCGAACACCCGGCGCAACACCGGCCAGCAGGGCTCGAAGTCGTCCCGCTCGGGCAGCAGGTACCGCACGCGCACGACGTCCGCGAACGTACAGCCGGCCTCCGCCAGCGCCGCGCCCATGTTCCGCAGACACTGCTCGGCCTGCTCCACCACGTCGTCCGAGATGGACATGGCCGCGTAGTCGAACCCGGTCGTCCCGGACACATGCACCCAGTCCCCGTCGACGACGGCCCGCGCATACCCGATCCGCTCCTCGAACACCGACCCACTGAGAACCACCCGCCGCATTGTCATGCGCAGAACGCTAACGCGGGTCCCGTCAGCTTCACGGAAAAACGGTTGATGGCCGCCGGATGGCTTCCTAAGGTGGCGCGTACACGAGAAGGGAGGTGGTTCGGCACATGTATGCATACCGGACGCGTGAGGTGGCTGCGGGCTAGCGGCCCGGCACCACACTCTGTGCGGCGCCGGACCAGCACGTGAAAGACGCGTGCGGCCGGCCCAATCCCGAGCAGTCACCCGACCCGCGAGTCGCCGGTACGTCCGGCCGGCTCCTCCTTGGAGGAACCGGACTCGCGGGTCGTCTGCGTTCAGGGGCCTTCGCGGGGTCAGCGGGCGATGTCGTCGTGGCCCGGGATGGAGCGCGGGTCGCGGGGGCCCGGGCCGATGTAGCGGGCGGAGGGGCGGACGAGGCGGCCGGTGCGCTTCTGTTCGAGGATGTGGGCGGACCAGCCGGCCGTACGGGCGCACGTGAACATCGAGGTGAACATGTGGGCGGGGACCTCGGCGAAGTCGAGCATGATGGCCGCCCAGAACTCGACGTTGGTGGCGAGGATCCGGTCGGGGCGGCGATTGTGGAGTTCCTCCAGGGCCGCCTTCTCCAGCGCCTCCGCGATCTCGAAGCGGGGTGCGCCGAGTTCGCGGGCGGTGCGGCGCAGGACGCGGGCGCGGGGGTCCTCGGCGCGGTAGACGCGGTGGCCGAAGCCCATGAGGCGTTCGCCCCGGTCGAGGGCCTGCTTGACGTAAGCCTCGGCGTCGCCGGTGCGTTCGATCTCCTCGATCATGCCGAGGACGCGGGAGGGGGCGCCGCCGTGGAGGGGGCCGCTCATGGCTCCCACGGCTCCGGAGAGGGCCGCCGCCACGTCGGCGCCGGTGGAGGCGATGACCCTGGCGGTGAAGGTGGACGCGTTCATGCCGTGCTCGGCGGCGCTGGTCCAGTAGGCGTCGACGGCCGCCACGTGCTTGGGGTCGGGCTCGCCGCGCCAGCGGATCATGAAACGTTCGACGACGGACTGGGCCTTGTCGATCTCGCTCTGCGGAACCATGGGGCGGCCCTGGCCCCGGGCGGACTGGGCGACGTAGGAGAGGGCCATCACGGCGGCCCGGGCGAGGTCCTCCCGGGCCTGTTCGGCGTCGATGTCGAGCAGGGGTTTCAGGCCCCACACCGGGGCGAGCATGGCGAGTGCCGACTGGACGTCGACGCGGATGTCGCCGGAGTGCACGGGGATGGGGAAGGGCTCGGCGGGCGGCAGGCCTGGGTTGAAGGCGCCGTCGACGAGCAGTCCCCAGACGTTGCCGAACGAGACGTGACCGACCAGGTCCTCGATGTCGACGCCCCGGTACCGGAGGGCGCCGCCCTCCTTGTCCGGTTCGGCGATCTCCGTCTCGAACGCGACGACTCCTTCGAGTCCGGGTACGAAGTCGGACATCAGGCGGCTCCTCGGATGTGTGCGACGGGCGGTTGTGGGCCACGGAGTGGTGCGGCACCCCGTGTGCGGGTGTGGCCGGGTGACCGGTCCTGCCGGTGCCGGTGACCGTGTTCCGGGTGTGGAGACGGGTGATCGCCCGGGGGATCCACGGTCGGTCTGCGGACTCGCGGTCCTGGGCGGTCATGGGGGGTGATGCCCCGTGAGGCGGGCGGTCACCCCACCACAAGGGCATCTGCACGATATCCCCGGGTGCCACCCTTGGGGAGAGGTGACGGCACCCAGTGCCAATGCGTGACGAACCACACCATGCCGGAGCCCTGCCGTGCATACGGCAGGATGACCGCGTGACCGACGAAGACACCGTCCCCGCTGCGCCCGATCCCGCCGCGATGCGCAAGCACTACCGGGCGGAGGGGCTGTCCGAGACCGAGCTGGCCGCCACGCCGGTGGAGCAGTTCGCGCGGTGGTTCAAGCAGGCCGCGACCGAGGGCCGGCTGTTCGAGCCGAACGCGATGGTGGTCTCCACGGCCGACGCCCAGGGCCGCCCCAGTTCCCGTACGGTGCTGCTGAAGCACTTCGACGAGGCGGGCTTCGTCTTCTACACGAACTACGACTCCCGCAAGGCGCGCGATCTCGCCGAGAACCCGCACGTCTCGCTGCTCTTCCCCTGGTACACGATGGCCCGCCAGGTCATCGTGACGGGCGTGGCGCGGCGCACCGGCCGGGACGAGACCGCCGCGTACTTCCGTACCCGCCCGCACGGTTCGCAGCTCGGTGCGTGGGCGAGCGCCCAGTCGACGGTGATCGGCACCCGCGCGGACCTGGACGCCTCCTACGCGGAGCTCTCGGCCCGCTACCCCGAGGGCGAACAGGTCCCGGTCCCCCCGCACTGGGGCGGCTTCCGGGTGGTCCCGCGGACGGTGGAGTTCTGGCAGGGCCGCGAGAACCGCCTCCACGACCGCCTGCGCTACGTGTCCCGGGCGGACGGGAGCTGGGGGGTGGAGCGGCTCAGTCCGTGACGCCGCCGGGGCCCGGCGGGCGTTCGCCTCACCCCAACGCCTCCCCCAGCAGTGCCGCCCACTGGGTGACCACGCGGTCGCGGCGGGCGGTGTCGTCGGTGAGGAGGTTGGCGAGGCCGAGGCCTCGGGCCATGTCGAGGAGGCCCTGGACGGATTCGCGGACGCCGGGGCGGGATTCGTCGGCGGCGAGGAGGTCGACGGCTATGCGGTGGGTCTCGCGGCCGACGCGGGCCTCGAGTTCGGTGACGCGGGGGCGCAGCTGGTCCTCGTCGGAGGCGGCGACCCACAGGTGGAGGGCGGCGCGGAACAGCGGGCCGGTGTAGAGGTCGACGAGTGCGGCGACCACCGCGCGGCGGTCGCCCGCCGCGCCGTGCGGGAACAGGGCGCGCAGGGCGCCCGAGCGTTCCTCGGCGACGTACTCGACGGCGGCCGTGAAGAGGTCCTCGCGGGTGGGGAAGTGGTGCTGGGCGGCGCCGCGGGAGACGCCGGCGCGTTCGGCGACGACGGTGACGGTGGAGCCTGCCCAGCCGTGTTCGGCGAGGCAGGCCACGGCGGCTTCGAGGAGCCGCTGCCGGGTGGCGCGGCTGCGGTCCTGCTTGGGTACGCGGTCGGCGCGGTCCCCGGCGGTCACCGTCGTGACCGCGCCGGCCGCGCCGGCCGCGCCGGCCGGGTTCACAGCACCCATGGTGGATCCCGTCGTTCGAGGAAGGCTGTCATGCCCTCGCGGGCGTCGGCGGAGGCGAACATCCGGGCCGAGAGGGCGGTCAGCTCCGCCGCGTCCCGGTCGAACGTCTGAAGCACCTTAGCCGTGAGCAGCCGTTTCGTCTCGGCCAGTGCCTGCGGTGAGGAGCGCCGCAGCCCGTCGAGGATCGGTTCGAGTACGGCGTCGGCGTCGTCGCCGGCCGCGGTGAGCAGGCCGATGCGGGCGGCCTCGGCTGCGTCGAGGCGTTCGCCGGTGAGGTAGTAGCGGGCGAGGGCGCGCGGGTCGGTGCGGGGCAGCAGGGGCAGGGAGATGACGGCGGGGGCCACGCCGATCCTGACCTCGGTGAAGGCGAAGGTCGCCGCGCCGGACGCCACCGCGATGTCGCAGGCGGCGAGCAGTCCGAGGCCGCCCGCGCGGACGTGGCCGGTGACGCGGGCGACGACGGGTCGGGGCAGTTCGGCGATCTGGCGGAGGAGGCCGACGAGGGCGTCCGGGTCGGGAGGGTCGCGCAGGTCGGCGCCCGCGCAGAAGGTGTTGCCGGTGTGGGTGAGGACGACGGCGCGGACGTCGGTGTCCTTGCCGCTGTCGGCCAGGGCGGCGGCGAGTTCGCCGACCAGGGCGGCGGACAGGGCGTTGCGGTTGGCCGGGGAGTCGAGGGTGAGGGTCTCGACTCCCCGGGTGCGGGTGCGGCCGATCAGGGTCACGTGGTCTCCCGGAGCCGGCGGCGCAGTATCTTGCCGGACGCGGCGCGGGGGACGCCGGCGATGAAGCTGACCTGGCGGACGCGTTTGTAGGGGGCGACGCGTTCGGCGACGTGCATCATGACCTCGTTCGCGGTCAGGCCGGGCGCGGCCGGCTGGCGGACGACGTACGCGCGCGGGACCTCGTTGCCGTCCTCGTCGTGGACGCCGATGACGGCGGCGTCGGCGATGCCCGGGTGGGTGAGGAGGAGGGCCTCCAGTTCGGCGGGGGCCACCTGGAAGCCCTTGTACTTGATCAGTTCCTTGACGCGGTCCACGACGAACAGCCAGCCGTCGCCGTCGACGTGCCCGACGTCCCCGGTGTGCAGCCAGCCGTCGGCGTCGATCATCGCGGCGGTGTCGTCGGGGCGGCCGAGGTAGCCCTTCATGACCTGGGGGCCGCGGATGAGGATCTCGCCGGGTTCTCCGGTGCCGAGGTCCTTGCCGGGGTCGTCGAGGGAGACGATGCGCATCTCGGTTCCGGCGATGAGCCGGCCGACGGTGCCGGGCGGGGCGTCCGTCATGGCGTCCAGGGGGACGACGTGGGTGCCCGGGGAGAGTTCGGTCATGCCGTACGCCTGGCCGAGGGGCGGCAGGTCCAGGCGCCGGGAGCAGGCGGCGGCGAGGTTCGCGTCCAGCGGTGCGGCGGCGCTGATGACGTACTTCAGGGACGACAGGTCGTACTGCGCGACCGCGGGGTGCTTGGCGAGGGCGAGGACGATCGGCGGGGCGACGTACAGGCCGGTGATGCGGTGGTTCTGGATGGCGGCGAGGAACTGCTCCAGGTCGAAGCGGGGCAGCACGACGACGGTGGCGCCGACTCTCAGGGGCGCGTTCATCAGGGCGGTGAGGCCGTAGATGTGGAAGAAGGGCAGGACGGCGAGGATGCGGTCGCCGGGACCCGCGCTGATCGCCGGTTCGAGCTGGGCGAGGTTGGTGGCGATCTGCCGGTGGGTGAGCATGACGCCCTTGGGGACGCCGGTGGTGCCCGAGGAGTACGGGAGGGCGGCCACGTCCTCGGCGGGGTCGATGGCGAGCCGCGGCTCGGGGGCCGTGGAGGCCAGCATGTCGATCAGTGAGCGGTGTCCGGGCGCGCTGTCGCAGACGAAGATCTCCTGGACGCCGCCCGCGAGTTCGGCGGCCCGGCGGGCGGTGTCCAGCAGGGGTGAGACGGTGACGATCCAGCGGGCCGCCGAGTCGCGCAGCTGCTTGGCGAACTCCTCGGCCGTGGCGAGGGGGTGCACGGTGGTGACGGCGGCACCCGCGCGCGTGGCGGCGTAGAAGGCCGTGGGGAAGGCGATCGTGTTCGGGCTGTGCAGGGCGAGGACGTCGCCCTTGCGCACGCCGGCCTCGGCGAGCGCGGCGGCGATCCGCCGGTGGAACCGGTCCACCTGCTCGTACGAGAGGGTGGTGCCGTCGGTGCCGTCGACGAGGGCCGGCAGCTCGCCGAAGTCGGCGGCGCGGCCCAGTACGGCTTCGTGGATGGGGAGTTCTACGGGCGGGACGTCGGCGTACGCGCTGCGGAACACGGTTCCTCCAAGCGGTGCGGCCCGGCTCGGGACGGCGGGGCGGTGCGGCTCAGTACGACTTGGGCAGGCCCAGGGTCTGGTGGGACACGTAGTTGAGAATCATCTCCCGGCTCACCGGCGCGATACGAGCCACGCGCGCGGCCGTTATCAGCGAGGCGAGGCCGAACTCACGGGTGAGGCCGTTGCCGCCGAGGGTGTGCACGGCCTGGTCGACGGCCTTCACACAGGCCTCGCCCGCCGCGTACTTGGCCATGTTGGCGGCCTCGCCGGCGCCGGTGTCGTCGCCCGCGTCGTACAGGTGCGCCGCCTTCTGCGTCATCAGGCGGGCGAGTTCGAGGTCGATGTGGGCCTGGGCGAGGGGGTGGGCGATGGCCTGGTGGGCGCCGATGGGCGACTTCCAGACGGTGCGCTCGCGGGCGTAGTCGAGGGCCTTGGCGAGGGCGTGGCGGCCCATGCCGATCGCGAAGGCGGCGGTCATGATGCGTTCGGGGTTGAGGCCGGCGAAGAGTTGCAGCAGGCCGGCGTCCTCGTCGCCGACGAGGGCGTCGGCGGGCAGCCGTACGTCGTCCAGGGTCAGCTCGAACTGCTTCTCGGCGGCGTTGAGTTCCATGTCGATGGGGCGCTTGTGGAAGCCGTCGGCGTCGGTGGGGACGATGAACAGGCAGGGCTTGAGGTTGCCGGTGCGGGCGTCCTCGGTGCGCCCAACGATCAGGACGGCGTCGGCCATGTCGACCCCGGAGATGAACACCTTGCGGCCGGTCAGGAGCCAGTCGGCGCCGTCCCGGCGGGCGGTGGTGGTGATGCGGTGGCTGTTGGAGCCGGCGTCGGGTTCGGTGATGCCGAAGGCCATGAGCCGGGTGCCGTCGGCGAGTCCCGGGAGCCATCCCCGCTTCTGCTCCTCGGTGCCGAAGCGGGAGATCACCGTGCCGCAGATCGCCGGGGAGACGACCAGCATGAGCAGGGGGCTGCCGGCCGCGCCGAGTTCTTCGAGGACGATGGAGAGTTCCGCGATGCCGCCGCCTCCGCCGCCGTACTCCTCGGGGAGGTTGACGCCGAGGTAGCCGAATTTGCCTGCCTCCAGCCAGAGTTCGGTGGGGGGTTTGCCTTCGGCGACCGTCTTCGTGAGGTACTCGCGGCCGTAGCGTTTGCCGAGGGCGGCGACGGCTTCGCGCAGGGCCTTGTGCTCCGCGGGTTCGATGAGGGTGGTCATGCGGTTCCTCCGGGTGCGGGTGGTGGGTGGCTGGTCGCGCTCACGCGGCGGAGCCGCATATTCAATGCAGCCCCGCGCCCCTCAGGTCGGCTGCACCACCGCCAGCAGCAAGCCCGGCTCCACCTGCTGTCCCGGCTTGGCGTGCAGTGCGGTGAGTGTGCCGTCGGCCGGCGCCGAGATCTGGTGCTGCATCTTCATCGCCTCCAGCCAGATCAGCGGCTGCCCGGCCGTCACGGCGACGCCCTCGGTGAGGCCCTCGGCCACGCGGACGACCGTTCCCGGCATGGGAGCGAGGAGGGAGCCGGGGGCGTGCTGGGTGGTGGCGTCGGGGAAGCGGGGCAGGGCGGTGAGGCGGGTGGCGTCGACGTACACCTGGTCGCCGTACCGGGCGACCTCGAACCGGCGCTGTACGCCGTCCACTTCGAGGACGACGGTGCGCGCGTCGGCGTGCACGACCCGTACGCCGTCCGCGGTGATGCCGTCCCTCGTGTGCCGGTACCGGACCTCGATCTCCTCGCCCGCCCGCTCGTAGCGCTTGGTCTGCGGCTGTGACGGGACGTTGCGCCAGCCGCCGAAGCGGGAGCGGCCGTGGGCGTCGGCGAGGGCGGCTGCCAGCGGGGCGTAGGGGTCAGGGGTGGGTTCGGTCACTTCCTGAAGGTGGCGGTCGTAGAAGCCCGTGTCCATGCGGGCCGTCGTGAACTCCTCGTGGCGCAGCGAGCGGATCAGGAGGTCGCGGTTGGTGGTGGGGCCGTGGATCGTGGTGCGTTCCAGGGCGCCGGCCAGTCTGCGGACGGCCTCCGCGCGCGTGGGGGCGTGGGCGACGGCCTTGGCGAGCATGGCGTCGTAGTGGACTCCGATCTCGTCGCCGCCGGTGCAGCCGGTGTCGAGGCGGATGCCTTCCGGGGCGTCGAGGCGGTGCAGGGTGCCGGTCTGCGGGGCCCAGCCCTTGGCGGGGTCCTCGGCGTAGAGGCGGGCCTCGACGGCGTGGCCGCGCGCGGGCGGCGGGTCCTTCTGGAGGGCGTGGCCCTCGGCGACGCGGATCTGCTCGGCGACGAGGTCGAGCCCGAACACGGCTTCCGTCACCGGGTGTTCGACCTGGAGGCGGGTGTTCATCTCCAGGAAGTGCGCGCGGCCGTCCGCGACGAGGAACTCGACGGTCCCGGCGCCCACGTAGGAGACCGCGCGGGCGGCGCGCACCGCCAGGGCGCACAACTCCCGCGTGAGCGCGTCGGACAGACCCGGTGCCGGGGCTTCCTCGATCACCTTCTGGTGGCGGCGCTGGAGGGAGCAGTCGCGGGTGCCGAGGGCCCAGACGGTGCCGTGGGTGTCGGCGAGGATCTGCACCTCGACGTGCCGGCCGTTCTCGACGTACGGCTCGACGAAGACCTCGTCGTCGCCGAAGGCACCGAGCGCCTCCGCGCGGGCCGCCGAGAGTTCGCCGTCCAGGTCCTCCAGGCGCCGTACGATCCGCATCCCGCGTCCGCCGCCGCCCGCGGCCGCCTTCACCAGGACCGGCAGGTCGGCCTCGGTGACCTTCTGCAGGGGTCCGAGCCCGAGCAGTTCCTTGGCGCGGGTCTTGGACGCCATCGTCTCGATGGCCTCCGGCGGCGGGCCGATCCAGCGCAGCCCCGCGTCGAGGACCGCGCGCGCGAAGCCGGCGTTCTCGGAGAGGAAGCCGTAGCCGGGGTGCACGGCGTCGGCACCCGCGGCGAGCGCGGCCTTGACGATCAGGTCGCCGCGCAGATACGTCTCGGCGGGCGCCGCCCCCGGCAGCCGTACGGCGGTGTCGGCCACGCGCGCGTGCAGGGCGTCGCCGTCCGCGTCCGAGTGCACCGCGACGGTGCGGATGCCGAGTTCACGGCAGGTGCGGAAGATCCGGCAGGCGATCTCGCCCCGGTTCGCGACAAGAACGGAAGTAATCACTGGGCCTCACATCCGGAAGACGCCGAAGCCGCCGCGCACGCCCTCGTACGGGGCGGTGTGGAGGGCGGACAGGCACAGGCCGAGGACGGTTCGGGTGTCGCGCGGGTCGATGACGCCGTCGTCGTAGAGGCGCCCGGACAGGAACATCGGCAGGGACTCGGACTCGATCTGCTGCTCGACCATCGCGCGCAGGGCGGCGTCCGCCTCGTCGTCGTAGGGCTGCCCCTTCGCGGCGGCGGACTGGCGGGCGACGATGGACAGCACGCCCGCGAGCTGCTGGGGGCCCATGACGGCGGACTTGGCGCTGGGCCAGGCGAAGAGGAAGCGCGGGTCGTAGGCGCGGCCGCACATGCCGTAGTGCCCGGCGCCGTAGGAGGCGCCCATGAGGACGGAGAGATGCGGGACGCGCGAGTTGGAGACCGCGTTGATCATCATGGCGCCGTGCTTGATGATGCCGCCCTGCTCGTACTCCCGGCCGACCATGTAGCCGGTGGTGTTGTGCAGGAACAGCAGCGGGATGTCGCGCTGGTTGGCGAGCTGGATGAACTGGGCCGCCTTCTGCGACTCCTCGCTGAACAGCACCCCTTGGGCGTTGGCGAGGATGCCGACGGGGTAGCCGTGCAGGGTGGCCCAGCCGGTGGCCAGGCTGGTCCCGTACAGCGGCTTGAACTCGTCGAAGTCGGAGGCGTCGACGATCCGGGCGACGACCTCGCGCGGGTCGAAGGGCACCTTCAGGTCGCCGGGGACGATGCCCAGCAGTTCCTCGGCCGCGTACTTCGGGGGCTCGGCGGGCCCGGGATCCGGATACGCCTTGCGGTGGTTGAGGCGGGCCACCACGCGCCGTGCCTGGCGCAGGGCGTCCCGCTCGTCCACGGCGAAGTGGTCCGCGAGGCCCGACACGCGCGCGTGCATGTCGGCGCCGCCCAGGGACTCGTCGTCGCTCTCCTCGCCGGTCGCCATCTTCACCAGGGGCGGACCGCCGAGGAAGACCTTGGCGCGCTCCTTGACCATGATCACGTGGTCGGACATGCCGGGGACGTACGCGCCCCCGGCCGTGGAGTTGCCGAAGACGACGGCCACGGTCGGGATGCCGGCCGCCGACAGCCGTGTGAGGTCCCGGAAGACGGCACCTCCGGGGATGAAGATCTCCTTCTGGGACGGCAGATCGGCGCCACCGGACTCCACCAGGCTGATGCAGGGCAGGCGGTTGGTGAGGGCGATGTCGTTGGCGCGCAGGGCCTTTTCGAGGCTCCACGGGTTGCTCGCGCCGCCGCGTACGGTCGGGTCGTTGGCGATGATCAGGCACTCGACGCCCTCGACCACGCCGATGCCGGTGACGAGGGAGGCGCCGACGGTGTGGTCGCTGCCCCAGGCCGCCAGCGGGGACAGTTCCAGGAAGGGCGTGTCCGGGTCGAGGAGCAGCTCGACGCGCTCGCGGGCGAGGAGCTTGCCGCGCCCCCGGTGCCGGGCGACGTACTTCTCGCCGCCGCCCGCGAGGGCCTTGGCGTGCTCGGCGTCCAGCTCGGCGAGCTTGCCGAGCATCGCGTCACGGTTCGCCCGGTACTCGGGGCTCGTGGTGTCGAGGGCGGAGGTCAGGACGGTCACAGGAGGGCCTCCGGGATGTCCAGGTGGCGGGAGCGCAGCCATTCGCCGAGGGCCTTGGCCTGCGGGTCGAAACGGGCCTGCGCGGCGACGCCTTCGCCGAGGATGCCCTCGACGACGAAGTTCAGGGCGCGCAGGTTCGGCAGGACGTGCCGGGTGACGGGCAGGTCGCGGGCCTCGGGGATCAGTTGCCGGAAGCGGTCGGCGGTCAGCTCGTGGGCGAGCCAGCGCCAGGCGTCGTCGGTCCGCGCCCACACGCCGGCGTTGGCGTCACCGCCCTTGTCGCCGCTGCGGGCTCCGGCGACGAGGCCGAGGGGGGCGCGGCGCACCGGCCCGGCCGGCAGGGGCTGCGGCAGGGGCGGTTCCGGGACGGGTTCCGGTACGAGGGTGGCGGCGGCCGGCGCGACCGGTACACGGCGTCCGTCGTCGAGGACCGCCGTGTGCTCGACGGCGTCCTGAGCGACGTATCCGGCCTCGAAGACCCCGTAGGGAGAGCCCTTCCCCGGGGGCGCGACGACGTGGAAGCCGGGATAGCTCGCGAGGGCCAGTTCCACGGCGGCCCCGCTCAGCGCCCGCCCGGTCTTCGTCTCGTCCGGGTCCCGTACGACCAGCCGCAGCAGGGCGCTCGCGCTCTCCTCGGTACCGGCGTCGGGCCGGTCGGTGCGTGCCAGGTCCCAGCGGATCTCGGCCGGCGGCGCCTTGGCCAGCGCGTCCGCCATCTGCTGGCGGACGAGGCCGGCCTTGGCGTCGATGTCGAGTCCGGTCAGGACGAAGACGACCTCGTTGCGGAATCCACCGATCCGGTTGAGGCCGACCTTGAGGGTCCCGGGCGGCGCCTCGCCCCGCACGCCGTCGATCCGCACCCGGTCGGGGCCGTCCTGGGTGAGCCGTACGGTGTCGAGGCGCGCGGTGACGTCGGGGCCGGCGTAACGGGCGCCGCCCGTCTCGTACAGCAGCTGCGCGGTGACCGTGCCGACGTCCACGAAACCGCCGGTTCCGGGGTGCTTGGTGATCACGCAGCTGCCGTCGGCGTGGATCTCGGCGAGCGGGAAGCCGGGCCTGCGGACGTCGGCCTGCCGCTCGTGGAAGAAGGAGTAGTTGCCGCCGGTGGCCTGGGTGCCGCACTCCAGGACGTGCCCGGCGACGACGGCGCCCGCGAGGCGGTCGTGGTCCCCCGGCCGCCAGCCGAAGTGGGCGGCGGCGGGCCCGGTGACCAGCGCCGCGTCGGTCACCCGGCCCGTCACCACGATGTCGGCGCCCTCCCGCAAGCAGGCGGCGATGCCGAAGCCGCCGAGGTAGGCGTGCGCGGCGAGGCTGCCCGGGTACCGGGCGGTGAGGTCGTCGCCCTCCACGTGCGCGACCCGCACGGGGATTCCCAGGCGGTCGGCCAGCTTCCTGACGGCACCCGCGAGTCCGGCGGGGTTGAGCCCGCCCGCGTTGGTGACGACGCGGACGCCCCGCTCGTGGGCGAGGCCGAGGCACTCCTCCAGCTGGCGCAGGAAGGTCCGGGCGTATCCGGCGCCGGGGTCCTTCAGCCGGTCCCGGGCCAGGATCAGCATCGTCAGCTCGGCGAGGTAGTCGCCGGTGAGGACGTCGAGTCCGCCGCCGGTGAGCATCTCACGCAGGGCGTCGAAACGGTCTCCGTAGAAGCCGGAGGCGTTGCCGATGCGCAGGGTCACCGGGCGTCACCCTTCGGCGGGCGGCCGTCGCCGGGCGGGCCCGCGAAGGCCTGGGCGATGCCGAGCCAGCGGTCCGCGTCCGTGCCCTCTGCGCGCACGTCCACGTCGTCGCGGTGGGCGCGCTGGGTGACCAGGAGCGCGAAGTCGTAGGCGGTGCCGGTGACACGCTGGGCGGCGCCCTCGGGACCGTAGGTCAGCAACTCGCCCGACGGGGCGACCAGTTCGACCCGGAATTCCTCGCCGGGCGCGGGCAGGCCGTGCGCCGCGAAGGCGAAGTCGCGGGCGCGGACGCCGATGCGGACGACGTGCTTCAGCCGGTCCGTCGGGGTGCGCTCGACCCCCAGGGCGTCGGCGACGTCCTGGCCGTGGGCCCACGTCTCCATGATCCGTCCGGTGGCCATGGAGGCGGCCGACATGGGCGGGCCGTACCAGGGGAAACGGGCACCGGGCGGGGCGGCGCGCAGGGCGGCGTCGAGGGCGGCACGCCCTTCCCTCCAGCTCGTGAGCAGTTCGGCGGGCGCAAGCCGCGCCCCCTCGTCGGCGCCGTCGTCCACGAAGGAGTCCGGCGCGGCGAAGGCCTTCTCGACCAGCGTCCGGAACGCGTCCTCGTCGGTGACGGCGAGCAGGGCGGAGCGGTCGGTCCAGGCGAGGTGGGCGATCTGGTGGGCGACGGTCCAGCGGGGCGCGGGGGTCGGCAGTGTCCAGCGCTCCGGCGGCAAGTCGGCGACGAGCCGGTCGAGTTCGTCGCTTTCGGCACGCAGGTCGTCGAAGACGGGGGTGGGGTCGGCCATGGGCAGGAGCGTGGCAGCGACACCGGAACAAATCAAGCACGCTTGCATGATTCTGTTTTGCCGATTCGCGGTGCCGTTGCGCATCGCTTTGACTACTCTCCGTCATGGGAGGTGGTCGGATTGCGGAGCCGCGAACTGGACCCGGGCGCATCGCCGTTGGACTACTACGGCTACGAGCTGCGGCGCTGCCGGGAGGCGGCGGGACTGACACTGGCGCAGCTCGGCTCGATCGTGTTCTGCACCGGGTCGCTGATCGGGCAGATCGAGACGGCGGCGAAGGTCCCCCAACGGGATTTCTCCGAACGGGTGGACGCCGCGCTGGGGACGGACGGGTTGTTCTCGCGGCTGGTGGGGCTGGTACTGCGGAGCCAGTTGCCGGGGTGGTTCCAGCCGTATGCGGAGATGGAGGGGCGGGCTACATATATCTCGACGTACCAGTCGCAGGTGGTGTACGGGCTACTGCAGACGCAGGAGTACGCGCGCGCGGTGCTGGGCGCGCCCCAGCCGGCGACTCTAGGCGAGCTGGTCGCGGCTCGCATGGAACGGCAACGCGTCCTCCGGAAGGAGAAGCCGCCGCTGGTGTGGGTCGTGCTGGACGAAGCGGTGCTGAACCGGCCCATGGGCAGCCGGGAGGTTATGCGGGACCAGCTGGCGCACCTGCTGAGCTTTCGTGACCAACGACGTGTGAAGGTACAGGTGTTGCCCTTTTCGGCGGGGGAACACCCCGGGTTGCCCGGCGCCTTCAATCTGCTGCGCTTCGGCGACGACCCGGACATTGTGTACACCGAGGACTTCATCCAAGGCCACATGACGGCCAATCCGGACACTGTCAGCGAGGGCTGGCTCCACTACGATCAACTCCGAGCTGCCGCGCTCTCGGTACGGGACTCGGCACAGCTGATCGCCCACGTGATGGAGGAGCGCTATGGGGAGCAACCCGAACGTGACGCAAGTGCGGTGGCGTAAGTCATCCCACAGCAGCAGCAGCGGCGGCGACTGCGTCGAAGTCGCCGACCTCGGAGCCCACATAGCCGTCCGCGACTCCAAGCACCCCACCCACGGCACCCTCACCCTCGGCACGGACGCGTTCACCGCCTTCGTGGCAGCGGTCTCGCAGGTAGGTATCACAACGGGTCGGGCGTGACCTGCCAGATGGTGACGAGTTCCGCGCGCGGCGTGATCATGTAGAAGCCGCACCCCGATAGATTCCGGCGGCAACGCTCAGGTGCTCGCGGGCCTCTTGGTGCGAGCCCGCGAGTTGCGCGAGGTACTCGGCCCGGTGATATTCCTTCGCCGTCCCAGGGTGGCGTTCGATCTCGATCAGCGCGGACCAGTGCCGCAGGCAGGCGTGCACGGGGGCCAGAGAGCCATGCTCCACCGCCTCGGCGAGGGCCTTGTCCTTGGCCTGGTCGTACGCGGGCAGGAGCTGCGGGGCCACCACGGCACACGCCGCGCGGAGGGCGTCCGGCGTCCGCTCCGGGCGCGGGATCAGCCATCCGTCACCGGCTGTCTCGGTGTGCTGCACGCTCATGCTGACGTTCCCTTCGTGTCCCCGGCGCATCGCCGGTCACGAATCCGACTCTAGCCCCCGAGCCCCCCGGCGCGCCGCCCCGTGCGTCAGGAAGGTGTTGCCGTCAGTGGGCGTTTGCGGCGGCTCACCTGGGTGCGGACCGCGCCCATGCTCGCCGCGATGACCAGGGCGATGGCCGCGGCCTCCATGGCGGTCAGGGCCTGGTCCAGGACCAGGAAGCCGGCCGTCGCGGCGATGGCGGGCTCCAGGCTCATGAGGATGGCGAACGTGGGGGCGGGCAGGCGGCGCAGGGCGAGGAGTTCGAGGGTGTAGGGCAGGACGGAGGACAGCAGCGCGACGGCCGCGCCGAGCGCGAGGATCTCGGGGTCCAACAGCTTCGTGCCCGACTCCGCGACGCCCAGCGGCAGGAACAGCACCGCCGCCACCACCATGGCCAGCGCCAGCCCGTCGGCCTGCGGGAAACGGCGGCCCGTGCGCGCGCTGAAGAGGATGTACGCCGCCCACATGGCGCCCGCGCCCAACGCGAAGGCCGCGCCGACCGGGTCGAGAGTCTCGAAGTTGCCGCCGCCGAGCAGGAAGACGCCGGCCAGAGCGAGGCCCGCCCAGACGAGGTTGATCGCGCGGCGGGAGGCGATGACGGACAGGGCGAGCGGGCCGAGCACCTCCAGGGTGACCGCCGGGCCGAGCGGGATGCGGTCCACGGCCTGGTAGAAGAGGCCGTTCATCGCGCCCATGGTGATGCCGAAGACGACGACGGTGCCCCAGTCGGTGCGGGAGTGCCCGCGCAGTCGTGGCCAGCACACCAGCATCAGCACGAGCGCGGCCACCGCCAGTCGCAGGGTCACGATGCCGAGCGCGCCGGCCCGCGGCATCAGGGTGACCGCGAGGGCGCCGCCGAACTGCACCGACAGCCCGCCGGCCAGCACCAGGCCGACCGGGCCGAGGGAGCCTGTGAAGCGGCCGCCCTGTCCCCCCTTCACCGGCGAGGGCGCGCTCGCCGCGGTCGGCGCGGACGGGGTCGTCGCCGGGGACGAGGGGGTGGCGCTGGGCGTGCTCACGAGGGCCTTCCAAGGGACGGGGGACAAAGACGGGGAACGTTCACCTCGCTGTACTTACCAGTCCAGGGTAATGGACTTGGTCAGGCGTGTGAACCTGTTTTGCCGCTGACCACTGTGCCCTCCCCCACCGGCCCCGCGAAACGCCGTCTCACCCGACGGACGACGCTTCGACCACGTTTCCCCCAGCGGATAGTCTCGCCTCGTGGCTGAGATCCGGATTCCCTCTGACATCAAGCCCGCGGACGGTCGTTTCGGCGCGGGCCCCTCCAAGGTGCGGACGGAGGCGCTGGACGCCCTGGCCGCGACCGGCACGTCCCTCATGGGCACCTCCCACCGCCAGCCCCGGGTCAAGAACCTGGTCGGCTCGGTACGCGAGGGCATCCGCGAGCTGTTCCAGCTCCCCGACGGCTACGAGGTGATCCTCGGCAACGGCGGCTCGACGGCGTTCTGGGACATCGCGACGCACGGCCTGATCGAGAACAGGTCGCAGCACCTGTCCTTCGGCGAGTTCAGCTCCAAGTTCGCCAAGGCCGCCAAGCTCGCCCCCTGGCTGGCCGAGCCCGACGTCATCTCCGCCGACCCGGGCACGCACCCCCAGCCGGAGGCCGCCGCGGGCGTGGACGTCTACGCGTTCACCCACAACGAGACCTCGACCGGCGTCGCCATGCCCATCAAGCGGGTGGCCGGCGCCGACGAGGGCGCGCTGGTCCTCGTGGACGCGACGAGCGGCGCCGGCGGCCTGCCGGTCGACATCGCCGAGACGGACGTCTACTACTTCGCCCCGCAGAAGTCCTTCGCCTCCGACGGCGGACTGTGGATCGGCGTCTTCTCCCCCGCCGCGATCGAGCGCGCCGAGCGGATCCACGCGTCCGGCCGGCACGTGCCGGAGTTCTTCAGCCTGCCGACGGCGATCGACAACTCCCGCAAGAACCAGACGTACAACACCCCGGCGCTGGCCACCCTCTTCCTGCTCGACCAGCAGCTGAAGTGGCTCAACGGCCAGGGCGGCCTGGACTGGGCGGTGCGCCGCACGGCGACCTCCGCGCGCACGCTGTACGGCTGGGCCGAGGACATCAAGTACGCCAACCCCTTCGTCGCCGACCCGGCCAAGCGCTCGCAGGTCATCGGCACGATCGACTTCACCGACGAGGTGGACGCGGCGGCCGTCGCCAAGGTGCTGCGCGCCAACGGCATCGTCGACACCGAGCCGTACCGCAAGCTCGGCCGCAACCAGCTCCGTGTGGCGATGTTCCCGGCGATCGACCCGGCGGACATCGAGGCGCTGACGAAGTGCGTCGACCACGTGATCGAGCAGATGTAGTCCCGCAACGGCACGCCCGCGGCGGAACGAGGCAGGGCCCGGAACGTCACTCCGGGCCCTTTCTCGTTCTACGCTCCACGGCGTCAGCGGCTCAGCTTCTGGAAGCGGCGCACCGCCAGCGGCAGGAAGACCAGGGTCAGCACCACCGGCCACACCCCCGCCATCAGCAGCGCGTGCTGCTCGATCCAGGTCTCGCCCCCGCCGACCGGCGTCCCGAACAGCTCGCGGGTCGCCGCGGCCGTCGAGGAGATGGGGTTCCACGCGGCCACCCAGCCCAGCCAGTCCGGCATCAGCTGCGGGGCGACGAAGATGCTGGAGATCATCGTCAGCGGGAAGGCCACGGCGAACAGACCGCCGGCCGCCTCCGGGTTGGGCACCAGCAGGCCGAGCCACACGCCGATCCAGATCAGCGCGAACCGCAGCCACAGCAGCAGCCCGAACGCGGCGAGGAAGCCCAGGCCCCCGTCCGGCCGCCAGCCCATGGCGAACGCGGTCAGCATCATGATGGCCAACTCGGCGCAGGCGACGATCAGATCGGTCACCCCGCGCCCGGCGACCACGGCCGAGGAGGCCATCGGCATCGAGCGGAACCGGTCGATGACGCCCTTGGTGGCGTCGTACACCACCACCGTGGCGGTGTTGATGAAGCCGAACGCCATCGTCATCACGAACATGCCCGGCATCAGGAAGTCCTGGTAGTCCCCGCCGCCGGGCACCTTCATGGCGCTGCCGAAGACATAGCCGTACAGCAGGACGGACAGGATCGGGAAGCCGAGCTGCCAGGCGATGTTGACGGGCTGGCGCCGGTAGTGGGTCAGGCCCCGGCGGACGATGTTCCAGCAGTCGGCGAGCAGCCAGTACGTACGTCCCCGGGGGGCCGGTGCTGCCAGGTGTGCGGTGCTCACGCGACGGTCTCCTTCGCTTCCGTGCGGTGTCCGGTCAGGCGCAGGAACACGTCGTCGAGGCTCGGCCTGCGCAGCCCGATGTCCTCGACCCGGACCCCCTCGTCCTGGAGGGTGCGGGCGACGTCCGTCAGCGCGGTCACCCGGTCGGCGACGGCGGCGTGCACACGCAACTCGCTCTCGTCCGCCTCCGGTTCACCGTCCGAGACGCGGGCGACGACCTTCACCGCCCGTGCGATGTCCGCCCGCTCGGCGACCACGACCTCGATCCGGTCGCCGCCGATCCGGTTCTTTAGCCCGTCCGGGGTGTCGTCGGCGATCGCGCGCCCCTGGTCGATGACGGTGACGCGGGAGGCCAGCTTGTCGGCCTCCTCCAGATACTGGGTGGTCAGCAGCACGGTCGTGCCGCCCGCCACCAGCTCCCGCACCGACTCCCAGACCTCGCCGCGGCTGCGCGGGTCCAGTCCCGTCGTCGGCTCGTCGAGGAAGAGGACCGCGGGGGCCAGGATCATCGACGCGGCCAGGTCGAGGCGGCGCCGCATCCCACCGCTGTAGCCACCGACGCCCTTGTCGGCGGCGTCGGTCAGGTCGAACTGCTCCAGCAGCTCGGTGGCGCGCAGCTTCGCCCGCTTCCCGCCCAGATGGAACAGCCGGCCGAACATCTCCAGGTTCTGCCGGCCGGTGAGCACCTCGTCCACCGCCGCGTACTGCCCGGTGAGGCCGATACGGGCCCGCACCTCGCGCGCCTGCCGCGCCACGTCCAGCCCGGCCACGGTCGCCCGTCCGCCGTCCAGCCGCAGCAGCGTGGCCAGGATGCGCACGGCGGTGGTCTTGCCCGCGCCGTTCGGCCCGAGCAGGCCGTGCACGGTGCCCTCACGCACCGTCAGATCGAAGCCGTCCAGGGCGCGCTTCTCGCCGTAGCGCTTCTGCAGGCCCTCGGCCCGTACCGCGTATCCGTCACTCATGGGGTCCCCCTTCTCCTCGCAACCGGGTACACCGTACCCGATTACGCGTACGGTGTACCCGGTTTCTCTTCCCGGCACCTAGACTGAGCCGTATGACGAGCGGCAAGGACGGCACCCGCACCAGCGGCAGCGGCGACATCCGGCGGACCCTCGAACTGCTGTGGGACACCGGCCGGCGGCCCAGCCGCGGCCCCAAGCCGGGCCTGACGCTCGAGAGGATCGTGGAAGCCGCCGTCCGGGTCGCCGACGCGGAGGGCCTGGACGCGGTGTCGATGCGGCGCGTCGCGGCCGAACTCGGCACCGGCGCGATGTCGCTCTACCGCTACGTCCCCGGCAAGGGCGAGCTGCTCGACCTGATGCTGGACCGTGTGCAGCGCCCGTCCCCCGACCCGTCCGGCCTCGGCGACGGCTGGCGCGCCGCCCTGGAGGCCCTGGGCCGCGCCACCCTCGACCTCTACCGCCGCCACCCCTGGCTGCTGCACGTCAACCAGTCCCGCCCGATCCTCGGACCCGCCGCCATCGAGGGCATGGAGAGGGTCCTCACCCGCATCCGCCCGATGGGCCTGTCCGACCGCGAACTGGTCTCGGCGATCATCCTGGTCGACTCCTACGTCGTCGGCGCAGCCCGCACGCAGGTGCACCAGCAGGAGGCGGAGCGCCGGACGGGCCTGACGGACGCCGAGTTCTGGCAGGCGCAGGTGCCGGTGCTGGAGAAGGTGATGGCCAGCGGCCGCTACCCGGTCATGGCATCCCTCGACGAGGACACCTGGGGCCCCGACTTCGACCACTTCGAGTTCGGGCTCCAGCGCATCCTGGACGGCCTGGAGACGATCGTGGCCCAGCGGCAGGCGCCGGCCTAGCCTCTGCGCCGCAGCCGGCCCAGGCCGAGGATCAGGGCGCAGGCCACGACCAGCGCGACGGCCCCGGTGCCGACCGAGAGGCCGCCGTCCTCGCTCTTCCCGGCTGCCGAACCACTCTCCTCGGACGGCGACTTGCCGGAGCCGCCC
This sequence comes from Streptomyces sp. NPDC047706, assembly GCF_043204795.1. Classification (NCBI taxonomy): domain Bacteria; kingdom Bacillati; phylum Actinomycetota; class Actinomycetes; order Kitasatosporales; family Streptomycetaceae; genus Streptomyces; species Streptomyces sp. NPDC047706. Next base: position 91,733 of record NZ_JBIDCW010000012.1, on the reverse strand, counting down.
GCCGGGGCACCGGGGGCGTCCATGGGCTCCACCGAGCTTCCCGCTCCCTCGTTGCCGAACATGACCTTCGTCCCGTCGGCGGTGTACGTCACCGACTCGCCCTGCCCCAGGGACGGCACGCCGAGCCGCCCGGTCCTCTTGATCCGGCCGTCGTTCCAGTCGTACACGAGTGAGCCGAAGTAGCTGCGCACGACGAGTCGTTCGCCGTCCGGGGAGAGCGCGGCGTCGGTGGCCTCCAGGTCGGGGACGGCGGCGACGGGCTCGAAGACGTTGGTGCCGGAGGAGGACAGCTCCGCCGGGCCCTCGTAGAGATGGCCGCCCGCCTCGTTCTTGTCGATGATGTACGCGCGTCCGGTCCGGGGATGCACGACGAGGGACTCGGCGTTCCGCGCCCCGTCGGCGTACTCGACCACGTACTGCGTGGCCCGGACGGTCTCGTCCCTCAGCTCCTCCGGCTCGGGGAGCCGGTAGATCCAGACGTGGTCCCAGGTGCCGCCGAGGTTGTCGCCGATGTCACCGACGTAGATCTGGTCGCCCGGCCCGATGGAGATGGCCTCCACGTCGCGCGGGCGGCCGACGCCGGTGAGCGTGAGGGTGGCGACGGTCTCGCCGGTCACGCCGTCCACGGCGTACAGATAGGCGCCGTCGTCGCTGTCGTTGTGGGTCCAGTAGATGCCGGGGTGCCGGCGGGAGGCGGCGAGGCCGCTGGACTCGGTGATGCGCGGGTCCTTGATGACGAACCCCTCGTCCCCGTCGGCGGCGGAGGCGGTCGGCACGGTGAGCGCGCCCGCGAGAAGGGCAGCGGCGAGGACGGTGAGTGATCGGCGCATGCCCCAAGACTGCCACCCCGACCGGCTTTTCACCGGCGTGGTCGGCCTCACACCCCGCCTGGGGCGCTGATCGTCCATCATGAGCGGATGCTCAGGTTCATGCCCGTCGGCGACTCCATGACCATCGGCAGCGCGGGCGAACACACCTGGCGCTACCGGATGTGGCGGCACCTGTGCGAAACGTACGGCGGTCCCTTCACCCTCGTCGGCCCGCGCGAGACGCTGTACGACAAGGCGGCCGAGGAGCCGGTGTCGTACGCCTACGCCGAACCGGACTTCCCGCGCCGCCACCTGGCCGGCTGGGGCGAGGGCTGGCTGCACATGGCACCGCTGATCGGCGGGGCGGTACGCGAGTGCCGGGCGGACGTGCTGCTGGTCTCCCTCGGCCTGATCGACCTGGGGTTCTACACCAACGCCGAGCAGACGGCGCAGAACGTCCGCGCCTTCGTCGCGGGCGCGCGCGAGGCCAACCCGCGCATCAGCGTCGTCGTGCTCCCCGTGATCCCGAACGTCCGCTGCGCGTCGGACGCGCCCTTCGCCGAGCAGGTCGCCGCCTTCAACGAGCTCCTCGCGAAGGCGGTCGCCGACCTGGACGAGCCCCGCTCGCCACTGCTGCCGGCGACGCCGCCGGCGTCGTACGACATCCACACGGACACCTACGACGGCACCCACCCGAACGCGAGCGGCGAGCACAAGATCGCTCAGGCGTTCGCGGAGGCGCTGTACCAGGGGTGGGGGCTGGGCGGGGACTACGAGGGCTGACCGGCGACGGCGCGCAGGCGCCGCACGAGGGCGTCGGCGCACCGGCGGGCCCCCTCGGGTGCCCCGCCCACCTCCTGCCCAGGTACTCGGCCCGTGCCCAGGCAAGCGCCGGGCGCTGCTCGGGACGACGCGGAACGCGACCCGGAGCGCGGCTGGCGCCACGAGGACGTCGAGTTCGTCGCCGAGGTCATCTCCCGCGGCACCGGGATGAACGACTACGGCCCGAAGAAGGCCGCGTACGCGGAGGCCGAGGTTCCCGTCTACCTCATCGCCGATCCCTACCAAGGGCGCTGCCACCTCTTCACCGACCCCAAGGACGGCGAGTACCGCACCGAGTCCCGGTTCGACTTCGGTGAGCGTATCGACCTGACCCACACCCTCCTCGATCTCACCCTGGACACGGCCAAGTTCCCCCGCGACTGACCCGGCCGCCGCACCGCTTGCCTTGAGCCCACTTCAAGACGTTGGCTGTGGACCATGAAGTACACGCAGCTCGGACGCACCGGACTCAAGGTCAGCCGTCTCGTCCTCGGCACGATGAACTTCGGCCCGCAGACCGACGAGGCCGACAGCCACGCGATCATGGACGCGGCGCTGGACGCGGGCATCAACTTCTTCGACACCGCCAACGTCTACGGCTGGGGCGAGAACAAGGGCCGTACCGAACGCATCATCGGCGACTGGTTCGCCAAGGGGAGCGACCGGCGGGACAAGGTCGTCCTCGCCACCAAGGTGTACGGCAACATGGCCGGCGACGGTTCCCCCGCCTGGCCCAACCACGACAAGCTCTCCGCGCTGAACATCCGCCGCGCCGTCGACGCCAGCCTCAAGCGCCTGCGGACCGACTACATCGACGTCTACCAGTTCCACCACATCGACCGCGCCACGCCCTTCGAGGAGATCTGGCAGGCCATCGACGTCCTGATCCAGCAGGGCAAGATCCTTTACGTCGGCTCCAGCAACTTCCCCGGCTACAAGATCGCCCAGGCGAACGAGACCGCCGCCCGCCGTGGCGGCACCATCGGCCTCGTCAGCGAGCAGTGCCTGTTCAACCTGTTCGAGCGCCGCGCCGAGATGGAGGTCATCCCGGCGGCGCAGGACTACGGCCTCGGCGTCATCCCGTGGTCGCCGCTGCACGGCGGGCTGCTGGGCGGTGTCCTGAAGAAGCAGGCCGAGGGCGGGCGCCGGGCCTCGGGCCGGGCCGCCGACACCCTGGCCGACACGGCGGCACGCAGGCGGATCCAGGCGTACGAGGACCTGCTCGACAAGCACGGAGTCGAACCCGGCGAGGCCGCCCTCGCCTGGCTGCTCACCCGCCCCGGCGTGACCGGCCCGATCGTCGGCCCGCGCACCGCCGGGCAGCTGGACTCCGCGCTGCGGGCGGTGGAGCTGGAGCTGCCCGAGGAGCTGCTGTCCGGCCTGGACGAGATCTTCCCGGGCCCGGGCCCGTCGCCGGAGGCGTTCGCCTGGTAGCCAAGGTCGCAGCTGGACGCCCCGAGGGGCGCGGGGAACTGCGCGAGCCACGGCCCCCGCCCCTCGGGAGGTGCCGCAGCGCTACCTGACGGCCGACGCCACGGCCACCACAGCGAACATCAGTACAAGCACACCGGCCATGATCCGGTTCCGGGTTTTCGGGTCCACGTACCGAGACTAACCGGCGCCGCCGAGCGGCCAGCGGGCGACCGCCTCGTAACGGGGCTGCTCGCCCGGCACCCCGGACCGGGGCAGGTGGCTGCGCACCAGCGCCAGCTCGGCCACGGTCCAGGTGCGGCTGGTGAACCCGGCCAGGGCGTCGAGGTACGGCCGTACGTTCCTGGCGTCCCGGCTGCGGGCCAGCGTGAGATGGGCCTTGTACCGCCGATGCTCCCCCATCTCCACCCCGGCCTTGCGCGCCGCCGCCTCCGCCCGCTCGGCCAGCAGCCGCAGCGTCGCGAGGTCGCCCTCGGCCCCGGCCCACAGGGCCCGTCCCTGCCCGAACTGGCCCCCGCCCCGCACGGCCAGCTCGAACTCCGGCGTCCGCTGCGCGGCCCGCTCCAGCCGGGCCGACAGCTCCGGCACGACGTCCTCGGCCACCTCTCCGTAGAACGCGAGCGTGAAGTGCCAGCCGGGCCTGCCGGTCCAGCGCAGCCCGTCGGCACCGGGCAGCCCCTGCAGAGCGGTCACTTCCGACGCCAGTTCGCGAGCGACGTCCTCGGGGGGCAGCACGGCGGCGAAAAGTCTCATGGGGCCAGTCTGCCCGCGCGCACCGGCGTGTCCCGATCACCGTGCGTATCGTTGTACCGCGCGGCTGCACTCGGGTGAGCGGCAGCCGGGGAGGAGCGCCACGATGACCGTCCTCGAAGAGAGGATCGAGATGGCACACGACGGCGGCGACGAGCTCACGCTCGACACCTTGTTCGAGTGGCTGGAAGAGATGCCCGTCCCCGAGGGATACCGGACCGAGGTCGTCGGGGGGTACGTCAGCTTCCCCTTCGGCGACGAGGTCGACCTGACCGGCACGGTGGTCGGCCTCGTCCTCAAGACCGACGAGTTCCCCCGCGACTGAACCCGGCCGCCCGCCCGCCGGATCAGGCCGCCGGCGCCAGCTCCTCCCGGCGTTCGCGGGGCACGAAGCGCACCCTGGGGTGGCCGCGGTGCCAGCCGACCGAGAGCCGCAGGTTCCCGGCGCGGGCCAGGATCAGGCCGACGACGGTGGCGGCCAGGGCCGCGACCGCGCCGCCGGTCGCGAGGCCGACGCGGGCGCCGTAGGTGTCGGTGATCCAGCCGACGATCGGGGCGCCGACCGGGGAGCCGCCCAGGAAGACCATCATGTACAGGGCCATGACGCGGCCCCTCATCGCCGGGTCGGTGGCCATCTGGATGCCGGTGTTGGCGGTGACGTTGACCGTCATGCCGAAGACGCCGAGCGGGATCATCAGCAGGGCGAACAGCCACAGCGACGGGGTCACCGCAGCCACGATCTCCACCGCGCCGAAGACCAGCGCCGCCGCGGCCAGCAGCCGCATCCGCGCCGTGCCCCGGCGTGCGGCGAGCAGCGCACCGGTCACCGAGCCGACCGCCATCAGGGTGTTGAACAGGCTGTAGGCGCCGGCACCGGCGTGGAAGACGTCGTCGGCGAAGGCCGTGAGGTAGACGGGGAAGTTGAACGCGAACGTGCCGATGAAGCCGACCAGCACGATCGGCCAGACCAGCTCCGGGCGCCCGGCGACGTAGGTCAGTCCCTCACGCAGCTGCCCCTTGCCGCGCGGCGCGCGCCGGACGGGGTGCAGTTCGCGCCCGCGCATCAGCAGCAGGCCGGCCAGCGGGGCGACGTAGGACAGGCCGTTGAACAGGAACGCCCAGCCCGTGCCCACGCCGGTGATGAGAACGCCGGCGACGGCGGGGCCGATCATGCGGGCGGACTGGAAGTTCGCGGAGTTCAGGCTGACGGCGTTCTGGAGCTGGTCGGGGCCGACCATCTCGCTCACGAAGGACTGGCGGGCCGGGTTGTCGACGACCGTGGCGAGGCCGACGGCGGAGGCGGCGACATACACGTGCCAGACCTGCACATGGCCCGTCAGTGTCAGGGCGGCGAGGGCCAGGCCCGTGAACGCCATCGCCGTCTGGGTGACCAGCAGCGTGGGGCGCTTGGGGAGGCGGTCGACCAGGACCCCGCCGTAGAGGCCGAGGAACAGCATCGGAAGGAACTGCAGCGCCGTCGTGACGCCGACGGCGGTCGCGGAGCCGGTCAGGCTGAGGACCAGCCAGTCCTGGGCGATGCGCTGCATCCAGGTGCCGGTGTTGGAGACGACCTGGCCGAGGAAGAAGAGGCGGTAGTTGCGGACCCTCAGCGAGCTGAACATCGAGGACTTGCGGGTGTCCCCGGCGGCGATGTCCGGCGGGTCGGTGGTGGGCGGGGCGTCGGGGGTGGTCGGTGCGGGGGCGGAGTCTGCTCCGGATCCCGTACTCAAAGGGGTTCGCCTCCCTACGGCGGTGCGGTTACAGGTGCGCGAGCTTCTCCAGCACGGGGGCGGCGGCGCGCAGTTTCGCCCACTCGTCCTCGTCGAGGTCCTCGACCAGTGAGGCCAGGAACGCGTTCCGCTTGCGACGGCTCTCCTCGAGCATCGCCTCGGCCCGCTCCGTCTGCGTGACGACCTTCTGGCGCCGGTCCTCGGGGTGCGGCTCCAGCCGGACCAGGCCCTTGGCCTCCAGCAGCGCGACGATGCGGGTCATCGAGGGCGGCTGCACGTGCTCCTTCCGGGCGAGTTCGCCCGGGGTGGCGGTGCCGCAGCGGGCCAGGGTGCCCAGCACCGACATCTCGGTGGGGCTCAGTGACTCGTCGACCCGTTGGTGCTTGAGCCGACGGGACAGCCGCATCACGGCCGATCGCAGGGAGTTCACGGCGGCAGCGTCGTCGCCATGGGTAAGGTCCGGCATGTGTTTAGCTTAACTCATTACCCTCGCTAAAGAACACCCGCGACACGCCGGCTGCCCGTGAGACACGCCACGAAACCCTACCTTCACCCATACGAGTGATCCAGCCGCGGAACGTGACCCGCCGCCCGGCGGCGCCCCCGACCCTCGTGCACATGGGGACCAGTGTGCTCAGCCTGCGAATAGACGGTGACCTGCTCGAGCGCCTGCGGCACCGGGCGGCCGCACGCGGAATGAGCGTCCAGGACTATGTCGTCCGGACGCTCGTTCGCGATGACTTCGACGAGCGGTTCCAGGCCGCCGTCGAGGAGACGGAGCGGTTCTACGGGGTCACGTGAGACCCAGCGCCGGCATCAGGTAGTAGAAGGCGAAGACCGTCGACACGGCGTACATCGCCGCCGGGACCTCCCGGCCCCGGCCCGCGGCCAGGCGCAGCACCACGAAGGTGATGAAGCCCATGCCGATGCCGTTGGTGATCGAGTAGGTGAACGGCATCATCAGCATCGTCACGAAGGCCGGGACGGCGATCGTGTAGTCCGACCAGTCGATCTCCCGGACCGAGCCGGCCATGATCAGGAAACCGACCGCGACCAGCGCGGGCGTGGCCGCCTGCGACGGGACCATGGTGGCGATCGGCGTCAGGAAGAGCGCCAGGGCGAACAGACCGCCCGTGACCATGTTCGCGAAGCCGGTGCGGGCGCCCTCGCCGACGCCGGCGGTGGACTCCACGAAGCAGGTGGTGGCCGAGGACGAGCTGGCGCCGCCCGCGGCGACGGCGATGCCGTCGACGAACAGGACCTTGTTGATGCCGGGCATCTGCCCCTCGGCGTCGGTCAGCCTGGCCTCGTCGCTGACGCCCATGATCGTGCCCATCGCGTCGAAGAAGCACGACAGCAGCACCGTGAAGACGAACAGGATGCCGGTCAGGACCCCGACCTTGGCGAAACCGCCGAACACGCTGACCTGGCCGAGCAGGCCGAAGTCGGGGGTGGCGACGGGATTGCCGGGCCACGTGGGCGTGGTCAGCCCCCAGGACGGGACATCCGCGATCGCGTTGATGATCACGGCGAGCACGGTCATCGCCACGATCGAGATGAGGATCGCGCCGGACACCTTGCGCACGATCAGCGCCAGCGTGAGCAGCGCACCGAGCACGAAGATCAGCACCGGCCAGCCGTTGAGGTTCCCGGTGGCGCCGAGCTGGAGCGGGACGGTGGTCTGGGCGGCGTCCGGAATACGGGAGACGAAACCGGCGTCGACGAGACCGATCAGCATGATGAACAGGCCGATGCCGATGGCGATGGCCTTGCGCAGGCCGTAGGGCACGGCGTTCATCACACGCTCACGCAGACCGGTGGCGACCAGCAGCATGACCACGAAACCGGCCAGCACCACCATGCCCATGGCGTCCGGCCAGGACATCTGCGGGGCGAGCTGGAGCGCGACGACCGAGTTCACGCCCAGACCGGCGGCCAGCGCGATCGGCACGTTGCCGATGACGCCCATCAGCAGGGTCGTGAACGCCGCGGTCAGCGCCGTCGCGGTGACCAGCTGACCGTTGTCGAGCTGGTTGCCGTACATGTCCTTCGCGCTGCCCAGGATGATGGGGTTCAGCACGATGATGTAGGCCATCGCGAAGAAGGTGGCGAAACCGCCCCGGACCTCCCGGGCGAGCGTGCTGCCGCGTTCCGAGATCTTGAAGTAGCGGTCGAGGGCGCCGTACGCGGGCGCGCCGCCCGGCTGCTCGGGCGCGGGAGCCTTGGGTGAGGCCGAGGTGGGCATTTGTACTTTCCTACGAGCAGAACCGGTCAAAGGCAAACGGTTTCAGTATGAACATATGAGGGTCGATGTGCCATCTCCGCGCGTAGACCCTCACGCCGCACGGGCGCGGCGCCCCGCCGACCCCTCCGGCCACGCGCCTCCCGGACCCGCGCGGCGGCCTCGTAAGCTGTCCCCATGGCGAAGTGGACCCCCAAGCACGAGGCGCCGGAGCCCCTGGAGGGCCCGGTGGTCGGCACCGTCATCGGCGGCACGATCGTCTGGTTCGCCCTCTTCCTGGTCCAGTTGCCCTTCTACGGCTGGTTCGACGAGCACGGCCACACCTGGTGGCTGTGGACCTGCCTGGCCGGCGGCGGTCTGGGCCTGCTCGGCATCTGGTACGTCCGCAGGCGCGACGCCGCCATCAAGCGCGCCCAGTCCCCCGAGACGGCAGCGGCCGACCACTCCCGGGCGGACTGAGCCCCCACCGCCAGCGGTCGTCGCGCGGTCCACCTCGTGCCACGCTGAGAGGCGTGGGCCGAACGTCGCCGCGACGCGTAGCGCCGTGGCCGCACGGTGAGGAGCACAGTCATGGCGCAGCAGACCGACACCGCCGCGGCGGACCGGGCCCTGAAGGCCAAGCACCGGGCGATCTGGGCCTCGGGCGACTACCCCTCCGTCGCCGCCGAGCTGATTCCGGAGCTGGGACCGCTGCTGGTCGAGGCGTGCGGGGTGAAGGCGGGCGACAGGGTCCTGGACGTGGGCGCCGGGACCGGCAACGCCGCGATCCCGGCGGCGCTGGCCGGTGCGGACGTGGTAGCCGCCGATCTGACACCCGAACTGCTGGAGACCGGACGCCGGACGGCCGCCAGGAGCGGCGTCGACCTGCGGTGGCGGGAGGCCGACGCCGAGGCGCTGCCCTTCGCGGACGCCGACTTCGACACCGTGCTGTCCTGCGTCGGCGTCATGTTCGCCCCGCATCACCGGGCAGCCGCCGGCGAAATGGTCCGGGTCTGCCGGCCGGGCGGCACCATCGGCCTGCTCAACTGGACACCCGAGGGCTTCCTGGGACGGATGCTGGCCGCGCTGAAGCCGTACGCGCCACCGCCCCCGCCCGGCGCGCAGCCGGCCCCGCTGTGGGGAGACCCCGATCATGTGCGCGCGCTTCTCGGGGACCGGGTGACGGACGTGACCGCCGTGCGCCGGACCGTCGTGATCGACCGCTTCGGGACACCCGAGGCCTTCCGCGACTACTTCAAGGAGCGCTACGGCCCCGTGATCGCCGTCTACCGGGCCAACGCCGCGGACCCCGAGCGCACCGCCGCCCTCGACCGCGACCTGGTGGACCTCGCCCGGCGGCACGACCGGGCGGCGGGCGGCGGACCCACCGTCATGGAGTGGGAGTACCTGCTGTTCACCGCGCGCCGCACGGACACCGCCGCTTAGGGGCCGCCGTCCGGGCGTCGTACAACCGCCGTACGACCACGGGACCGTCAGTGTCCTCCCCAGGTCGGACCTTCCGCGCACTCGGCAGGTGAAGCGGTGGTTCCGCACGTACCGTCGAATGCATGACGCACATCGACGCGGGCGCCGGTCTCGACCCCGTGCACCCCTTGCGCCTGCCCTCCCACACGAGCGGACTGACCACCGCCGAGGTCGCCGAGCGGGTCGCGCGAGGGCAGGTCAACGACGTGCCGGTGCGCAGCAGCCGGTCGATGGCGGACATCGTCCGCGCCAACGTCTTCACCCGGTTCAACGCGATCATCGGCGTGCTCTGGGCGATCATGCTGGTCGTCGCGCCCATCCAGGACACCCTGTTCGGCTTCGTCATCCTCGCCAACACCGGCATCGGCATCCTCCAGGAGTGGCGGGCGAAGAAGACGCTCGACTCACTGGCCCTGATCGGTGAAGTGCGGCCGACCGTGCGGCGGGACGGGGTCGCCGCCGAGGTCGGCACGGCGGAGATCGTGCTGGACGACCTGATCGAGATCGGCCCCGGGGACAAGGTCGTCGTCGACGGCACCTGCGTCGAGGCCGACGGGCTGGAGATCGACGAGTCGCTGCTCACCGGCGAGGCCGACCCGGTCGTCAAACGGCCGGGGGACGAGGTCATGTCCGGCAGCTTCGTGGTCGCCGGGGCCGGGGCGTTCCAGGCGACCAAGGTCGGGCGGGAGGCGTACGCCGCCCAGCTCGCCGAGGAGGCGTCGCGGTTCACGCTGGTCCACTCCGAGCTGCGCTCGGGCATCTCCACGATCCTCAAGTACGTGACGTGGATGATGGTGCCGACCGCCATCGGCCTGATCATCAGCCAGCTGGTGGTGAAGGAGACCGACTTCAAGGACTCCGTCGCCCGCACCGTCGGCGGCATCGTCCCGATGGTCCCCGAGGGCCTGGTGCTGCTCACCTCCGTCGCCTTCGCGATCGGCGTGATCCGGCTCGGCCGCAAGCAGTGCCTGGTCCAGGAGCTGCCCGCGATCGAGGGTCTCGCCCGCGTCGACACCGTCTGCCTGGACAAGACCGGCACCCTCACCGAGGGCGGCATGGACGTGACCGAGCTGCGCACGCTGGACGGCAACGACGAGGCGTACGTACGGCAGGTGCTCGGCGCCCTCGGCGAGTCCGACCCACGCCCGAACTCCTCCCTCCAGGCCATCATCGACGCCTACCCCGACAGCGAGGACTGGCGCTGCGTCGAGGCGCTGCCCTTCTCCTCCGCCCGCAGATACAGCGGTGCGGCGTTCAGCGAGGGCAACGGGGAGTCCAGTACCTGGCTCCTCGGCGCCCCCGACGTGCTGCTCCACGAGGACGACCCGACGCTCGCCGAAACCGACCGGCTGAACGAACAGGGCCTGCGGGTGCTCCTGCTGGCCCGTGTCCCGGGCGAGCTGGACAGCCCCGAGATCACCCGCGACGCCAAGCCCGCCGCGCTCGTCGTCCTCGAACAGCGGCTGCGCCCCGACGCCGCCGACACCCTGCGCTACTTCGCCGACCAGGACGTCGCCGCCAAGGTCATCTCCGGCGACAACGCGGTGTCGGTCGGGGCGGTCGCCGGCAAGCTGGGCCTGACCGGCACGACGGTGGACGCGCGCCGGCTGCCCGCCGAGCGCGACCGGATGGCCGGGGCCCTGGACGAGGGCACGGTGTTCGGGCGGGTCACCCCGCAGCAGAAGCGGGACATGGTCGGGGCGCTCCAGTCCCGCGGGCACACGGTCGCGATGACCGGTGACGGCGTGAACGACGTGCTCGCCCTGAAGGACGCCGACATCGGGGTCGCGATGGGCTCGGGTTCGGAGGCGACACGTGCGGTGGCGCAGATCGTGCTGCTGAACAACAGCTTCGCCACGCTGCCGTCGGTGGTGGCCGAGGGCCGCCGCGTCATCGGCAACATCACGCGCGTGGCGACCCTTTTCCTGGTCAAGACCGTGTACTCGGTGCTGCTGGCGATCCTGGTGGTGTGCTGGCAGGTCGAGTACCCGTTCCTGCCCCGTCATCTGACGCTGCTGTCCACCCTGACGATCGGCGTCCCGGCCTTCTTCCTCGCCCTCGCGCCCAACAAGGAACGGGCGAAGCCGAATTTCGTGCGGCGGGTGATGCGGTACTCGATCCCGGGCGGGGTGCTGGCCGCGGTGGCGACGTTCGGAACGTATCTGATCGCCCGTCACCACTACACGGGGCCCGGTGCGCTGGCCGCGGAGACGAGCGCCGCGACGCTGACGCTGTTCCTGATCGCGATGTGGGTGCTCGTGATCATCGCCCGTCCGTACACCTGGTGGCGGCTGGCGCTGTTGGCGGCGATGGGCGCGCTGTTCGTGGTGGTGCTGGTGGTGCCCTGGCTCCAGGACTTCTTCGCCCTGCGGCTGGTGGGGATGACGGTGCCGTGGATCGCGGTGGGGACGGCCGCGGGCGCGGCGGTCGCCCTGGAGTTCCTCTGGAGGTGGGTCGACCGCCGCTTCCCCGCGTGACTACTGGACGTCGACGTAGTCGCCGGTCGCGTTGACCGCCGGGACCGTCGTCTTGCCCTTGAACGTGAAGCGGTAGTAGCCGTCCGCCGACGCCTTCACCGTGGTCCTCAGCTCGCCCTTGCTGTTGGTCTTGATGCCCTTGACGTTGGAGTACGCCAGGACGTCCTTCTTGCGGTACTGAAGGGCGACCGACTGGTTCACGTACCCGACGTACTTGCCGGTCTCCCAGTTGGCGATGGAGAGCTTGCCGGTGATGGTGAGGGTCCTGCCCTTCTTCACCGGCTCCGGCGAGGCGTCGACCGAGAGGGTGGAGGCGCGCTGGATGAGCGTGGTGCCGAGGTCGCCCTTCTCGGCGTAGCCGACCTTGGTGATGTCGAAGTCCAGGCCCTCCGGGTCCTGACCGTTGAGCGCGAGGGCGCCGGCGCCCGCCTTCCAGGTACCGGCGTCGGAGTTGAGCAGGTCCTCGCGCGGGTAGAAGTCGATCTTGCCGGTGCAGGTGGCCGTGGTGGCCGTGTTCACCGCGCAGGTGGCCGGCTTGACGCCGACGAGGGGCGCGCTGGTCGGGGCGTCGAGCTCACCGCGGTAGAGGACCGGGTTCGTCAGGAAGTCCCCGGCTCTGACGTTGATGCCCGCGGCGTGGGTCATCCTGTAGGTGACCGTGGTGGAGTAGTGCGTCCCCGAGCCGAGCTTGACCGCCTTGGCGATCTTGAAGTCCGAGAACGTGACGTCCATGTCGTACGGCTGACCGGGGGCCCGGTCGCCCTTGTGCGCGGCCCGGCTGATCTTCGCGAACGACTCGCGGTGGTCGAAGCCGTCGCCGCCGGCGGCGTGCGTGGCCGGTACGGCGAGGGCGGAGAGGGCCAGGGCGCCGGTGACGGCGGCGACAGTGGCACGTATGCGCATGCGTTCCCCAGATGGTCGCGAGTGATCTCGGAGCCTGTTGGCTCTCCTGACCAGATGGGCGAGTGCGGGGAACGGTTGCCCGGGTGGGGGAAGTTGGCGGATTTCGTGGAGTGCCGGTCCACCCGGGCGAGCCGTCGCCTACTTCACGTCGACGTAGTCACCCGCGACGCCGACCGCCGCGGTGCTCGCGATGCCCGAGTAGTTGAAGCGCCAGTAGCCGTCGTAGGACGCCTTGTAGGTGGTCTTCAGCGCACCGCCGGTGGCGGCGGTGATGCCCTTCACGTTCGCGTACGAGGTGGGGCCGGACTTGCGGAACTGCAGGGCCACCTTCTGGCCGCTGAAGCCGACGTACTTACGGGTCCCCCAGTCGGCACGGGTCAGCTTGCCGGTGATGGTCAGGGTGCCGCCCTTCTTCACCGGCTCCGGCGTGGCGTTGACCGTGAGCACGGAGGCGCGCTGGACCTTGTGGGTCTTGTAGAAGTCCGTGTAGAAGATCTCGTCGTCGTTGGCCAGGACGCCGACGGCGACGTTCCAGGTGCCGGCGAGGATGTTGGCGTAGAGGTCGCCCACCCCGTCGCCGTTCGCACCGGGCGTGGCGGTGATGGTGAGCATGCAGGTCGACGTCGTGGCACTGCTGGCCGTGCAGGAGGCGGCCTGCTCGTTCGGCGGGAGCCAGCCGTCGATGTCGTACTCGGGGTCGCTGCCGTGCCACAGGTCGATGTAGGCGTCCGAGATGCCGCTCGGGTGGCTGGCCTTCACGTACACCTTGATCGTCTTGGCGCCGGTGCCGACGACCACGTTGGTGTTGGAGTTCACCGTCACCGCGGTGATGGTGGGCGCTGCCGTCGCGCCGGTACGGAGTGACGGCTTGGCGGAGGAGGTGCCGAAACGCTCGGCCACGCCCGGACGGTCCAGCTCGACACCGTGCGAATCGGCCTGCGCGACCGGCGCGGCGAGGGCGGACAGGGCCAGGGCGCCGGTGACGGCGGCCACGGTGGCTCGTATACGCATGTGTTCCCCATGGAGGAGAGGGGCCTCGCTGCCCTTCGTTCCCTGCGGCGCGTGAGCGCGGCGAGGCCCAAGTGATCGTGGAGTCTGTTGACTCACGCGATCTGACCCACGCCTGTGGTGAAAGGTTGTACTCCCGGTGAGGAGAAGGCGCGGCGGCCGCGCACCACCGGTCCGCCCACGGCGACTCAGTCGAACCAGCGATCCCGCGCCAGCTCCTCCGTCCGCGACGGATCCTCCAGCAGGGCCGCCACCTCGAACCGCCGTGGCCACTGCCCGGCCGCCCAGGCGAGCCCGGCCGCGACACCCTCCAGGGTCGCGGCGTGCAGCACCCCGTCGTCCGTGACCCGCCAGTCGATCTCCACGCCGTCGACGACCAGTTCCTCGTGCTCGACGTACGAGTCCGGCGTGCGCGTCCCCAGCAGGACCCGCACCGACTCGGGTACGTCGTGCTCCGTGCCCTGCGAGTCGGCCTCACCCGTGACGGACTCGCTCAGCCGCCGCACCTGGAACAGCTCCGCCAGCTCCGCCGCCCGCGCCGGCGGGACCGGCAGCAGCGGCACGCCCGCCGTGAACGGCAGCAGGTCGGGCGAGTCGACGACCACCGCGCCGGCCGCGTCCACGACCTCGACCCGCCCGTCCACGACGGCCCGCAGCTCGTCCGGCAGGGTCACCTGCTCCGGGTCCAGCTCGGCCAGCGCGCCGTAGAGGGCGTGCAGTTGGGCGCCGGTGACCGGCCGCTCGGGGTCGGCGAGCCGGTCCAGCAGCTCGGCGCCGCCGCCCGGTTCGTCCAGGAGGGCCGCCACCGAGGTGCGGACGCCCAGCGCCCGCAGCACCTGCTCGTCGTCGAACCCGGTCGCGTCGGCCTCGTCGTACAGGCCGCGCAGCAGCGGATCGCCGCCGGAGGCGAGCAGACCGGCCGGGCGCCGGCCGTCCAGCACCGGGTGCCCCCGCAGCCACCAGGCCGTGTACGGCCGTACGACTTCATGGGTGCCGTCGGGCAGCAGGATCCGCACCGGCTGGGTGAGCGCGTCCCGCAGCGGCGGCCGCGCGAGCAGCGTCAGGGCCTGCGGCCACTTGTCGTCGTCGACGAGGTCCAGGTCCCGTACCGCGACCAGTTCGGTGGCGACCGGCGGCACCGGGGAGTCGGGGAACCGGTCGAGGATGTCCTCGCACCAGACGTCCACCGCGTCCAGCAGACCGGGGTCGTCCGGCTCGGCGTACTCCCCGTCGCGGGGCTCCAGTTCGTCCGGGTCGAGGACGACGTCCGTGGCCCGGACGAGCGCGAAGTCCACCAGCACCCCGCACGCGGCCAGCGGCTGCTCACCGAAACGCCCGGCGAACTCGGCATCCACGAAGGCCAGTTCGCCCTCCCGCATGACCTGCGCGAACGGGCCGCCGGGGAAGACCAGCTCACCGGCCGGCGCCGGCTCCCCCTCCTCGTCGGGGAGGGCCAGGGCGCCGAGCCACGGCTCGTCCCCCGGTTCGAGACCGGCGTCGCGGACCAGGGTGAGCACCGTGTCCGCCAGTTCCTCGGCGTCCAGGGCGTCCTCCTCCCAGGACAGGGCGCCCTCGTCGTCGAGCGAGGCCGCCACGGCGGCGCGCACCTGCGGCGTGGTGAGGACCGCGCGCGGCGTCGCGGGCAGCGCACCGAGCTTCTCCAGCAGCGGGTGGGCGGCGTCCAGGTGGGCGACCTTGAGGCCGAGCCGGATCAGGGTCGCGGGTTCGACGCTCACGGCGTCGGCGGTGGGCAGCAGCACCTGCCGGGGCCCGATGGTGGTCCGGCCGTCGGCCAGAGGCACGGGCAGGCCGGTGAGCCGGTCGGGATCGACGCCCGCCAGGCTGTCGTACAGCCGCCGCCACCAGCCGGGCTCCTTCTCCAGCCCGGCCAGCCGGTCGACGGCGTCGGACAGCCGCACCCGGGCGACGCCCAGCGTCCGCAGCTCCACCCGGCGTTCCAGCCCGGCGGGCAGCAGCGTGGGCAGCACCTCGGCGAGCACCCGCACGGTGTCCGCGCCGGCCCCCTCGACGACCTCGGCGTCACGCGGCCGCAGCGACTCGGGCAGGTCCTCGTCGGGAGCCGTATGGGCCGGGGGCAGGAAGGACGTGCGCGGCAGCCGCTCCAGGATCGCCTGCCGCAGTGCCCCGTCCAGCTCGCCCTTGCCCAGCGGCCCGGGCACGAGGTCGATGATCCCGGCGGTCACCGGCCGCCAGCCGGCGAGCAGTTCAGCGTACGCGTCGGCGGCCTTCTCGACAAGGAAGCCGGTCAGCGGGCCGGGCGCGGCGTGCCGGCGGGTGGTGTCCAGCGGGAACGACGCGATGAGCAGCGCGGGCACACCGAGGGGCTCGTCGCTCGGGGTGGGGGCGTGCACGACGAGGCTGGTGCGCGGGCGGGCGGGAGTGCCGTCGCCGTCCACGGGCACGGCCCAGGTGACCGACCAGTACGGGCGCAGCCGCTCCTCGACCGGCCGGTCGGCGAGCAGTTCGGGCGTGAGCGGGCCGTGCGCGGTGGTGGTACGCCACCGGGTGACGCCGTCGCGCGAGTCCTCCACGACGGTCAGGGCGCCCTCGGCCCGGCGGCGCAGCGTGCGGGGAGCGTCGGCGCCGGTCTCGACGACGACCTCCTCAAGTCCCGGCAGGGAGAGCAGCAGGGAGTCGTCGACGGCGTGCAGCAGACGCTCCGCGAGACCGGCGGCGGCCGTGTCGCGCAGGGGGAGGATGACGACGGTGTCGTACGGGTCGGGAGCGGTGCCCTCGGCGGCGAACGGCAGCCGCAGCAGGGGTACGTGACCGTCCCGGCGCCGGATCTCGTCGCCCAGGCCGGGGCTGTGCCGGGCGGTCTCGGCGGCGAGGTCACGGGCCTCGGCGAGGGACCAGCGGACACCGCCGTGCCGGCCGACCACGGCGGGCTCGTCGGTGACGGCGAGGACGGCCGCGAAGCCGACGCCGAACCGGCCGATCGAGGGCGTGTCCCGCTTGGCGGAGGCCCGCAGCGTGGCCAGCGACTCGACGCCGGCCGCGTCCAGGGGGGCGCCGGTGTTGGCGGCGACGAGGACGCCGTCGCGGAGAGTGAGACGCAACCGGCCCGGCACGCCGGCGCGGGCGGCCGCGTCGGCGGCGTTCTGGGCCAGCTCGACGACGAGCCGGTCCCGGTAGCCGCCGAGGACGAGGTCCTCCTCGGCGTTGGCGTCCTCCCGGAAGCGGGCCGGACTGGTGGCCCAGGCGTCCAGGACGCCGCGCCGCAGCCGGGCGGTCCCGAACGGATCGGCACCCTCGGCCGCCGGCCGCACGAACTTGCTCACGTTGACTCTCCTCATCGCCCTGAGGAGAAGGTATCGCCCCGGAGCGACAGGACGCCGCCTGGCCGCTTCGGGCCGCGCCAGTGGCCGCTGCTCACCCTGCGCCCGCTGGCGGCCGGACCGCACAACACGCCGGTGATCACCGAACCGGCCGAGATCCGCGAGGACCTCGCGCCGGCCACGCTGTCCGCCATCACCCACGCCGGGGCCCCGGACATCGGGGCCGTACCGAAGGCGATGACCAGCGTCCCCCGGGACATCGGCATCGCACGACGATCCGACGTGTCGCGCGAGCGGGCCGGGGCGGCCAAGTCGTGGAGCGCTACGAGTGACCCAGCTCCGCCGCGGCCTCGTCGGAGACGTCCGATACCGAGCCGGAATCCCGCGCCGGCCGCAGCGGGAACGGATCCACCCGCGTCTCGTCGATCACCGGCGGAGCCGGCTGCGGCGGCTTCGGCATGACCGCCGCCTCGGAGTGCCCCCCGCACCCGTACGCCAGCGACACCACCCGCCCGTCGGCCGGCGAGAACTCGTTCGCGCAGACCCCGAAGGCCTGCCCCAGCGACCCCCCGATCGGCGCCAGGAAGCCACACGTCACGCACGCCGCGGGGGCCGCCTGCGCCATGGGGGTCTTCGGCCCGAACGACTCCTCCCAGCGGTCGGCCGCCACATGCAGGCCGTACCGCGACAGCACCCGGGCGCGCCGCATGCCCAGTTCCTCCGCGACGGCCGCGATGGAGCCCCGGGTCGGCACCGCCGGCAGGCTGGCCGGCGGTCCCGCGGTGACCTCCGCGTCCTCGGCCTCGACCAGTTCCGCCATGTCCTCGGAGACCGCGGAACTCGGCAGCGGCGTCTCCTCGCCGATCCAGCCCGGCTCCAGCCGCAGATCCTCGGCGTCCGTGGGCAGCAGATCGCCGGGCCCCATGTCCCCGGGCCGCAGCCGCTCGCTCCACGGCACCCACTCCGGCGCCAGCAACGCGTCCGGGCCGGGCAGCAGCACGACCTCGTCGAGCGTCACGACCTTCGCGCGCGACGCCCGCGCCACGGTCACGGCCCACCGCCAGCCGCGGTACCCCAGCTCCTTGCACTCGAAGAAGTGCGTGACGACGCGGTCGCCCTCGGAGACCACCTCGGCGTGTTCCCCGACGACCCCGGGCGCGGCGGCCTCCTCGGCCGCGGCACGTGCTAGGTCGACGGCCTCGGCGCACAGGCGGTCGGGGGTGCGGCTTCGCGTGGTCGCTGCGCTCACAGGTATCGCTTCTCTCCTACGCCGTCTCTCGGTGCGCCAGCCTGAAGGCGACGGAGCGGACGGAGCGGACCTGGGGACCGCGTCGACGTCCGCGCCCTGTCGCGCTCGGGCGCACCTGTGTCATCCATTCTGCGGGATGGCCGAGAGGCGCGCGGCCGAGAACGTTCGCCACGGCGCGCTACGCACGCTACCCCTTCGCCGCCGCTGGGCCTACACCGACGGGACATGATCGCCACTAAGTGCGCGTCCATACGCGCCGGAACCGCACTACTGACGCCCATCTCAGGGCACTATGAACGTCGTGGCAACCGCAAGGTCGCCCCAGGGCGCCACCGGGACCGGCGGCGTCAAGGGGAACAACCGAAGCGGCGGAGCGGGCCGTACGGGCGGCCGGCTCCGCTCGTTCAGCCGTGCCCTGCACTTCCCGGTGACCGGCACCGCCCGCGGTATCCGCAAGGCCACGCACGCGCACGGCGCCGGCGAGTCGGGCCTCGGCAAACTGATCGAACTGCACGCCGTGAACGGCGCGGGCGACGTCATGATCACCATCGCCCTCGCCTCCACCGTCTTCTTCTCCGTCCCCACCGACGAGGCGCGCGGCCGCGTCGCCCTGTACCTCGCGATCACGATGGCGCCGTTCACCCTTCTCGCCCCCGTGATCGGCCCCCTGCTCGACCGGGTGCCGCACGGCCGGCGCGCGGCGATGGCCGGCGCGATGCTGGCCCGGGCGCTGCTCGCGCTCGTGCTGTCCGGCGCGGTGATCAACGGCGGTATCGAGCTGTACCCGGCGGCACTCGGCGTGCTGGTCGCGTCCAAGGCGTACGGCGTGGTCAGAAGCGCGGTCGTGCCCCGGCTGCTGCCACCACGCTTCTCCCTGGTGAAGGCCAACTCCCGGGTCACCCTCGGCGGCCTGCTCGCCACCGGGCTGGCCGCGCCCGTCGGCGCCGGACTCCAGGCGCTCGGCCCACGCTGGCCGCTGTACGGCGCCTTCGTGATCTTCGTCGCCGGCACGGTTCTCTCCTTCACGCTGCCGCACAAGGTCGACTCGGCCAAGGGCGAGGACACGGCGCTGCTCGCGGCGGACGAGGCGCATCTGCACGGCCCGCACCGCAAGCCGCTCAAGCGCCCGGGGCTGCGCACGGTCGGCATCGCTGTCACGCACGCCCTGGCGGTCAACGCGGCGATCCGCTGCCTGGCCGGGTTCCTGATCTTCTTCCTGGCGTTCCTGCTCCGTGAGCATCCGCTGGCCGGGCAGAGCGCGGCGGTCTCGCTGGGGATGGTGGCCGTCGCCGCCGGGGTGGGAAACGCGCTGGGAACGGCGGTCGGGGCGTGGCTGAAGTCGCGGGCGCCGGAGGTGATCATCGTGACCGTCGTCGCGATCGAGCTGGCGGTCGCGGTCACGGCGGCACTGTTCTTCAGCGCGTTCCTGGTGGCCGGCCTGGCGGCGGTCGCCGGATTCGCGCAGGCGCTGGCCAAGCTGTCGCTGGACGCGCTGATCCAGCGGGACGTGCCGGAGCTGGTGCGCACCTCGGCGTTCGCGCGCTCGGAGACGTTGCTCCAGATGGCCTGGGTGCTCGGTGGCGCGATCGGCATCGCCCTGCCGCTGAACGGCACCCTGGGCATGGCGGTGGCCGCCGCCGTACTGGCCGCCGGCTGGCTGACCACCGTCCGCGGCCTGCTCGGCTCCGCCCGCCAGGGCGGCCGCGCCCGCCCGCGAGTGGCCTAACCACCGGCACGCCCCGTACCCCGCATGGGGAAGGGGCTGGACGTGCCCGATAGCCTTCGACCATGACCATGCAATCCGCTGTGCGACGCCGCCGCGCCGTCGCCGCCGCCGGCGCCGTTTCCGCCGGACTGCTCGTCCTGTCGGCCTGCGACAAGCCGTCGCCGATGTCGACGATCACCGTCGGCTCCAATTCGGTCAGCTCCGAGGCGACCTGCTACGACGACGGTGCCACCCTGAAGACGACGGAGCTGGCCGGGTGCCTGAAGGACTCCGGCATCAAGACCATCTCGGTCGATCCCGACGAAACCGTCCGCTTCGGTGTGGACCCGGAGATCGCGGAGGAGGGCTGGACGATCCTGATGAACGGCCAGCCGCTCACCGACGCCAGCACCAAGACCTACCGGACCATCCCGGGCAGCGTGTTCTTCAACGCCCAGTACGGCGCCCAGGGCAACTCCACGCTGGTCTCCATCAAGGAGGGCGAGCAGGACGTCACCGGCCTGTGGTCCTTCAAGCTGAAGAAGGACGCCTGACCACGTCCACCGCAAGGATCCTCGTGGCCACCGCCGTCCCCGCCGAACGGGACGCGGTGGCACGGGCGTTCCCGGGTGCCGCCACCGAGGTCCCGCTCCCCGGCGGCCAGCAGGTCGGGGCCGTCCTGCACCGCCTTCCGGCCGGCCCCGACCTGCTGGCCGCCGGTGTGGGCCCGGCTCCGGCCGCCGCCCGCGCCGCGACCGCCCTCACCGCCGCGGCCCTGCACGGCAGGCCCTACACGCTGGTCGTCTGCGCCGGCATCGCGGGCGGCTTCGCCCCCGAGGCGCCCGTCGGCTCGCTCGTCGTCGCCGACGAGATCACCGCCGCCGACCTCGGCGCCGAGACCGCCGAGGGCTTCCTTCCGGTCACCGAACTGGGCTTCGGCACCGTCACCCACCGTCCGCCACAAGCACTCGTACGGGACGCCGCGACCGCCACCGGAGCCCGCCCCGGCACGGTCCTCACCGTCTCCACCGTGACCGGCACCGCCGCCCGCGCCGCCGCCCTGCGCGAGAGCCACCCCCGTGCCCTCGCCGAGGCCATGGAAGGCTTCGGCGTCGCCGAGGCCGCCGCCGCGCACGGCACGCCCGTCCTGGAGCTGCGCGCGATCTCCAACCCGGTGGGCCCGCGTGACCGCGCCGCCTGGCGGATCGGCGAGGCGCTCGCCGCACTCACGGACGCCTTCGGGAAGCTGGCCCCCGTACTGGAGAGTTGGAAACCGGCATGAGCCGACTGCACATCGCGTACTCGCCCTGCCCCAACGACACCTTCGTCTTCGACGCCCTCGCCCACGGCCGCGTCCCCGGCGCGCCCGGCCTCGACGTGACCTTCGCGGACATCGACGTCACCAACGGCATGGCCGAGCGCGGCGAGTTGGACGTGCTGAAGGTGTCGTACGCCGTGCTGCCGTACGTCCTTCGCACCTACACCCTGCTTCCGTGCGGCGGCGCGCTGGGCCGGGGCTGCGGCCCGCTGGTGCTGACCCGGGAGCCGGGCACCGACCTGGCCGGCCGTACGGTCGCGGTGCCGAGCGAGACGTCGACGGCGTACCTGCTGTTCCGGCTGTGGGCCGCCGACACGCTGCCCGGCGGGGTCGGCGAGATCGTCGTCATGCCGTTCCACGAGATCATGCCGGCGGTGCGGGACGGGAAGGCCGACGCGGGCCTGGTCATCCACGAGGCGCGTTTCACCTACCGGAACTACGGCCTGCACAAGCTCGCCGACATGGGCGAGCACTGGGAGGACACCACCGGACTGCCGATCCCGCTGGGCGCGATCATCGCCAGGCGGTCACTGGGGGCCCGGACGCTGACCCGGCTCGCCGAGGCCGTCCGCACGTCCGTGCACATGGCCTGGGAGGATCCCGGGGCGTCACGCCCGTACGTCATGGCGCACGCCCAGGAGATGGACCCCGCCGTCGCGGACCAGCACATCGGGCTCTACGTCAACGAGTTCACCGCCGGTCTCGGCGAGGACGGCTATGCGGCCGTACGCGGTCTGCTCACACGTGCGGCGGCCGAGGGGCTGGTGCCGCCCCTCGGCCCGGATGCGCTGGACTTCCCGTAGAGCGGGTTTACACGTCGAGCTGATCGGCGACCGCGCGGAGCAGACCGGCGATCTGCTTGCCGGAGGCCTTGTCGGGGTAACGGCCCTTTTCGAGCATCGGCGTGATGTTCTCCAGGAGCGTGGTCAGGTCCTGGACGATGGAGGCCAGTTCGTCCGGCTTCTTGCGCTGGGCGGCGGCGAGCGACGGGGTCGGGTCCAGGATCGTGACCGAGAGCGCCTGGTCGCCGCGCTGACCGGCGACGACCCCGAACTCCACGCGCTGACCCGGCTTGAGGGTCTCGACTCCGGCGGGGAGAACCGAGGAATGGACGAAGACGTCACCGCCGTCGTCACGGGAGAGAAAGCCGAAGCCCTTCTCGCTGTTGAACCACTTGACCTTGCCGGTAGGCACGTCTGTCCTCGTCCTCGTACTCGTCGGAAAACTGCTTCTGAAACGGCTCTTGATAGCACTTGGGCGGGTCGTCCGTGACCCGCCGGTACCAAGGCTAATGGTCTTCAGGCCGGTGACAAGACGTCGCCCGGTTGTTCCTTCGCGCTGGGAACTACCCTGGTCGGGTGCGTGACAAAACCCAACCGAATTCCGCCGGGCCCGGTGACCGACTGATCCGTGCCGGTGCCGTCGTCTTCCTCGTCGGAGCCGTGGCCACTGTGGTCACGGTGGCTCCGCTGTTCCTCGGTACGACGCCTTTTCCGACGTACATGTTCGGATTGAGCATGCTCATGGGCGCCGGCTTCCTCATCGCCGGGGCGGGGACGCTCCGGGCGATCGCGGCGGGCCGGCGTCAGGCGCGCGGCGCGTCGAGATAGGCCGAAAGCCATTCCGGGAACTCGCCCAGGCCGGTGAGTACGGCGTCGGCGCCCGCCAGCCGCAGCTCCTCGGCGTCGCAGGGGCCGGTCGCCACCGTCACCGACAGCGCGTCGGCCGCGCGGGCACCACGGACGTCGCCGGTGTGGTCGCCGACGTAGACGCCCGCGCCGTGCTCACGCAGCGCCGCCGCCTTCGCTTCCGCCCACAGGTCGCCGACGACCGCGTCGGGCTCGATGCCGAGGTGGGCGAGGTGCAGCTTGGCGTTGGGCTCGAACTTGGCGGTGACCACGACCGTGCGCCCGCCGGCGGCCCGGACCGCCGCCATCGCCTCGTGCGCGCCGGGCATGGCAGGGGTCGCGGCGATCGCGATGTCCGGGTACATCGACCGGTAGACGTCGGCGATCGCGGCGATCTTCTGCGCCGGGAACCAGTGCCGCAGCTCCTGCTCCAGCGGCGGCCCCAGCCGGGTGATCGCGAGATCGGCGTCGATGTACGTCCCCGTCCGCTCGGCCAGCGCCGTGTAGCAGGCGTGGATGCCGGGGCGGGAGTCGATGAGCGTCATGTCGAGATCGAAGCCGACGGTGAGCGGGCGCGAGGTCATGCCCGCCATTGTGCCGACCGAGGACACGGCCAGGCGAACGGGGTGCGAGGGAGCCCCCCGAACCGTCACCCCCAGGGGCGCGGGGAACCGCGCGACCAGCCACCACGAACCCGCACCACACCACGACCCACACCACGCACGCCCCCAGGGGCGCGGGGAACCGCGCGACCAGCCGCCACGGCACCCCCACCCCCACGGACACCGCGCCCCCGCTCACCCCTTCCTCTGTGAGCGCCACACCAGGAACAGCGCCGACGCCACCGCCGCCCCCCGCAGCACCCAGGGCCAGGTCCCGGACAGGGCGTCGTTCATCTGCCCGTCGGCGATCGGGGCGCCCCAGCGGCCGTCGAGTCTGCCCCACAGCCAGCCGAAACCGACGGCCACCGCGGCGCCGGGCAGGATCATCACCGCCCACTTCGTCTCCCAGCTGGTCAGCCGGCGGGAGGCGTACGCGATGAGCCAGCCGGCGGCGAGCGGGAGCAGGTTGCCGAGTACGGCACCGGCGGCCAGCAGGGCGGCCGCGAGCAGCAGGAGGGGGTTGTTCCACTTCCCGGGGGACGGCAGGAACCGGCGACGCGCCGGGGCCCGGCCGGCACCGGACTCCGCGTCCAGGTCGGCGTCCGGGGGCCGTGACGCGGCCGGCGCGGGCTCGGCCCCTTTCTCCTGCTCCGGCGGCCTGAGCAGCTCGGGGATCTCCACGCCACCGACGAACCCGGGCACGCTGTCGCCCACCCCGAAGGGGCTGCTGTCCACCCGCCACCAGTCGGGCCGGGTGGCGTCGTCGCCCAGTTCGTGCTCGCCCGCGCGGTGCGGCGGAGCGGGCGCGTCGGCGGGCGGCAGCGGCGACCGCGGCCCGGCGGGCCGGGGCGGCGGCACGACCCGGCGCAGCCCCTTGGCCCCCGGCCGCGCCTCCCTCTCCGGCGTCCTTCGCGGTTCGGGCACGGCGGCGCCCGGCGCCCGCACCGCACCGCCGCTCGCGCCGTCGCCGGCGGCGGCGACCACCTCGTCCGGATCGCCGATGCGGGAGAGGATGCGGCGGACGGCGGCGGGGCTGTCGACGACGGACCTGGCGCGGCGCCGGCCGATCTCGTCGCGCAGCTGGGAGACCAGGCGCATACGGGTGGCGGAGGGCAGCTGACGCTGCTGAGCCACGTCACCGACGCGGCTCAGATACTCGTAGACGACCTTGTCGCTCTCGATCCCCACGCTGTCCCCTCCGGGGCGGGTGTGCCGGTTTCGCCGTGTCGCACGACGTTAGCGCAGGGCGGCGCACCCGACGCCCGGTCAGGCCGGCCCCGGCGCACCGCCGACCCGCTACCGTGGACCGGATGAGCACCGAGGAGAAGCCGGCGGCCCCGCGTTCCCTCGCGGAGGCGCTTCGCGCGCGGGACGACGACTCGCTGTCCGCGCTCCTGCGCGCCCGGCCCGATCTCGTCACGCCCGTTCCCACCGACCTCACGCAGCTCGCCACCCGTGCCGGCACGCGTGCCTCGGTGGTCCGCGCCCTGGAGCGGCTGGACCGCTTCGCCCTCCAGACGGCCGAGGCGCTGGCCGTGGCGGCCGACCCGGCGACGTACGGGGAACTGCTCGGGCTCATGGCCGGTGACGACGGCGACCCCCTCGTCACCGCCGCCCTGCCGCGCGCCCTCGGCACCCTGCGCGAGCAGGCCCTCGTGTGGGGTCCCGACGACCGGCTGCGCCTGGTGCGCACCGCACGGGAGCTGCTCGCGCCGACGCCGCAGCACCCGTCCCCGACCGGGCTGGGCCCGACCGTGCAGGAGGCGACGGCGGGGATGTCGCCCGGCCGGATCCAGGAGCTGGTCACGGCCGCCGGACTGTCCTCCACGCACGACTCCGTCTCCGCGACGGCCGCGCTCGCCGCCCTGTTCGGCGATCGCACCCGTATGTCCGCGCTGCTCGACGAGGCTCCGGCCGACTCGGTGGAGGTGCTGGAGCGGCTCGTGTGGGGGCCGCCGTACGGCCAGGTCACCGCCGATCCGGCGCCCCGGCTGCGCTGGCTGCTGGACCGCGGGCTGCTGCTGCCGACGGCGCCCGGCACGGTCGTACTTCCCCGCGAGGCCGCCCTGCACCTGCGGGGCGGCCGGGCGCACCGCGCGCCGGAGCCGGTGGCGCCGCCCGTGGAGGTGGCGGCCACGCATCGTCCACAGGTTGTGGACACCACGGCGGCCGGACAGGCGTACACCACGCTGGCGACCGTCGAGGAGCTGCTGAAGGACTGGGACGAGGGCGGTCCGGCGGTGCTGCGGGCGGGCGGGCTCAGCGTCCGCGACCTGAAGCGGACGGCCGTCGCGCTCGACGTGTCCGAACCCGTCGCCGCGTTCTGGGTCGAGCTCGCCTACGCGGCGGGCCTGATCGCCTCCGACGGCGAGGCCGACGAGCGGTACGCGGCGACCCCGGCCTACGACGAGTGGCTGGAGCAGCCCGCCGCCGAGCGCTGGGCCCGGCTCGCGCAGACCTGGCTGACGGCGACCCGGACGGCCGGGCTGGTGGGCGGCCGGGACGCCAAGGACCGCGCGCTGGCCGCCCTGGGCCCGGGGCTCGACCGGTCGGCGGCCCCGGAGGTACGGCACCGGGTGCTGGGCCTGCTGGCGGAGTTGCCGGAAGGTGCGGCGCCGACGGGCGAGTCGGTGCTGGCGCGGCTGCGGTGGGAGCGGCCGCTGCGCCGGGACCCGCAGCGGGACGGCTCGCGGGACACCGGCCCCGACGCCGACCTGCGGGTGCGGCTCGCCCGGTGGGCGCTCTCCGAGGCCGAGCTGCTCGGGGTGACCGGCCGGGGGGCGCTCTCGGCGCAGGGGCGTGCACTGGTGGGTGCCCACGCCCCTGCGCACGCGCCCGACGACGAGCCCGAGGGCCCCGGCGACAAACTCCCCGTCCACCACCGCCCCGCCCCTCCCCTCGAACCGCTCACCCCCGCCGGACGGTCCGTCGCCGCCGCGACGGCCGCGCGGCTGCTCGCGCCGCTGCTGCCCGAACCGCTCGACCACGTCCTGCTCCAGGCCGATCTGACGGCGGTGGCGCCCGGCCCGTTGCAGCGGCACCTCGCCGACACCCTGGACGTGCTCGCCGACGTGGAGTCCAAGGGCGGCGCGACCGTCTACCGCTTCACACCCGCCTCCGTACGCCGCGCCCTGGACGCCGGCCGGGCCGCCTCCGACCTGCACGCCTTCCTCAAGGAGCACTCCCGCACCCCGGTCCCGCAGCCCCTGGCGTACCTCATCGACGACGTGGCCCGCAGACACGGGCACCTGCGCGTGGGCGCCGCCTCGGCGTACGTGCGCTGCGACGACGACGCGATGCTGGGCGAGATCCTCGCCGACAGGCGGTCCGCCGGACTGCGGCTGCGCCGCCTCGCGCCGACCGTGCTGGCCGCGCAGGCCGAACCGGCCGCCCTGCTGGAGGGGCTGCGCGCGATGGGCTTCGCGCCCGCCGCCGAATCCGCCGAGGGCGACGTGCTGATCACACGCGCGCACGCCCGCCGCACCACGCCGCGCACCCCGCCCGAGCCGGTGCCGGAGGGCCCGCCCACGCCCGACGCCACGCTCCTGGCGGCCGCCGTCCGCGCGATCCGGGCGGGCGACCTGGCCTCGACGACGCCACGGAAGGCCCCGGCGCCCACCGCCGCGGGCGGCGGCCTGCCACGCACCGGGTCCGCCGAGACCCTCGCCACCATGCAGGCCGCCGTCCTGACCGGCCAGGCCCTGTGGATCGGGTACGTCAACGCCGAGGGCGCCGCCAGTCAGCGGGTGATCGCGCCGGTGCGGGTGGAGGGCGGCTTCGTGACGGCGTACGACCACACCGCCGACGAGGTCCGCACCTACCCGCTGCACCGCATCACGGGCGTGGCGGAGCTGGCGGACGAGTAGCCGCCGGCCGCCTCACCCCTCCGGGCGTACGGCGGGATCCATGCACGCCACGCCGGACACTTCCCACCCATGAGGGAGCTCGGGGAACGTCCCGCATCGCCGTGCCGTGGGCCGGGCAGCCAACGGGAGTCCTGATCATGCCCGGGCCGCCCGTCAGGGGCCCTGGGCGAGCACAGCCGAAAGGAACCCCCATGCGAGCTGCCCGTCGTGTCGCCGCCGTGCTGTCCGCCACCGCCGTGATGCTCGGCGCCCTCACCACCCGGGCCGCTGCCATCGCCATCGACGTGGCCGGACTGGTCCTGGAGACGCCGCAGATCTGACACGCCCCGCCTTCCTCGGGCCGGCCCCCGCGTCCCGGGTCCGGCCCACCCCGACGGACCCCCTGAAAGGCCCTCACGTCCCCATGCGTTCCAACCTTCCCGACCGCGCCCGGTCCGCCATCGCCGTCTCCGCCGCCGCACTGGTGACCGCGGCCGCCCTCGTGGCCGCGCTCGCGCCCGAGGCCTCGGCGGCGCCCGCCGCGCCGCTGCCACTGCCGATCGCGCGGCCCGGAGGCGAACCGCTCGTCCACATCGACGGGCACGTCTTCGCCCAGCCGCTGATCAACAACCTCACCCTGCCCACTCCGAGGTAGCCCGGCGCATCCGGTAGCTGTCCCCCTCCAGGCGCACGATCTCGGCGTGGTGGGCCAGCCGGTCCACCATCGCCGGGGCGGCGGGGCCGCCGAACACCTCGTCCCACCGCGCCGGGGGGCGGTCGCCGGTCACGATCAGCGAGCCGCGCTCGTAGCGGTGCGCGACCAGCCGGAAGAAGAGCTGCGTGGTGTCGTCGCCGAGAGGCAGATACCCGACCTCGTCGACGATCAGCAGGGCGTAGCCGTCGAGGCGGCGCAGCTCCTCCACGAGCCTGCCGTCGCTCTGCGCCGCCGCCAGCCGTGCCGCCCACTCGCCCGCGGTCGCGAACAGCACCCGGTGCCCCGCCTGGCAGGCGCGCACCCCGAGGCCGACGGCCAGGTGAGCTCGTTGAAGAACTTGTAGACGTACACCCCCTGCGCGGCCACGAGGCCGAAGTACAGGGGGGCCTGCAGCCAGCGCGTGGCGAAGAGCGCGTAGCCGAGGGTGGTGGACGGCGGGGACGGGGCACGGGTGATGTCCTGCACGCCGTGCACAACGATCAGGCACACTGGACGTTTGGCCCGCGCGGAAGGAATGTAAGTACGTGAACGGTCCACTCATCGTGCAGTCCGACAAGACCCTCCTGCTGGAGGTCGACCACGAGCGTGCCGACGACTGTCGCCGGGTGATCGCGCCGTTCGCCGAGCTGGAGCGGGCGCCGGAGCACATCCACACCTACCGGGTGACGCCGCTCGGGCTGTGGAACGCGCGCGCCGCGGGGCACGACGCGGAGCAGGTGGTGGACGCGCTGGTGCAGTACAGCCGCTACCCGGTGCCGCACGCCCTGCTCGTGGACATCGCCGAGACGATGGACCGCTACGGGCGGCTGACGCTGAGCAAGCACCCGGCGCACGGCCTGGTGCTGACCAGCACCGACCGGCCGGTCCTGGAGGAGGTGCTGCGCTCCAAGCGGATCACCCCGCTGGTGGGCGCCCGCATCGACCCGGACACCGTGGCGGTGCACCCCTCCGAGCGCGGGCAGATCAAGCAGGTGCTGCTGAAGCTGGGCTGGCCCGCCGAGGACCTCGCCGGGTACGTCGACGGCGAGGCGCACCCGATCGAGCTGGACGAGGACGGCTGGGCCCTGCGGCCGTACCAGAAGCAGGCCGTGGAGAACTTCTGGCACGGCGGGTCCGGGGTGGTCGTCCTGCCCTGCGGTGCCGGCAAGACACTGGTCGGCGCCGGGTCCATGGCACAGGCGCAGTCGACGACGCTGATCCTCGTGACCAACACCGTCTCGGCCCGGCAGTGGAAGCACGAGCTGGTGAAGCGGACCTCGCTGACCGAGGAGGAGATCGGCGAGTACAGCGGCACGAAGAAGGAGATCCGGCCGGTCACCATCGCCACCTACCAGGTGCTGACGACCCGGCGGAAGGGTGTCTATCCGCACCTGGAGCTGTTCGACTCCCGGGACTGGGGGCTGATCGTCTACGACGAGGTGCATCTGCTGCCGGCGCCGGTCTTCAAGTTCACGGCCGACCTCCAGGCGCGGCGGCGGCTGGGGCTGACCGCGACGCTGGTGCGCGAGGACGGCCGGGAGTCGGACGTGTTCTCGCTGATCGGGCCGAAGCGGTTCGACGCCCCGTGGAAGGAGATCGAGGCGCAGGGCTACATCGCGCCCGCGGACTGCGTGGAGGTCCGGGTCAACCTCACGGACTCCGAGCGGCTGGCGTACGCGACGGCGGAGCCCGAGGAGAAGTACCGCTTCTGCTCGACGACCGAGACCAAGCGCAAGGTGACCGAGGCGATCGTGCGCCGGTTCGCCGGGCAGCAGATCCTCGTCATCGGGCAGTACATCGACCAGCTCGACGAGCTCGGGGAGCATCTCGGCGCGCCGGTGATCAAGGGCGAGACGTCCAACGCCCAGCGCGAGAAGCTCTTCGACGCCTTCCGGGAGGGCGAGATCAGCGTCCTGGTCGTCTCCAAGGTCGCCAACTTCTCCATCGACCTGCCGGAGGCGACCGTAGCCATCCAGGTCTCCGGGACGTTCGGATCGCGGCAGGAGGAGGCACAGCGGCTGGGTCGTGTGCTGCGCCCGAAGGCCGACGGCCACCAGGCGCACTTCTACTCCGTCGTCGCCCGCGACACGATCGACCAGGACTTCGCGGCCCACCGCCAGCGGTTCCTGGCGGAACAGGGCTACGCGTACCGGATCGTGGACGCGGACGAGTTGCTGACCGAGAGCTGACGGCCCAGCAGCGTGCGCAGGGCCACCGCGGTCAGCGCCGCCAGGCCCAGGAGCGGGTAGGGCGAGGCCAGCGGCTGCTGCCACCAGGGGAGCTGCAGATCCAGGTCGCCCTGGTGGGGGACGAGCCACATGGTGCGCGCCGTGAAGAGGAACGTCACGGCGAACGCCAGCCGGCCGCGGCCGTCCGCCAGCAGTACGGCGATGACGGGGACGCACCAGACCCAGTGGTGGGACCAGCTGATCGGAGAGACCAGCAACGCGGTGACGGCCGTCAGAAGCAGGGCGTGCCGGTCGCCCGGCGTGCGGCGGATGAGCCACAGGGCGCCGGCCACGACCGCCAGGGTGGCCGCCACCCAGGCGGGGCCCGGCGCCGGGTCGCCCAGGGCACGGGCGAACAGGCCCTGGAGCGACTGGTTGTCGATGATCCACGGCTTGCCCACCCGGTCGGTCTCGTAGAGACGGCGCAGCCAGAAGTCCGCGCTGGCGGCGGGCAGGGCCAGCGCGCCGAGGGCGACGGTCGCCACGAACGCGGCCGTGGCGAGGGCGGCCTCACGGTGGCGGCCGCGCAGCAGCAGGTACGCGATGAAGACGGCCGGTGTGAGCTTGACACCGGCCGCGATGCCCACGGCGAGGCCTTTGGCGGGGGCGCCGGGCGGGCGGGTGAGGTCCCACAGGACCAGGCAGGCCAGGGCGAGGTTGATCTGGCCGTAGAGGAGGGTCTGGAAGACCGGCTCCAGCCACAGGGCGAGTGCGGTGACCGCGCAGAGGGCGGGCAGGCGCAGCGGGCGGCCCGCCAGGCGGGCGGAGAGGTGCACCAGGCAGCCGGTGAGCAGCGTGTTGGCCGCGAGGAACCCGGCCTTGAGGACCGCGACCGGGATGCAGGCGGCGGGGGTGAACAGGAGTGCGGCGAAGGGGGGATAGGTCGCGGGGAGGCGCCACCGGGTGACGGTGAAGCCGTAGAGGTCGTGGCCGTGCAGTACGGCCGCGCCCTCGGCCCGGTACACCAGGGCGTCGGCCATGGCCGGGCGTTGCACGACGCACAGGACGGCGAAGGCCACGACGGAGACGGCCAGGAGTGTCGCGGGCGCTGCCGAACGTGATCGTCTCGTCACCCCGTGACACTAGACGCTCACTTGCGGCGGACGCCCGCCTCCTCGCCGTACTCACCGAGGATGACCACGTCGAACGCGGCGCCGGCGAACACCCGCACGGCCCGCAGGGCTTCGCCGAGGCGGTGACGGTGGCTGCCGGTGAGGGCCGTGGCCCCGGTGGGGCGGTGCGGGGCGGGAGCCGGGGTGAAGGTCGCTGCACTCATGTGTCCATGGTGGATTTCGCACCCCGAAGACGGCATCGGTCTCGGGACCGAACCTCGGCGATCCCGCGGTAGCCCCTGAGAGGGAGCGGTGGGCCTGGGGACGGAGGAGCCGGGGGCACCCGTTCCCTAGGGGCCGCACGGGCCCGCGGGCCGGACCGGGCGTGGGCGGGGAGGAAATCCGCTGGCCCGCCCTGTGCCGCTCACCTAGAAAGGCACCGCCGTGTCCACCCCCGCCGACGATCCGCTCGCCCGTGAGCGCTCCCATCTCGCCGCGTCCCGTGCCGCGCTGCGGGCCATGCGGGAGGACGTCGAATCCCTCGACATCGGCGACGTCACCGCGAACTGGGTCGACGCCCAGGTCCTGCAACGCCAGATCGACGAGCGCGTCAAGGCCCTCGCCGACCTCGGCGACACCCCGCTGTTCTTCGGCCGCCTGGACCATCTGCACGCACCGGGCGCGGAGCAGGCCGAGCGCGCGGATGGGGAACGCCCGTGGCCGGAGGAGGCCTGTCGGACACTGCACATCGGGCGCCGGCATGTGCACGACGCGGACGGCGACCCCATGGTCATCGACTGGCGGGCGCCGGTGTCGCAGCCGTTCTACCGGGCCTCCAAGAAGGACCCGATGGACATCGCACTGCGCCGCCGCTTCGGTTACACCGGCGGGGAGCTGACGGCCTACGAGGACGAGCACCTGTCCGACCCGGCCGAGGCGGCACGGGCCAGCAGACTGCTCCAGCAGGAGATCGAGCGCCCCCGTGTCGGCCCGATGCGCGACGTCGTCGCCACGATCCAGCCGGAGCAGGACGAGATCGTGCGCAGCGGGCTGGGCGGCTCGGTGTGCGTCCAGGGCGGCCCCGGCACCGGAAAGACCGCCGTCGGCCTGCATCGCGCCCATGCAGTACCGGGCGGTCGGCCGGCGCTGCACCACCGGCTCCGCGACGGTCCTCGGCGACCTGGCGCAGGGCACCACACCGTGGGCGACACGCAGCTGGCAGGAGGCGCTGGCCCACCTGGGCAAGGACGACGCGGTGGTCGAGGAGCTGACGGCCGGTTTCCGTGTCCCGGCGGACGTCATCGCGTACGCCTCGCGGCTGCTGCCGCACATCGCGTCCGGGCTGACGCCGGTGGCGTCCGTGCGGGAGAACCCCGGCGAGTTCGAGGTGCGCCGGGTCGCGGGCGACACGGACGTGGTGGCGGCCTGCGCCGAGTCGCTCACCCACGAGGGCTCGATCGGCCTGATCGCCGCGGACGCCCGTGTCCCGGCGCTCGCGGAGGCGCTCAGGTCGGCCGGGATCGGCCATCTGGCCCCCGGCGAGGAGACATCGCAGGAGACCCGGCTGACCCTGGTCCCGGCCTCCCTGGCCAAGGGCCTGGAGTACGACTACGTCGTCCTGGACGAGCCCCAGGCCGTCGTCGACGGCGAGCCGGACGAACGGACGGGACTGCGCCGCCTGTACGTGGCACTGACCCGCGCGGTGTCCGGCCTGACGGTGACCCACACGGCCCCCCTCCCGGCCCGACTCACCTGACCCCACAAGGGCATCCCCGCCCCCGGCGCCCACCCGGCGAACGACATCACGGGATCGGCGCACCCGGCACCCCTGCCGGGCCCGGCTCACCCGCCGCCACACGGGCCTTGGTGCAGCCCGGCGATTCGCGTCGCGAGATCGGCCCGCCGGGCCCGGCTCACCCGCCGCCACACGGGCCTTGGTGCCGCCCGGCGCACGCGGGCCGCCCGGGTGCCCGCGTCCGGCCGCTCCAGCAACCAGGCGGGGCACTGCCCGGCGGTCGCATCGCGGGGCGGGCGAGTCGGCGGCTCAGGCGGGGCCGGGGCGGCACGGGGAGGCGGGGACGGGCATGGTCCGGGCGCCGGCGAGCGGCGGCCTCGGCAGGGAGCCGCCGGTCAGGCCGCCTGGGGGGCGCCGTCCAGCATGTCCCGCCATTCGGCGACCGCCGGCGCCGACACCGGCTGCTGCCAGCCTCCCGGCCGCGCCGCCCCGCCGATGTGGAACGCGTCGGCCCCGGCGGCCACCAGCCGAGGCACGTGGTCCAGCCGCAGGCCGCCGCCCACCAGGATCTGCTGCTCGTACCCCGGTTCGCCGCGCCGCCCCGCCTCGGCGAGCAGCACCGGCAGTCCCTCGTCGACGCCTCCGGCCGCCCCGGCCGTCAGATAGGTGTCCAGGCCTGGCATACCGTCCAGCGACTTGCGCAGCGCGTCCCGGTCCGCCGCCCTGTCGATGGCCCGGTGGAAGGTCCACCGGCACCCGGCCAGCGCGCCGACCACGCCTTCCACCGCGTCGAGGTCCACCCCGCCGTGCGCGTCGAGGAACCCGAGCACGAACTCCTCGGCCCCGGCCTCCCGCATCCGCCCGGCCACCTCGACGAGCCGCCGCACCTCACCGGCCGCGAACCCGTCCGCCAGTCGCAGCATCACGCGCAGCGGAATGTCGACGGCGGCCCGGATCGCGACGAAGGTCTCGACGGACGGCGTGAGTCCGTCCGCCGCCATGTCGGTGACCAGTTCGAGGCGGTCCGCGCCTCCGGCCTGGGCGGCGATCGCGTCCTCGGCGTCGAGGGCGATCACCTCCAGGACTGCACGCGTGCTCATGGCACCCCTTTCTTGGGCATTCCCCGAAGCGGCTACAGGTCTAGTCCAATATCAGGGTACGCCCGCGGGGATCGGGCCCGCGAGACCGCGTCGCGCCCCCACCGGGGCCCGGCGCCGCGCCGGTCAGCCGATGATGTTCAGCTCCCCCACCTGCACGCCCGCCAGCTCGAACCCGGCCGCGTCCACCGAGCGCCCCGAGTACAGCCGCACGAGCGTCGACGCGTCGCCGATGTACCGACCCGGCGGCCGGTCCCCGCTCGCGTCACCGAGCCTGAGCGGTTCGTCCATGTCGTCGAGGTCGGCGTGCAGCGCCACGTGCCCCCGCTCCCGCGTGATCCGGACGAGCAGTTCGAGCGCGTACGGCAGTCCCTTCCCGGCGTACGCCTCCGGCTCCCCGAGCGCCGCGCGCACGTCCCCCGCGTGCACCCACTCCCCCAGCGCGAGCCCGTCCAGCGCGCCGCCCGCCTCGGCGATCACGGGCCCCGCCGCGGTCATCCCGCGCTCCAGCTCGTCCACGATCCGCGCGTCGGTCCATCCGGCGCGCTCCGCGATGTCCCGGTCGTTGGCCTCGGGCGAGAACACGCCCTCCTCGAAGCGTCCCTCCACCGCCCGCATGAGCGCCGACGAACAGTGCGCCAGCACGTCCCGCACCGTCCACCCCGGACAGGCGTCCGCGGGCCTGGCGAAGTCCGCGTCCGCCCGCCCCCGCAACCACGGGATCAGCTGATCCCGCTCCACCACCAGCAGCCGCCCCGGCAGCTCCGGGTCCCGTACCTCGCCGTGCATGTCAGCTGAAGTCATGCACCCACGCTAGGCGCAGAATTGACGGCATGCCCGAACCCAGCACGCTTCGCGTCCGCTTCCGTCAGGCGCTGGAATCCGCCCGGGCCCCCGAGGGCGGCCCCGATCCGGTTCCGTACGCCGACGATCTGATCGCCCGCTGGCAGGAGCCGCAGCGGCACTACCACACGTTGACCCACCTCACCGCGGTGCTCGACCACATCGACGTGCTGGAGGAGTACGCCGACGCCCCCGATCTCGTCCGCCTCGCCGCCTGGTTCCACGACGCGGTCTACCTCCCGGACCGCTCCGAGAACGAGGAACGGTCGGCCCGGCTGGCCGAACGCGCGCTGCCCGAGGCGGGCGTCCCCGAGGCGAGGACCGCCGAAGTCGCCCGCCTGGTCCGCCTCACCGCGGGCCACGCGCCCGCCGACGACGACCGCAACGGCCAGGTCCTGTGCGACGCCGACCTCGCGATCCTCGCCTCGCCGCCGTCCGCGTACGCCGCCTACACGGCCGCCGTCCGCGAGGAGTACGGCTTCGTCCCGTCCGACGCCTTCCGCGCGGGCCGGTCCGCCGTCCTGCGCGACCTGCTCGCCCTGCCGCGCCTGTACCGCACCCCTTACGGCGCGGAGCACTGGGAGGCGACGGCCCGCTACAACCTCACCTCCGAGCTGGAAATCCTGTCGTCCTGAGGGCATTCGTCCCCTACTCTGCGCCGCATGGCAGACACGGGTGGGGACATGGTGCAGCAGGCCGTCACGAGCGCCGTCGCGGTGCTGGGGACGGTCACGGACCGCGACTGGCGAGGGGTCGACGCGGGCAGAACGGCGTGGAGTTGCCGTCGGACGGCCGAGCACGTGGCGAGCTGCCTGCTGGCCTACGCGGGGCAGCTCGCCGGCCGCGCGCAGGACGCCTACGTGCCCTTCGAGATCACACTCGGCGGCGACGGCGAGGACGGCCTCGGACCGGTCGGCAACGACGGCGTTCTCCACGTCCTGGAAACCACGGGCGCGTTGCTCACCGCGGCGATCCGCACCACGCCCCGTGAGGTGCGCGCCTTCCACCCGTATCCCTTCCGCAGCGCGGGCCGCGAGGGCTTCGCGGCGATGGGCGTCGCGGAGGTGCTGCTCCACACGCACGACATCGCCGAGGGCCTCGGCCTCGCCTACGAACCGCCCGCCGGCCTCTGCGCCTACGTCCTCGGCACGATCTTCCCGCACGTCCAGCCCGCCGCCGACCCCTGGCGGACCCTCCTGTGGGCCACCGGCCGCGGCGATCTCCCGGGCCGCGCCCCGGTCGCGGACTGGCGCTGGTGCAACAATCTCGTCATCCCCGCCGCCCGCCTCACCCTGGAGGGCGTCACCCCGCGCGCGGCCGCCGACCTCGCCACGGGCGGCGACGGCGGGTTCGACTGGGTCGGGGGCGGCCCCTTCGAGGGCACGCGCGAGGCCGCCGGGATGACGGCGAAGGCGTACGAGTCGGGCGTGCACCGCCCGGAGTTCGGCCTCTTCGTCCTGGTGCGGCACGAGGACGGCCGGGCGATCGGCGGCATGGGCTTCCACGGCGCCCCCGGCGAGGACGCCCGCGCCGAGATCGGCTACGACCTCACCGAGCCGGCCCGCGGCCACGGCTACGCCACGGAGGCCTTGCGCGCCCTCGCGGACCGGGCCCTGGACCGGGAGGACGTACGGTCCCTGTTCGCGACGGTGGAAAAGGGCAACGTGTCCTCGCAGAGGGTCTTGGAGCGGGCCGGGTTCGTACGGGTGAGCGAGGGTGGGGACGAGCAGTTCGCGTACGAGCTGCGGCGGCCCTGAACTACGAGCTGCGGCGGGCCCTGAACACGGCCGTACGGCCTGTCCGGCCCCGGCTCACCGGCCCTTGGGCCTGCGCAGCCCCGAGCCCTGCAACAGCCGCACCACGTCCCGGCTGCTCACCTCCACCGCTCCCGCGGCGACCGCGTCGGCGTAGCGGTGCGACGGGATGTCGTAGTGGTCCCGCTCGAAGGCGCGGCGGGGGACTCCGAGGCCCTCGGCGAACGTGTGCAGTTCGTCGTACGAGACGTCGCTCACCAGGTGGGACCACATACGGCCGTGGCCGGGCCAGGTCGGCGGGTCGATGTAGACGGTCACGACGGAGACGACTCGCCCGGGCACGACGCGAGCGAGCCGACCGCCGCGACCTTCACGCCGGCCTTGTGGCACACCCAGTGCGGATCGGGTCCGAGCTCCGGTTCCACGTCCAGGGCGTGCGGGTCGCCGGAGCCGCAGACTGGGCAGAGGGGCCAGCGGCCGTAGCGGTCGAGCAGGGCGTCCTGCACGTCCTGGGCGATCAGGCAGGCGACGTACTCCGCGCCGTCCGGCCACTGTTCCACCCACCAGCGCCGCTGGACGACCGACTCCTCGACCAGCGAGACGACGTCCGCCTCGGCGACCTGGCTCGCGACGAGGTCGGCGAGCACGAGGGCGCGGGCGGCGTGCAGCGCCTGCTCCAAGGGGCTGATGGGATCCATGCCCCTATTGTGCGCACTCTTGACCGCGACGCCGAGCCGAAAATATCTTTCACCTGTGACCCGTGAAGTGAAGGAAACTTTCGGCAACGCCACCCGGACCGGGCCTGCCCCGGCGCCCCGGCCCGGCCCGGCGCCCCGCACGAGTCCGCCCGCGCCCGCCGCCCTCGCCGCCAAGGTACGCACGCTCGCCCCGTCGATGACGCGCTCCATGCAGCGCGTCGCCGAGGCGGTGGCGAACGACCCGGCCGGCTGCGCGGCCCTCACGGTCACCGGCCTCGCCGAGCTCACCGGCACCAGCGAGGCGACCGTCGTGCGCACCGCCCGCCTCCTCGGCTACCCCGGTTACCGCGACCTGCGCCTCGCCCTCGCCGGCCTGGCCGCACAGCAGCAGTCCGGGCGCGCACCCGCCATCACGACCGACATCGCGGTCGACGACCCGATCGCCGACGTCGTCGCCAAGCTCGCCCACGACGAACAGCAGACCCTCGCCGACACGGCGGCCGGACTCGACACCGCCCAGCTCGGCGCCGCGGTCGCCGCGCTCGCCGCCGCCCGGCGCACCGACGTGTACGGCTTCGGCGCGTCCGGTCTGGTCGCGCAGGACCTCTCGCAGAAGCTGCTGCGCATAGGGCTCATAGCCCACGCGCACAGTGACCCCCACCTCGCCGTGACCAACGCCGTGCAGCTGCGCGCGGGCGATGTCGCCATCGCGATCACCCACTCGGGTTCGACGACGGACGTCGTCGAACCGCTGCGCGTCGCCTTCGAGCGCGGGGCCACGACGGTGGCGGTCACCGGCCGCCCGGACGGGCCCGTCACGCAGTACGCCGACCACGTCCTGACGACGTCTACGGCCCGGGAGAGCGAGCTGCGGCCCGCTGCGATGTCCTCCCGGACCAGTCAGCTGCTGGTGGTGGACTGCCTGTTCGTGGGGGTGGCGCAGCGGACGTACGAGTCGGCGGCGCCGGCGCTGGCCGCTTCGTACGAGGCACTGGCGCATCGGCATCGCAGTGACCGAGGCAGGCCGTAGGGCTTGCCGCATTGGTGTGTCCGCCGGCCGTCCGTGGCCGGTCGCGCGGTTCCCCCGCGCCCCCCTGGCCGGCGTGCCCTGAATTCATAGTGGAAAGAGCCGCTTGTCATGACTTCCATGTCCGAGCCCCACGATCTGCAGGCCCAGTTGGAGACCCTGACCACCGAGGAGTTCCGCCCGGAGCTGTCGGAGATCGACCGGCTGCCCACCCTGGAGATCGCGCAGCTGATGAACGGCGAGGACGCTCTCGTGCCCGCCGCCGTCGCCCGGTGCCTGCCCCAGATCGCCGCGGCGATCGACGCCGTCGCCGCCCGGATGGCCCGCGGCGGCCGGCTCGTCTACGCCGGCGCCGGTACCGCGGGACGCCTCGGCGTGCTGGACGCCTCCGAGTGCCCGCCCACCTTCAACACCGACCCCACCCGGGTCGTGGGCCTGATCGCCGGCGGCCCGCAGGCCATGGTCAGCTCGGTCGAGGGCGCCGAGGACTCGGGCGACCTGGCCCGGCACGACCTGGACGCGCTGCGGCTCACCCCCGACGACAGCGTGGTCGGCGTCTCCGCCTCCGGCCGCACCCCGTACGCCGTCGCCGCCGTCGAGCACGCCCGCGCGCACGGCGCGCTGACCGTCGGCCTGGCCTGCAACGCGCACAGCGCCCTCGCGGCCGCCGCCGACCACGGCATCGAGATCGTCGCCGGCCCCGAGCTGCTCACCGGCTCCACCCGCCTGAAGGCCGGCACGGCACAGAAGCTGGTCCTCAACATGCTGTCGACGATCACGATGATCCGGCTGGGCAAGACGTACGGGAACCTCATGGTCGACGTACGCGCCTCGAACGAGAAGCTGCGCGCGAGGTCCCGCCGTATCGTCGCCCTGGCCACCGGCGCGTCGGACGAGGAGATCGAACAGGCCCTCGCCGCCACCGACGGCGAGGTCAAGGCGGCGATCCTGACGATCGCCGGCGGGGTGGACGGCGGCACCGCCGCCCGCCTTCTGGAGGAGTCCGGCGGCCATCTGCGCGCGGCACTCGGGGCGGCGGCCCGCTGACCCGCACCCTCGGGTCATGCGCACCGACCCTGCCGAAACCGCCGCCGCGATCCTGTCGCGAGTCGGCGGCCCCGCGAACGTCACCTCCGTCGCCCACTGCATGACCCGCCTCCGCCTGGGCCTGGCCGACCCGGCCCGGGTGCGGGAGGAGGCGCTGCGAGCGGTCCCGGGCGTGCTGGGGGTGGTCGTGGACGGGGACGCGTACCAGGTGGTGCTGGGGCCGGGTGTGGTGGCCCGGATCACGGGCGCGTTCGAGGCGCTGGTGGGCGGACGGGCGCCGGCGGACCAGGAGGCGCGGACCGGCGGGCGGGCCCCGGCGGAGGGCGGCACGTCGACGGCCCTGCAACTGGCGGCGCAGGGCGCGGCGTTGAAGGAGGCGCAGCGGCGGCGCAACGCGACTCCCCTGAAGCTGGCACTGCGCCGGGTGGCGAACATCTTCGTCCCGCTCATCCCCGCCCTGATCGGCTGCGGCATCCTCGCGGGCGTCAACGGCCTGCTCATCAACGCCGGTTGGCTGCCCGCGATCACCCCCGCGCTCACCGCTGTCGCCTCCGCCTTCATGGCCCTGATCGCGGTGTTCGTCGGCCACAACACGGCGAAGGAGTTCGGCGGCACGCCGGTGCTCGGCGGCGCGATCGCGGCGATCGTGGTCCATCCGGGGGTGGTGAACGTGACGGCGTTCGGTGTGGCGCTCTCCCCCGGCCAGGGCGGAGTGCTGGGCGCACTGACGGCGGCGCTGCTGGGGACGTACATCGAGAGGTGGTGCCGCGGCCGGATCCCGCCGGCCCTGGACGTGCTGCTCACCCCCACCCTGACGATCCTGCTCGCCGGCCTGGCGACCCTGTACGGCCTCATGTTCGTGGCCGGCGCCCTGTCGACGGCGATCGGCACCGCCGCGAACTGGCTCCTCGCCACCACCGGGGCCCTGGCCGGCCTGGTCCTGGGCGGCCTGTTCCTCCCGCTCGTCATGCTGGGCCTGCACCAGGCCCTGATCCCCATCCACGCCACCCTCATCGAGCAGCAGGGCCACACCGTCCTCCTCCCCCTGCTCGCCATGGCGGGCGCGGGTCAGGTGGGCGCGGCGGTCGCGGTGTACGTCCGGCTGCGCCACGACACCTCCATGCGTACGACCATCAGGTCCGCGCTGCCGGCCGGGCTGCTCGGGGTGGGAGAGCCGTTGATCTACGGCGTCTCCCTCCCTCTCGGCCGCCCGTTCCTCACGGCCTGCGTGGGCGGCGCGGCGGGCGGCGCCTTCGTCGGCCTCTTCGCGATGCTCGGCGACCCGGTGGGCGCGACGGCGATCGGGCCCTCGGGGTGGGCACTGTTCCCGCTGCTGGCGGGGCGCGGGGGGATGGCCGCGTCGCTGGCCGTCTACGGGGGCGGGCTGCTCACGGGCTATGTCGTGGGCTTCCTGGCGACGTACGCGGTGGGTCTGACATCCGCTGCCACCGGGGCGTCCGGCAGCGGCCGTCCCCACGGGCCCGGGGTGCGACAGGATTGATCCATGCCCACCGAGACGGACAAGAACGGCAACGGAAACGGCAACGAGATCGAGCTGAGCGAGGGCGAACTCCGCGAGATCGCGGGCTACGCCGCCGACTGTGCGCGCAGGGTGCTGACGCTCTTCGAACAGAGCCTTCCCGCCGACCCGCGCCCGCGCGAGGCGATCGCGGCCGCGGACGCCTTCGCCGGGGGCGGCCGGCGTACGGCGGCCCTGCGCCAGAGCGCCTGGGCGGCCTACAAGGCGGCGCAGGAAGCCGATGCCACCGCCACCCCCGCGGCCGACGCGGCACGGGCGGCGAGCCATGCGGCCGCCGCCGGCTATCTGCACCCCAGGGCGAGCGCGCACCAGGTGAAACACATCCTCGGCGCGGCGGCGCACGCGGCGCGGGCGGAGGAGCTGGCGTCCGGCGAGGATCGGCAGGTGACGGCGGGCACGCTCGACCGGGCGCGCCGGCACGCGCCGCCCGCCGTCACCGCCGTGCTCGCCCGGCTGCCCGCGGCGCCTTCCGGAGGCGGACGCGTGGGCGAGTTGATCCGCGTGCTCGACGCCGCTCTGCGCGCCTGAGAACACCGGGCCCTGACCGGCAAGAGCCGCCCACGCCGCATGCCTCAAGGGGCACGGGTCGTTGCCCCCGGGGAGGTACGTGATCCTCTGCCCCTCCGCTGCCTCGTGCCGGATGATCCGAGGTTGACCGACGACGGAGGGACAGCGAGATGCGCGCGAACGAGCAGCGGCGAACGGCCGGTCAGGAGATCTCCGACGCGCAGTCCGCCACTCGCCGGATTCCCTCGGCCGCGGGCACGGGCCGTGCGGACGCGGACACCGCGGCCGCACTGCAACGCAGCATCGGCAACGCCGCGTTCGCGCGGATGATGAGCGAGCGGCATCGGCACGATGCCGGGTGCGGACACGAGGAGGCGCTGCAGCGCACCGCCGTCGACGAGGTGGGATCCGTGGTGCGCTCCGCGGGCAGCCGGCTGGCGCCCGTGTTGCGGCGCGAGATGGAGGACCGCTTCGAGGGCGAGGACTTCTCGGACGTCACCGTGCACACCGGCGGCGCGGCCCGGCGTTCGGCCGAGGCGGTCGGGGCCGAGGCGTACACCACCGGCACCAACCACATCGTGTTCCGCCGTGGCGTCGACAAGAAGACGCTCGCGCACGAACTGGAACACGGCATCACCCCCGACGGTGACCTCTACACGCTCACCGACGTGGACACCGAGGATTTCCGGACCGATTTCCTCGCGGCGGTCAAGACGACGAAGCACGCTTCCGGCTACTCGGGGACGGGTGGCGGAGCCAGCGACTGGGCGGCGAGCGCGGTGACCGCCGCGCACAAGCAGATGCGGATCGATCATCCGCACTGGGGCGACAACACCACCCTCCATCACAAGATCGCCCGTAGCGAACTGGACGCGATCCTGGCGTCGGCCGACGGGGACGGGGCGCGGGCGAGGCCGCTCTTCGACTTCCTGGACGAAGTACGGGCGGTTCTCGACTCGACCGCCGGAAACAGGAAGGCACTGCACAACATGCCCGCCAACCTGGAGATGGGGCCGTCCAGCGACACCCGGACGGGGGACCCGGGCTCCGGTACCGACTACAACTTCACGCCCCAGGGCGCGATGACGCCACGGTCGAACGAGCTCGAGGAGGCCGGAAGCTGGCGACCCAGCCGTCCGTGAACTGGCAGGCCGTCGCGGACAGGCTCCGGGAAGCGCAGCGTCTTCACGTGGAACGGCACCAGGGCGCCATACTGTCCCCGCCCGACCCCGCCCGCTGGGAGAGGGTGGGCGCGAAATGGAAGAAGGCCTCCGACTGACGTAGGGGGCGCCGTGCGTCCGCGGGCTCGTGTTCGGTCACCATTGCCTCGTACCGTCGCAGGCCCGCGCCGGTCAGGAAGGACCACAGGCGACCGCTCATGAATCACGCTCAGCTCACCGCCCTCGGGCGCGCTCTCCGGCTGCTCGGGGAGCATGGCGAGGCCCTCACCGGGGACACCCCCGACGCACGGCTGCACGAGGTCAGGACCGATCTGCGGCGGGCTCTGGACCTGCTGGAGGAGAGCGTCACCACCGCCGCGCCCAGCACCCGCTGTGCCGAGCATCCGGCGGGTCCCGTCGACGAGAGCGCGCCCGACCGGTGCCTGCTGTGCGAGACCCGGCGCCGCGCCGCGCGGCGTGCCGAGTTCAACGGGCCCGCGGCGCCCGCGGCGCACATCGGTTCCGGGCCGTCCCGGTACGGCGTGCGCGGTGACCGGCCGCAGCCCCAGCAGCGGTGGCTGCCGGAGCTGTGGAACGGGCAGGAGTGGCAGTTGTGCGGCACCCCGCGCCGGGACCGCCGGGAGGCCGAGCTGTATCTGGCGGCCCAGCGGCGGGGTTCGCGGCCCGCGACGGCGTACCGGCTCGTGCACGAGTTCACCGACTACGAGGTGCTCCGGGTGTGGGGCACACCGGTGCGCGCCGACATCGAGCCGACGGGCAACCCGTGACCGGCGGCGGTCACCGGGGTCGCCCCAGGCACCGCCTCGCACAGCACGCTCAGGTCAGCTCAGCTCAGCGACGCCAGCGACGCCGCGTCCCACGGCGTGAGCTCGTCGAAGCGGCCCGCGAGCACCTTCGCCGCCCACCGCCGATCCTGCAGCAGCGCCCGCCCCACGGCGACCAGGTCGAACTCGTCACGCGACAACCACCCCGCGGCGCGCGCCATTCCGGCCCACGCGACCAGACGTCGTCTGATCAGAGCCACTCCCGCCCGACCCGCAGCCCGTGGAGGATGCCAGGCATCACGAAGCCCTCCCTGATCTCCCGGGACGCGCCGGAGCGATCCTCGGGCGTGGCCGACGGCCGCGGACGGCTCACCGGC
Source organism: Streptomyces sp. NPDC047706 (assembly GCF_043204795.1). NCBI lineage: Bacteria > Bacillati > Actinomycetota > Actinomycetes > Kitasatosporales > Streptomycetaceae > Streptomyces > Streptomyces sp. NPDC047706. The sequence goes on along the minus strand of NZ_JBIDCW010000012.1, from coordinate 47,907 downwards.
CGGCCGGGCGGGCGGCGGTCGCGGCGCTGAGGCGGGCCGGGTTCGGCCACGGCCCGCGGCGTCACCGGCACGCCCTGCGCGGCGGGTGGGCGGGCGGTGCGGCTGCCGTTGCGCTGCCTGGGCGTACCTGGGCGCCGACCCGGCCGCGGGCCCGAACCACACCGGTCAGCCCGCCGTCGCCTCGCACCACGCCCCGGGGTGTGAAACGCCCGAGGGCGGCACCCCCTGTCTCCAGGGAGTGCCGCCCTCGGTACTTGCGGACGGGTCCGATCCTCGCAGGGATCAGAAGTCCATGTCACCGCCCGGCATGCCGCCGCCGGCCGGGGCCGCGGCCTTCTCCGGCTTGTCGGCGATGACGGCCTCGGTGGTGAGGAAGAGCGCGGCGATGGAGGCGGCGTTCTGCAGGGCAGAGCGGGTCACCTTCGCCGGGTCGATGATGCCCTCGGCGATCATGTCGACGTACTCGCCGGTCGCGGCGTTCAGACCGTGGCCGACCGTCAGGTTGCGCACCTTCTCGACGACGACGCCACCCTCGAGACCACCGTTGACGGCGATCTGCTTCAGCGGGGCCTCCAGCGCGAGCTTCACGGCGTTGGCGCCGGTCGCCTCGTCACCGTCGAGCTCCAGCTTCTCGAACACCTGGGAGGCCTGGAGCAGGGCCACGCCACCACCGGCGACGATGCCCTCCTCGACGGCCGCCTTCGCGTTGCGGACGGCGTCCTCGATGCGGTGCTTGCGCTCCTTGAGCTCGACCTCGGTGGCGGCACCGGCCTTGATGACGGCCACGCCGCCGGCCAGCTTCGCCAGGCGCTCCTGGAGCTTCTCGCGGTCGTAGTCCGAGTCGCTGTTCTCGATCTCGGCACGGATCTGGTTGACGCGGCCCGCGACCTGGTCGGCGGAGCCGGCACCGTCGACGATGGTGGTCTCGTCCTTGGTGATGACGACCTTGCGGGCGCGGCCCAGGAGGTCCAGGGTCGCGTTCTCCAGCTTGAGGCCGACCTCCTCGGAGATGACCTCGCCGCCCGTGAGGATGGCGATGTCGCCGAGCATGGCCTTGCGGCGGTCACCGAAGCCCGGGGCCTTGACGGCGACGGACTTGAAGGTGCCACGGATCTTGTTGACGACCAGGGTCGACAGGGCCTCGCCCTCGACGTCCTCGGCGATGATCAGCAGCGGCTTGCCCGACTGCATGACCTTCTCCAGGAGCGGGAGCAGGTCCTTGACGTTGGAGATCTTGGAGTTGGCGATGAGGATGTAGGGGTCCTCGAGCGACGCCTCCATGCGCTCCATGTCCGTGGCGAAGTACGCCGAGATGTAGCCCTTGTCGAAGCGCATACCCTCGGTGAGCTCCAGCTCCAGACCGAAGGTCTGGGACTCCTCGACGGTGATGACGCCTTCCTTGCCGACCTTGTCCATGGCCTCGGCGATGAGCTCGCCGATCTGGGTGTCGGCGGCGGAGATGGAGGCCGTGGAGGCGATCTGCTCCTTGGTCTCGACCTCCTTGGCCTGGTCGAGCAGCGCGCCGGAGACGGCCTCGACGGCCTTCTCGATACCGCGCTTGAGGGCCATCGGGTTGGCACCGGCGGCCACGTTGCGCAGGCCCTCACGGACGAGCGCCTGGGCGAGGACGGTGGCGGTGGTCGTACCGTCGCCGGCGACGTCGTCCGTCTTCTTGGCGACTTCCTTGACCAGCTCGGCGCCGATCTTCTCGTACGGGTCCTCGAGCTCGATCTCCTTGGCGATGGAGACACCATCGTTGGTGATCGTGGGGGCGCCCCACTTCTTCTCGAGGACGACGTTGCGGCCCTTGGGGCCGAGCGTCACCTTCACGGCGTCCGCGAGCTGGTTCATGCCGCGCTCGAGGCCGCGCCGCGCCTCCTCGTCGAACGCGATGATCTTGGCCATGTGAAGTGGTCCCTCCAGGACTGGGGGTGATTCCTTCGGACCGCGCCCGCGCCCGCGACGGACGGCTCGCCTGCCTCGTGGTTCCTTGCCCCACCCGGCCTGCGGCCTCACCGACCCGGTCCTTCTTTGTCACTCTCACCTTCAGAGTGCTAACGCAATGATTAGCACTCGCCCCTGCCGAGTGCAAGCGCCTCCCCCGGATCCGGGCGGGGGCTCCGCCACCCGCGAACACCGGACGCGGCGCGGGGCGCCCCCGGACGGGCAAGCCGGGCAGGCGCCACGGCGGGCACCGGGCGGGCACGGGGCGCATGCCGAAGGGCCCGCCCCTCCGGAGAGGTACGGGCCCTGTCGGACAGAAACGTCACATTCGGTGGTCGCGCGCTTAAGCGGTGACGCGAACCATGTCGGCCTGCGGGCCCTTCTGGCCCTGCGAGATCTCGAACTCGACCCGCTGGCCCTCTTCGAGGGTCCGGTAGCCGTCCATCTGGATCGCGCTGTAGTGGACGAAGACGTCCGCACCACCGTCGACCGCGATGAAGCCGTACCCCTTCTCCGCGTTGAACCACTTGACGGTGCCCTGAGCCATGCCTAACTCCCCTATTACTGGCCCTTGCACAGATCCACACTTCGCGGATCCGGGTCAGACCTCGCCCCCTGTTCACCGGGGGCGTGCGCCGGAACGCGTCGACCGCGGCTGAATGTATCTGTCCAACTGCCGTCTGCAACAGGTCAATCGGACGAGAAATCTGGGCGCAGGCGGTCGGCAATTTAGGGATAATCTGCCCGAATTCTGGGCAAGTCGGGCTCCACAAAAGGAGCGAAAGGCGCAAAAGAGCCACACACTTTGGCTACTTCTCATCGCACCGGAGCCGGAACTCATATGCGTCCGGCATGTCGCGTCGCGACGCGTTCCCCAACTCTACCGCGCTCAACCACACTGAATTGCCCCCTCCGCTTCTCTCACGGAGGGGGCAATTCGATGAACATTGAGTAACCGGGGTTACTCACGGTAATGCGCGGGCGGTTCCGGCGGCCGGTTCAGCCTCCGGCGACCGCCGGAATGATGGACACGCCGGCGCCGTCCGGGGTCGCCGTCTCCAGCCCCTGCTCGAAGCGGACGTCGTCGTCGTTGACGTAGACGTTGACGAACCGGCGCAGCTTGCCCTGGTCGTCCAGGACCCGGGCGGCGATGCCGGTGTGGTTCTTCTCCAGGTCGTCGATCACCTCGGCGAGGGTCGCCCCGTCGGCGGTGACTTCGGCCTGGCCGCCGGTGTAGGTGCGCAGGATGGTCGGGATACGGACAGTGACGCTCACGTTGGACCTCCGGTCAGGGTGACGCCCCAGGGGGCGCGAGGCTGTGCTGAATGTGCGGCTGCCGCCGGTGGGCGCGACCGGCCCCCACCGGCGGCCCGCAGGCGACGTACAAAGCTCTCTTACGCGAGACCGGCCTCGCGGAACGAGTCGAGGCTGGGCCGGATCGTCGCCGTGAGTCCCGTACCCGCCACCGCGTCCAGAGTCTTCAGACCGTCACCGGTGTTGAGCACGACGGTGGTGAGCGACGGGTCCAGCGCCCCGTTCCCGACCAGCTTGCGCGTGACCCCGACGGTCACCCCGCCCGCGGTCTCCGCGAAGATCCCCTCGGTCCGCGCGAGCAGCTTGATCGCGTCCACGACCTGAGCGTCCGTCACGTCCTCCACCGCACCGCCGGTACGCCGCGCGATGTCCAGCACGTACGGCCCGTCGGCCGGGTTGCCGATGGCCAGCGACTTGGCGATGGTGTTCGGCTTCTGCGGCCGTACGACGTCGTGCCCCGCCTTGAACGCGGTCGACACCGGCGAGCAGCCCTCGGCCTGCGCCCCGAAGATCTTGTACGGCCCGTCCTCGACGAGACCGAGCTTGATCAGCTCCTGCAGCCCCTTGTCGATCTTCGTCAGCTGGGAGCCGGACGCGATCGGCACCACGATCTGGTCGGGCAGGCGCCAGCCGAGCTGCTCGCAGATCTCGTACGCCAGGGTCTTGGACCCCTCCGCGTAGTACGGCCGCAGGTTGACGTTGACGAAGCCCCAGCCCTCGCCCGCCGGATCGCCGATCAGCTCGGAGCAGAAGCGGTTCACGTCGTCGTAGTTGCCCTCGATGCCGACGAGTTCGCCGCCGTAGACCGCGGCCATGACGACCTTGCCCTGCTCCAGGTCGTGCGGGATGAACACGCAGGAGCGGAAGCCGGCCCGGGCGGCGGCGGCGCCGACGGCACCGGCGAGGTTGCCGGTGGAGGAGCAGGACAGGGTGGTGAAGCCGAAGGCCCGCGCGGCCTCCAGGGCCTGGGCGACCACCCGGTCCTTGAAGGAGTGGGTCGGGTTGCCGGAGTCGTCCTTGACGAACAGCCTGCCGGGCTCGACGCCGATTTCACGGGCCAGGCGGTCGGCCTGGACCAGCTGGGTCCAGCCGGGGTTCAGGTTCGGCTTGCCGGCCACGTCGGCGGGGACCGGCAGCAGCGGCGCGTAACGCCAGATGCTCGACGGGCCCGCCTCGACGCGCTTGCGGAGCTCCTCCGCGTCGTACGCGGAGAAGTCGTAGGCGATCTCCAGCGGGCCGAAACACTCCTCGCACGCGAAGACCGGGCCGAGCGGGACGCGGTGGCCGCATTCGCGGCAGGACAGCGCCGCGGCGGGACCGAGGTCGACGGTGGGATTGCTGGTGCTGCTTGCGACAGTCTGCACAGCCATGTGAGGCGAGGCCCTTTCTCCTCATCTTCCTCACGACGCATCTCGCCGTGAGACGGAATTGGCACCTTCCCTAGCCGTGAGCCTCGCGGAACGATCGAGAACGATCTACGAGAACCGACTGGAGGGTTGCCGGGGCTTCAGCGGGCCGTTTCCCTCTGCCCCTCTGGATGAGCTGTATGTGGTTGTCGTGCCGTGGTGCGCGCCGACGACCCCCGACATGCGACGGTCACCAGCGTTGTTCAAGACTGTAACCGAAGGCCAGGACGGTTGAGATAGTCGTCCGAACCGCGAGATGGATCACGAAACGCAGAGGAGCACCGGACCGTGCTGGAGGAAGTCGAGCGCTGGCTGACCACCCGCTCCTGGTCGCTGGCCGACCGCCCGCTCCACACGCTCCTTGCCGCGAAGCACAACACGGGCCAGACGATCAGTGTCGTGCTGCCCGCGCTGGACGAGGAGGAGACGGTCGGCGACATCGTCGCCGCGATCCGGCACGACCTCGTGGAGCGGGTTCCGCTGGTCGACGAGATCGTGGTGGTCGACTCCGGATCCACCGACCGCACCTCCGAGGTGGCCGCCGCGGCGGGCGCCCGGGTGGAACACCGCGACGGGATACTCACGCGCGTGGCGCCCGTCCCCGGCAAGGGCGAGGTGCTGTGGCGCTCGCTGCTCGTCACCCGCGGCGACATCGTCTGCTTCATCGACGCCGACCTGAGGGAGTTCTCCTCGGACTTCGTCACGGGCATCGTCGGACCGCTCCTGACCGACCCGGACATCGCCCTCGTCAAGGGGATGTACGACCGGCCCCTGGGCGACGCGGCCGGGCAGGGCGGCCGGGTGACCGAGCTGGTGGCACGCCCGCTGCTGAACCTGCACTGGCCGCAGCTGGCCGGCTTCGTGCAGCCGCTCGGCGGTGAGTACGCGGCCCGGCGCTCGCTGCTGGAGCAGCTGCCGTTCCCGGTCGGGTACGGCGTGGAGCTGGGCATGCTGGTGGACTCCCTGCATCTGGTCGGGCTGGACGCCCTCGCCCAGGTGGACGTCGGCGTGCGCAAGCACCGTCACCAGGACGGGCAGGCGCTCGGCCGGATGGCGGCGGCGATCTACCGCACGGCCCAGCTCCGGCTGGCCCGCGGCCACCTCGTCCGCCCGTGCCTCACCCAGTTCGAACGGGTGGAGGACGGGTTCGAGCCGCGGACGTACTCGCTGGACACGGAGGAACGCCCGCCGATGGTGGAGATCGCGGAGTACGCGGCCCGGAAAGTGGCCTGAGCGCTGGGTACGCCAGCGTACGGCTGTATACGGCCGCCTTTCGGTCTCGAACCGTACGTTTGAGCGGATCAGGAGAGGGCTAGGTTGAGGCGTATGGCTTCGACGTACGGTCCTGCGCAGGTACTGGTGGCCTCCAACCGGGGCCCGGTCTCGTACGAGGTGCGTGACGACGGCTCGCTGCACGCCAGGCGTGGTGGCGGCGGACTCGTCTCCGGCCTCTCCTCGATCGGCCCCGACGCCGGCGCGCTGTGGGTGTGCTCCGCCCTCGGCGACGGCGACCGCGAGGCGGTGCGGCGCGGCGTGGGCGAGTCCGGTGTGCGGATGCTGGACATCGCGGCCGGCGTGCACGCCGACGCGTACAACGGCATCGCCAACTCCGTGCTGTGGTTCGTGCACCACATGCTGTACCAGACGCCGCTGGAGCCGGTCTTCGACGCGGAGTTCCGGCGGCAGTGGGCGGCGTACGAGGCGTACAACCGTTCGTTCGCCGAGGCGCTGGCCCAGGAGGCGGCGCGGGGCGCGGCGGTGCTGGTGCAGGACTACCACCTGACCCTGGTGCCGGGGATGCTGCGCGAACTGCGTCCGGACCTGCGGATCGCCCACTTCTCGCACACGCCGTGGGCGCCGCCGGAGTACTTCCGGATGCTGCCGGACGACATCGCGGGACAGGTGCTGCGGGGGATGCTCGGCGCGGACCGGCTCGGGTTCCTCACCCGGCGGTGGGCGGACGCCTTCACGGCCTGCTGCGAGACGTTCGCCGGAGGACTCGGCGACACACGGGTCGGCGTGCACGGGCTCGGGGCCGACGCCGGCTTCCTGCGCGGGCGCGCCCACGAGGCCGACGTCGAGGAGCGGATGGCCGCGCTGCGGGCGGAGATCGGCGAGGGCCGCAGGACGATCGTCCGCGTCGACCGGACCGAGCTGTCCAAGAACATCGTGCGCGGACTGCTGGCCTACCGGCAGCTGCTCGACGACCGCCCCGAGTGGCGCGAACGGGTGGTTCACGTCGCCTTCGCCTACCCCTCGCGGCAGGACCTCGCCGTGTACCGCCACTACACGGCCGAGGTGCGGCGGGTGGCCGAGGAGATCAACGAGCGGTACGGGACGCCGGGCTGGACGCCGGTCGTGCTGCACGTGAAGGACGACTTCGCCCGCTCGCTCGCCGCCTACCGGCTCGCGGACGTGGCCCTGGTCAACCCGATCCGCGACGGCATGAACCTGGTCGCCAAGGAGGTGCCGGTGGTGTCCGACGAGGGCTGCGCGCTGGTGCTGTCCCGGGAGGCGGGGGCGTACGAGGAGCTGCGCGAGGACGCGCTCGGGGTGAACCCGTACGACATCACCGGCACGGCCGGGGCGCTGCACGAGGCGCTGACCATGCGGGCCGGGGAACGCGCCGAGCGGACGAAGCGGCTGGCGGCCGCCGCCACCGCCCTCCCCCCGGCCCAGTGGTTCCTCGACCAGCTGACCGCCCTGCGCGCTCAGCCCCGAAGCTGAGCCGCGAGGCCCGCGAGCAGTTTGACGACGCCCTCCGGGCCGGCGACCACCAGGTCGGCACGCTCCCGCAGCTCCGTCACCTCGTCGCTGCCGCTGCACACCAGCAGCCCCGGCGTGCCCTCCGCGCGGAGGGTGCCGACCGCGGCGTACGCGGGGAGGTCGCCGAGGTCGTCGCCCGCGTAGAGGACGGACTCGGCGCCCAGTTCCCGGAGGAAGTCGAGGAGGGCCACGCCCTTGTCCATGCCGGGTGGGCGCAGTTCCAGGACCATGCGGCCGGGCTCGACGATCAGTCCGTGCCGGGCGGCGAGGTCCGTCAGGGGTTCGCGCAGGGCCTCGAACGCGGCCTGCGGGTCGCCGGCGCGGCGGGTGTGGACGGCGATCGCGCGGCTCTTGTCCTCGATCCACGTGCCCGGCCCGCCGCCTTCGCGGCCGAGCAGACCCGGCAGCTCGGCACGGACGGCGGCGACGCCGGGGTGCGGGGCCGGTGCGCTGACCTCGCCGCTGACCGCGTCCCAGCGTTCGGCGCCGTAGTGGCCGAGGACGACGAGGTGCTCCAGACCGGCGACGCGCGCGAACCCGCCGTGGCGTACGGCGACGTCGGCCGGGCGCCCGGTGATCACCGCGACGGCGGCCACCTCCGGGGCGAGGGCGGCGAGCGCCGGTACGGCGTCCGGGTGGGCGCGGGCCTGCTCGGGGTCGGGCACGATCGGGGCGAGCGTCCCGTCGAAGTCGAGCGCGATCACCGCCTTGCCGGGCCTCGCGAGGATCGCGTCGAGCCCGGCCCGCCCGGCGGAGGTGGCGGGCGTGGGGAGAGTCTTGCCGGTTTCGGTCTCGTGGCTGCCCATACGGCGACCCTATCGATCCTGACGCCGGTCCGGCGGCCCCGCCGGACCGGCGCTACCGCTCCGCCCGTCGCCGCTTTCGTATCCGCCGCAGGCGGTTGACCGTCACCGGGTCGTGCGCCAGTGCCCGCGGGTCGTCGAGCAGGGCGTTGAGCAGCTGGTAGTAGCGGACCGGGGCCAGGCCCAGCTCCTCGCGTATCGCGCGCTCCTTGGCGCCGGGGCCGGAGAAGCCACGGCGCTCCAGGGCGAGGACGTCCTGTTCCCGTCGGGCGAGCTGCTGCTGGTCCATGCTCCGCACGGTAGCCGCCCCCACCGACATCGGGCCCGGCCCCGGCCGGTCCGGCCCTGGGGCTGTCGTTCGGATCACGCCGCCGACGACGGGTCCTAGCCGGCCGTCGAGCTCTCCGCCGTCGTGGCCGTCGACTGGAGCCGGCCCAGGATCGCCGCGGGGCTGCCGCCCGGTGCCACGGCGGAGCCGATCCGCTTCTTGACCTCCGCGCTGACCGACGCCCACGACGTCTTGCCCACGGGATAGATCTCGGCGAGGGCGAGTTCGTCGAGGAAGGGCTTGAGGTCCCGGTCCTGCGGCGCCCCGCTCATCGCGTCGGAGGCGGAGTTGGTGACCGGCAGCAGGTCGTACTCTCGGGAGAAGTCGAGGACGTTCTGCTCGGTGTACACGAAGTCGAGGAACTCGCCGACCTGCTCCTTGTGGCCGTTCTGCTTGAAGGCGAGCATCCAGTCGGCGACCCCCATGGTGGCCTTGGACTCGCCGTTCACGCCGGGCATCGGCACCATGCCGTACTCCACGCCCTGCTTCTCGGCCATCTTCATCAGGGACGGATGCCCGTTCAGCATGCCGACCTCGCCCTTGGCGAAGGCGGCGAAGGCGTCGGCCCGGTCCAGCTTGCCGGGGGCGACCGGCCCGGTGAGCCCCTCGCCGACCAGCTCGTCGCGCAGCCAGGTGAAGGTCGCGACGTTCTCCGGGGAGTCGATGGTGTACCTGCCGACCGCGTCGTCGTAGCCGCCGCCCCCGCTGAGCAGCCACTGCATGGTCTCGGCCTGCGCCTCCTCCGAGCCGAGCGGCAGGGCGTACGGGTACTTCACGCCGTCCGCCTCCAGCGCCTCGGCGGCGTCGGCCAGCTCCGCCCAGGTGGCCGGCGCGGAGAGACCGGCCTCGTCGAAGAGCTCCTTGTTGTAGAAGAGCAGCCGGGTGGATGCGGCGAACGGCATGCCGTACTGCACCCCGTTGACCTGTCCCGCCCTCGCGAGCGCCGAGGAGAACCCGGCCTGGACGGGTATGGAGAGCAGGTCGTCCGCGGTGTAGAGCAGATCGTCGGCCGCGTAGTCGGCGTACGCCCCGATCTGCGCCATGTCGGGCGCCTTCCCGGCGTCGACCATCTCCTTGACCTCACGGTCGACGTCGCTCCAGGAGTACACGCTGACCTCGACCTGGACGCCGGGATGGTCGGCCTCGTAGGCGTCGGCCAGCTTCGCCCAGTACTTCTTGGAGCTGTTCGCCGCGCTGTCGCCGTAGTCCGCGGCCACCAGTCTGAGCGTGACGTCGTCGGAACCTCCGGTGAGGCCGCAGCCGCCCAGGACCGCCGTCATGCCCAGTGCGGACATCACCGCGATCATTCCTTTACTGCGCCGCCGCTGCACGCTGTGGCCCACCCTGTCCATACGTCGTTCATGTCGTCCGGATTACGGATTAAGGTCTACACCACGCAAGTGGACTAGACCTCTTCCGGGTGTACGGGCCACACTGTCCCCCGTGAGACACGTCATCGCCCTCGATGTGGGCGGCACCGCGATGAAGGCCGCCCTGGTCGGGGCGGACGGCGCCCTGCTGCACCAGGCACGCCGCGCGACCGGCCGCGAACACGGACCCCAGGCGGTCGTCGACGGCATCCTCGACTTCGCCGCCGAGCTGCGCGCCCACGGCGACCGGCACCTCGGCGCCCCCGCGTCCGCCGCCGGAGTCGCCGTCCCCGGCATCGTCGACGCACAGCGGGGCATCGCCGCCTACGCGGCCAACCTCGGCTGGCGTGACGTGCCCCTGCGCGCGCTGCTCACCGAGCGGCTCGGCGGCCTCCCGGTCGCCCTCGGCCACGACGTGCGCACCGGCGGACTCGCGGAGGGCCGGATCGGCGCGGGCCGGGGAGCCGACCGCTTCCTGTTCGTCGCGCTGGGCACCGGGATAGCGGGCGCGATCAGCATCGACGGCCGGGTGGAGTCGGGCGCGCACGGCTTCGCGGGCGAGATCGGCCATGTCGTCGTACGTCCCGGCGGGACGCCCTGCCCGTGCGGCCAGCGCGGCTGCCTGGAACGGTTCGCGTCCGCGTCGGCGGTCAGCGAGGCGTGGGCCACGGCGACCGGCGACGCCCAGGCGGACGCGGCGGACTGCGCGAAGGCGGTCGAGTCCGGCGACGCCCGCGCCGTGGAGGTCTGGCAGCAGGCCGTCGACGCCCTGGCCGACGGCCTGGTCACCGCCCTCACCCTGCTGGACCCGCGCACCCTCGTCATCGGTGGCGGGCTCGCGGAGGCGGGGGAAACCTTGTTCACACCACTGCGCGACGCGGTCCAGCAGCGCGTCACCTTCCAGAAGCTGCCGACGATCCTCCCCGCGGCCCTCGGGGACACGGCCGGCTGCCTCGGTGCCGGACTCCTGGCCTGGGATCTCATCGACCGAACCGACCGCAAGGAGGCAACGCCCTGATGGCAACCCCCACAGGGGCGCGGGGAACTGCGCGACCAGCCACCACGCACCCGCGGCCCGCGACGGCCGGAGCACCCCTGGTGCTGACCGGCGCCCACGTGGTCCTCCCCACCGGAACCGTCGAGAACGGCCGCGTGGCCGTAGAGGGCACCCGTGTGGCCGCCACCTCCGCACCCGGCGTCCAGGGGGTCGACCTCACCGGCCACTGGATCGTCCCCGGCTTCGTGGACATCCACAACCACGGAGGCGGCGGGGCCTCCTTCACCTCCGGCACCGTCGACGAGGTCCTCAAGGGCATCCGCACCCACCGCCTGCACGGCACGACGACGCTGGTCGCCTCCACGGTCACCGGCGACATGGACTTCCTCACCCACCGCGCCGGACTGCTGTCCGAGCTGGCCGAGCAGGGGGAGATCGCCGGCATCCACTTCGAGGGCCCGTTCATCTCCCCGTGCCGCAAGGGCGCCCACTCGGAGGAACTGCTGCGCGACCCGCAGCCGGCGGACGTGCGCAAGCTGATCGACGCGGCCCGCGGCCAGGCCAGGATGCTGACGCTGGCCACCGAACTGCCGGGCGGCCTCGACTCGGTACGGCTGCTGGTGGAGCACGGCGTGATCGCGGCGGTCGGCCACACGGACGCGAGCTACGAGCAGACGGTCGAGGCGATCGACGCGGGCGCGACGGTCGCCACGCACCTCTTCAACGCGATGCCCGCGCTCGGCCACCGCGCCCCCGGCCCGATCGCCGCCCTCCTCCAGGACGAGCGCGTCACCGTCGAGCTGATCAACGACGGTACGCATCTGCACCCGGCCGCCCTGGAGCTGGCGTTCCGTCACGCGGGCGCCGAGCGGGTCACGTTCATCACGGACGCCATGGACGCGGCCGGTTTCGGCGACGGCCGTTACATGCTCGGCCCGCTCGAGGTCGAGGTCAGCGAGGGCGTGGCCCGGCTGGTGGAGGGCGGCTCGATCGCCGGCTCCACGCTCACCCTGGACCGCGCGTTCAAGCGGGCGGTGACCGTCGACCGCATTCCGGTCGAGGACGTCGTCAAGGCCCTGTCCGCCAACCCGGCACGGCTGCTCGGCATGGACGACCGGATCGGTTCCCTGGAGCCCGGCAAGGACGCCGACCTGGTGGTCCTGGACGCGGACTTCGACCTCAAGGGCGTGATGCGCCGGGGAGAATGGGTGGTCGGTCCCCAACTGGACTGAATGTTCCGCCAGTAGCCGGACGGCGGGCGACCCGGGGGCTGGGCGGCCCGCCGTCTCTTTGGCATGATCGACCCTCCGGAAAGCGAGAAACGCATCCTCGGGGGAGGTCGGCACGGGTGATCCTCACGGTCACGCTGAACACCGCTCTCGACATCACCTACCGCGTACGGTCCCTGCGGCCCCACGCCACCCACCGCGTCTCCGAGGTGAGCGAACGCCCCGGCGGCAAGGGCGTCAACGTGGCCCGGGTGCTGGCGGCCCTCGGGCACGAGGTGACGGTCACCGGGTTCGCCGGCGGCGGTACCGGACGGATGGTCCAGGACCGGCTCGCCGCCACGCCCGGCGTGGTCGACGCGCTGGTGCCGATCGGCGGCGCGACCCGGCGCACGATAGCCGTGGTCGACGAGCGCACCGGCGACACGACCCAGCTCAACGAACCCGGCCCGGTCATCGCACCGCCCGAGTGGTCCGCCTTCCAGGATGCCTACGAGGAGTTGCTCGCGCCGGCCTCGGCGGTCGCCCTGTGCGGCAGCCTGCCGCCGGGGGTACCGGTGGGCGCGTACACGGGCCTGATACGCGCCGCCCGCGCGGCCGGCGTACCGGTGCTGCTGGACACCAGCGGCGAGCCGCTGCGCCGCGGGGTCGCCGCCCGGCCCGACGTCGTCAAACCCAACAGCGCCGAACTGGCCGAACTCACCGGCACGCACGAGCCGTTGCGCGCCGCGCACGCCGCCCGCCGGCGCGGCGCCCACGCGGTCGTCGCCTCGCTGGGCCCGGAGGGCCTGCTGGCGGCCACCCCGGAGGGCACCTGGCACGCCACCCCGCCCACCCGGATCCACGGCAACCCGACCGGAGCCGGGGACTCCGTCACGGCGGGCCTGCTGGCCGGACTGGTGGAACGCCTGCCGTGGCCCGAGCGCCTGACCCGCGCGGTCGCCCTGGCGACAGCCACGGTGCGGGCCCCGGTCGCAGGCGAGTTCGACCGGCGGGCCTACGAGGAACTGCTGGGGCGGGTCGCGGTGACAGGGCACGAGGCCGCAGCGTAAGCACCTACCGGGGGGCTACTGCCCGCACCTGGAGGGTGGCCGCACCTGGTCGCACGGGCGGCCACGCTCGCCGTGGCCGCCCGTCACTTCCACCCTGCGACGAGCCGCAACTGGTCGATGTTGGCATCGCACGAGTTGCCGGCCTCACACGAAAGCTTGATCGTGTTGGTCCCCTTGTTCAACTGGACGTTCCCCCACGTCTCGGTCCAGCCCTTTTCGTAGGCCCCCTCGGGAGCCTTCGCGAAGTTGGCCATGTTCAAGGGCCGGGTCTGGGCCGTGCCGTTGATCGTCAGGGTGGCGTTGGCGTCCTTGCCGGGCACGCCGTAGCCGACGAACAGGGTGTACTTGCCGGACTCGGGGATGCCGTTGACCGTCCAGGTGGCCGAGGCGCCGACGGCGTTGAAGCCGGTCACGTAGACACCACCGTCCGCCCTGGCGCCTTCGATGTCGGACGCGGTGGTGGCGCCGCCGCCGAGCTGAAGCGCCTTGGCGTCGATCGCCGGCAGGTCGGCCCCGCTGTCCGCGCTGCTCTCGCCCGACGGAGTCGGCTCGGCGCTCTGCTCGGCGGTCGGGGTGGGGGACGGCTGGTCGCCGGCCTTCTTGTCGTCGTCGCCGCCCAGCATGGCCACGCCGATGCCGATGACGACCGCGGCGACCACCGCGATCGCGCCGATCAGCAGGCCCTTGGTGTTGGGCCCGCGGCCGCGGCCGCCGCCGCCCGGGCCGTGGCCGGGCATCGGCGACTGGGTGGTCGGCGCGCCGCCGGGGAACGTCTCGGGTGCGGCGTAGTGCGCGTTCGGCCGGCCGTAGGTGCCCTGCTGCTGCGGCGGCACGTTCGGCTGGCCGTAGGCCTGCTGACCGTAGGGCCGCTCGCCGACCGTACGCACCCTGCTGACCGAGTTCGGGTAGCCGTAGCCGCCGGACGGGGGCTGGGCGCCGTTGGCCTGACCGTCGGCGTACAGGTAGCCGAACGGGTCGTCGTCCTCGGGCGTGCTCGCGCCGTTGTTGCCGGGCGTCATCCCTTGGTACTCCTCAACAGGTGCGGAACGGATGCGGTACGTGTGGTGAGAATGGCGAGCCTACCCGCTTCCGGTGGCCCAAACGGGTGACCCGGGTCGCATCACCCCGTCGACCTGCTGATCATCCCGCACGCCGGTGCTGTCTGGGACGAGATCGTTTCTCGACGTACATCCGCTCGTCCGCGGACTTGAGCACCTCGTCCGCCGTCATGCCGCAGTGCGCCCAGCCGATGCCGAAACTGGCCCCGACCCGGACGGCCCGGCCCTCGGCCCGGATCGGCTGGATGATCTCGTTGCGCAGCCGTACGGCGAGGTCCTGGGCGTCCGCCCGGCCGAGCCCGTCGGCGAGGATCACGAACTCGTCGCCGCCGAGCCGGGCGACCGTGTCGCCGTCCCGGACGCCGTTGCTCAGCCGCCGGGCGACCTCGATCAGCACGGCGTCGCCCGCGTTGTGACCGAACCGGTCGTTGATCGACTTGAAGCCGTCGAGGTCGCAGAAGAGCACCGCGAGCCCCTTGGTGCCGTCGTCGTGTTCACCCTCGGGGGCGACGGTGTGCACATGGTGGTCGTAGACGTCGTACGTGTCCTTGCCGGCCGGCACGAAGTCGAAGCCGTGCCCGCCGGCGTCGTGGACGGGACGGCCGAAGGCCGCGTCCTGCGACTCGAAGGCGCCGTGGTACCCCGTCTGCGGGCGCTGGCAGAGCCGGGCCGCGAGCCGGGAGCGCAGCTCGGCGGAGTTCGGCAGGCCGGTGAGGGAGTCGTGGGAGGCGCGGTGGGCGAGCTGGAGCTCGCGGCGCTTGCGCTCCTCGATGTCCTCGACGTGGGTGAGCAGGAAGCGGGGGCCGTCGGCGGCGTCGGCGACGACGGAGTTGCGCAGGCTGACCCAGACGTAGGTGCCGTCCCGGCGGCCGAGGCGCAGCTCGGCCCGGCCGCCCTCGGCGGAGGTGCGCAGGAGCGTGCCTATGTCCTCGGGGTGGACGAGGTCGGAGAAGGAGTAGCGGCGCATCGCGGAGGCCGGGCGGCCCAGGAGCCTGCACAGGGCGTCGTTGGTGCGCAGTATGCGGCCGTGCTGGTCACCGCCCATCTCGGCGATGGCCATGCCGGAGGGCGCGTACTCGAACGCCTGCCGGAAGCTCTCCTCGCTCGCCCGCAGGGCCTGCTGCTCGCGCTCCAGGCGGACCAGCGCGCGCTGCATATTCGCACGTAGACGCGCGTTGCTGATGGCGATGGCGGCCTGGAAGGCGTACATCTGGAGCGCCTCACGGCCCCATGCGCCGGGACGGCGGCCGTTGCGCGGCCGGTCCACGGACAGGACGCCGACCAGTTCGCCGGAGGCGGCGCCGCCCTGGGCGCCCGGCGCGTACATCGGCGCGAAGAGGCGGTCGGAGGGGTGCCACTCGTCCTCGAAGCGCGGCGCGGGCCCCTCGGTGTACCACTGCGGAACGTCGTCGTCGTCGAGGACCCAGCCCTCGGTGTGCGGTATGAAGACGAGGTCGCCCCACTGCTCGCCCATGTTCAGCCGGCGCTCCCAGGACTCCCGGGAGCCGACCCGGCCGGTGATCAGGGCCTCGGCGGCGGGGTTGCCGGAGAAGGCGGCGACGACGAGATCGCCGTCCGGGCGTACGAGGTTGACGCACGCCAGCTCGTAGCCGAGGGCGCTGACGACCCCGTTCGCGACCGTCTGCAAGGTGTCCGCCAGGCTGCGGGCCGTGTTCATGTCGGCCATGACCTGGTGCAGTTGTCGCAGGGACGCAAGGCGGACGTACGGCTCCGACTCGGTCTCCATGCTCGCCCTCCCCCCGAGTCCTCGCGGCGATTCAAGGGTTCGCTTCGGCGCCCTTTTCTGAGTGGTGCCCTTACAGCTTCCAGTACAGCTTCCCGCCACTGAATCACAGCGCGCTGCCCACTCGGTACACAGGGTCAACAATTAATGCCCCCTGTGACTCAAGTCACAGTAGAAGATGAACAATTGAGTGGAGTTTCTGCGTTTTTCACGTGCGTTTAACGAACGCAAGATTTGTGCGAGTGTCCATCGTGTGCCCATGACCGTCCGCCGCAGGTCCTAGGTCCACCTTCGGGCCGAGGTCCGATGCGGAGCGCGCACACCGGAGATTAGCGTTTCGGGTGTGCCGAACACACACGCAGCCGTTCCGCCCCTCACCGTTCCCGCCCAGCCGTCCGCGGCCTCGGCCGTTGGGCATGCTGTGGGGGTGACCGACGACGAGTTCCGTGCCGCGATGTCCCGGCTGGCCGCAGGGGTGGTCCTGGTGACCGCGCGCGAGCCGGCGCTCGACCCCGACGACCCGCGGGCGCCGGCCGGCGAGGACGTCGGCATGACGGCGACGGCCTTCATGTCCATCTCCCTCGACCCGCCCCTGGTCATGGTCAGCCTGCGCGAGGGCGCCCGCATGGACGACCTGCTCACCGAGCAGCCCGAGTGGGCGGTCTCCGTCCTCTCCGAGAGCCAACGGCACATCGCGGGCCGGTTCGCGATGAAGGGCCGCATCAGCGACCGTCTGCTGTTCGAGGACATCCCGTACGTGCGCGGCGACAGGACCGGGGCACCCCTGGTGGGCGGCGCGCTGGCCACGCTGGAGTGCAGGACGGAGCAGCGGGTGGCGGCCGGTGACCACACGCTGGTGATCGGGCGGGTGCTGACGGCCCGGGTGCCCAGTGCGGACGGCGGGCCGCTGCTGTACTTCAAGGGGCGCTACCGGCACCTGGGTTGAGCCGCCGAGGCCGAACGGCTCGGCGGCGGCTGATTTTTTGTTCAGTACATGCTGACCAATTGTTCAATAGCCGCCACTCGCCGTACGCCGCGACCGCCCGTCGTTTCGAACTCCACGCCAATTGGCGGTCAATGCCAGTCGCGGCCGGACCGCCCCCGCTTGGTGTCGGACCGCTGCTTCTTCTCACGGAGCCGGCGTTCGTTGATGCCGCGCGGGATACGGGTGGGCCTGCGCGGCCTGGGCGGGGGCGCGGTGGCCTCGGCGAGGAGCGCGGCCAGTCGCACGGCCGCCGCCTCACGGTTGCGCCACTGGGAGCGGTGCTCGGAGGAACGTACGGTGACGACCCCGTCGACCAGCCGGCCTGCCAGCCGCTCCAGCGCACGCCGCTTCCACACCTCGGGCAGGGCCTCGGTGGCCGCCAGGTCGAACCGCAGCTCGACGCTGGTGTCGCTGGTGTTGACATGCTGGCCACCGGGCCCGGAGGAGCGCGAGAAGCGCCACTGGAGCTCGGCCTCGGGGAGCGGGACGGAGCCACGGATGACGTGCGGACGACCGGACATGACTGACATGTTCCCGCCTGAACGGGGTGGGAGTCACCCGAATAACGCCACCGGACGCGGCAGCCGGGTAAAGAAAGTAAAGCGCGGGGAACCCATGGCACCACCTGCGGCGTTCATAGGGGTAGCTGTAGCTTCAGCAACGGCACCGCATAGCGCACGCTTCGAGGGAAGGAACTCCCGACCATGGCTGTAAGCCTGTCCAAGGGTGGCAACGTCTCGCTCACCAAGGAGGCTCCGGGCCTGACCGCCGTCACCGTGGGCCTCGGCTGGGACGTCCGCACCACCACCGGCACCGACTTCGACCTCGACGCCTCCGCGATCGCGGTCAACACGCAGGGCAAGGTCTTCTCGGACCAGCACTTCGTCTTCTTCAACAACAAGCAGACGCCGGACCAGACGATCGTCCACACCGGTGACAACCGCACGGGCGAGGGCGAGGGCGACGACGAGCAGATCAACGTCAACCTGGCCGGTCTCCCCGCCGACATCGACAAGATCGTCTTCCCGGTCTCGATCTACGACGCGGAGAACCGCACGCAGAACTTCGGCCAGGTCCGCAACGCCTACATCCGCATCATCAACCAGGCGGGCGGCACCGAGATCGCCCGCTACGACCTCTCGGAGGACGCCGCCACCGAGACCGCCATGGTCTTCGGCGAGCTCTACCGCAACGGCGCGGAGTGGAAGTTCCGCGCCGTGGGCCAGGGCTACGCCTCGGGCCTGGTCGGCATCGCCCAGGACTTCGGCGTGAACGTCTGAGCGACGCCCACCCCGGCAGCCTGAACACCGGGCCCCTCGACGCAGGCGTCGAGGGGCCCGTGGCATGCCCGTCCCGGGTGCCGCCCACCCCTCCCGGCAGAGCGCTCCGCCGGCGACGAGCGTCCATCGCGTCGAGCGCGCCCCGGCCTCACGGCCTGTCCGGCTTCCCCTCCCCGTACAGCCACTCCTCCCAGACGCCGCCGAAATCCTTCTGCGGCGCCTGCTCCTCGACGAACTCCGTGAAGTCCTGCGTGCTCGCGTTGCCGTGGCGGTGGGCCGTGGCCCAGTCGCGGAGCAGGGCACGGAAGGCGGTGTCGTCGGCGAGCGTCCGGCGGATCTTGTGCAGGACCATCGCGCCCCGGTCGTACACCGGGCTGCCGGAGATGTGCGCGGCGCCGGGCGGATTCGCGGGCGGGAAGGACCAGACGGCCTCGTTCTCCTCGGGTGTGGTGTAGCGGGTGCCGGCGTAGAGCTGGTCGAAGGTGCGCTGGGCGGTGTCACCGCCGTGGTCCTCCGCCCACAGCCACTCCGCGTACGTGGCGAAGCCCTCATTGAGCCACATGTCCCGCCAGGACTTGGGCGTGACGGAGTCGCCGTACCACTGATGGGCGAGCTCGTGGACAAGCAGCGGGACGTCGGGGGCGCCGGGGAAGACGGGACGGGTCTGGGTCTCCAGGGCGTAGGCGACGTCGCCGGGACGGTCGACGATCGCGCCGGTGGAGGTGAACGGGTACGGACCGAAGCGCTCCTGCGCCCAGGCGAGGACCTCGGGGAGCCGCGCCAGGACCTCGCGGCTGCCGGCGGCCTCGGCCGGGTCGACGGCGGTGTACACGGGCAGCCCGTCCGGGGTTTTCGTGCGGCTGATGTCGTAGCGGCCGACGGCGAGGGTGGTGAGGTAGCTCGCCATGGGCCGGCCCATGTGCCAGGTGGCGGTCGTACGGCCGCCGGTGGTGCGCTCGGACCTCAGTTCGCCGTTGGACACCGCCCGCAGGCCCTTCGGCACGGTCACCTCGATGTCGTACGCCGCCTTGTCCGAGGGGTGGTGGTTGCCGGGGTACCAGGCCGTCGAGCCGATCGGCTGGCCCAGCGCCAGCGCGCCGTCCTCCGTGGGCAGCCAGCCCTCCCGTGAGCTGTCCGGGTCGGTGATGGTGGCCGGGGTGCCGGAGTAGCGGACCGTCACGCGGAAGGTGCGGCCCTCGGTGAGGTCGTCCTGGGGGCGGACGGTCAGTTCCTGGCCCGCGCGGTTCCAGCGGGCGGTGGTGCCGTCGACCGTGACCTTCTCGACGCGCAGTCCCCTCAGGTCGAGGTTGAAGGCGGAGAGGTCCTGTGTCGCACGGGCGGTGATCGTCGTACGGCCGGTGAGGTGGCGGTTGCCGGGGGTGTAGTCGAGGGTCAGGTCGTAGTGGGTGACGTCGTAGCCGCCGTTGCCCGCCTTCGGGAAGTACGGATCGCGCAGGCCGGAGCTGCCGGGGGTGCCGCCCTCGAAGCCGCCGCTCGCACACGCGGTCAGTGCGAGGGCCAGCAGGGCGGCTGGGACGACCGGAACAAAACGGGACACGTCTTTGATCCTACGAAAGGCGTGACACCATCGCGTACGTGCTCGACATCGGCTACGCCCTCTCCAACCGCTTCCCGGACCCGCCCCAGACCGACTACCGCCGCGCGGACGTGCACGCCCTGCGCCACGACCTGTTCTGCGGTGACGTCTATCTCGCCGACACCAAGTCGGACCGGGAGCTTTCCACAGCCTGGGGATGGGTGCCGGTACTCGACTTCGCGTGGGCACTGTGCGACATCGTCGAGCAACTGGACCGCGATCCGGCGGGCTCTCGCGCCTCCCGCCCCCAGCACGCGGAGCTGGACTTCACCGAGTCCACCGACCGCCTGCTCTTCGAGCGCCGCTTCGGCTGGGTCGACGTCGAGGCCGACTGGCAGCCGGCCGAGGAGCCGCCCCTCACCTTCTCCCACACCGAACTGCGCCGCGAAGCACGGGACTTCCTGCACGATCTGGTCGCCGACCTGTGCGATCTGCACGAGGACCTGGAGGAGAACCCGGCGATCTGGTCGCTGCAGGCGAGGTTTCCGCGGGTGCCGTGACGCCGGGCGCCGCCTCCGCTGCACCCCTCGGCCACCCCGCCCGACACGGTCGCCGTACCGCTCGGACTTGCCGCCCCGCCCTCACCCCCCTTCCACCCTGATCCCCAACTCCCCCGCCAGCACCGGCGCCAGATCCAGCAGCTGGCTCGCGCTGATCACCGCTCCCGACAGCCTGTCGATCCCCCGCGTGATCTCCAGCGGCGCCGCTCCGCGCAGGTCCACGTCGGTCAGGGCGGCCGTGGTGAAATCCGCCCCCGTCAGAGCGCAGTCCACGAACTCGACGCGCTCCAGCGACGCGCCCCCGAAGTCCGGCTCCACCAGGACGCACCCCTCGAAGACCACGTCCTTCAGCCGCGCCCCCCGGAAGTTCAGGAAGTCGAGCTTGCCGCCCCGGATCAAAACGCGTTCCAGTACGCAACCGTGCAGTTGCGTGCCGCCCAGCCGGGCGTCGAGCAGTTCGACGTCGCGCAGGGTGGCCTCCGACATGTCCGTGCCGACGCCGCGCGGGGCGGTGAGCACCGAGTCCAGGAAGCGGGCCCGGTGCAGTCGCGTCTCGTCCAGCGCGCATCCCGTCAACGCGCAGTCCATGAAGCGGGCGCCCCCGCCGTCCTGCCCACCGAGCTCCACGCCCTGGAACTCCACCCCGTCGTAGTCCCCGTCCGGCTCCAGCCCACCCCCTCCGTACGCCTCCAGCTCCGGCAGCCTCAGCTCCGGTCGTCGTGCCGCCTTCACTCCGCCCGCCGCTCGCCTCACCATGCCCCCCATCCTGCACCCCGCCACTGACAATCGCCCTGACCTGCACAAACGCCCCGCTCCAAGAGTGGGAGGCCCCCCGATCGGCCGTCGATGTCACATCGGAGGCGACTCACGGAGTCGTACTTCCGGAAACACCAGAGGCGAACCCGAGCGAGGGAGACCGACCCCATGCCCCACCTCACCGTCATCGGCGGCGGTTTCGCGGGCCTCACCGCCGCCATCGCCGCCGCCGAAGCGGGCGCCGAGGTCACCGTCCACGAGGCGCACCACACCCTCGGCGGCCGGGCGCGCACCGCTGAGGGCCCCTACCGGACGAACGAGGGCCCGCACGCCCTCTACAGCGGCGGCCCCCTCTGGACCTGGTTCTCGCGTCGCGACCTGAACCGCCGTGTCCCTGGCACTCGGACAGCACGGCCCCCGGC
This sequence comes from Streptomyces sp. NPDC047706, assembly GCF_043204795.1. NCBI lineage: Bacteria > Bacillati > Actinomycetota > Actinomycetes > Kitasatosporales > Streptomycetaceae > Streptomyces > Streptomyces sp. NPDC047706. The sequence goes on along the minus strand of NZ_JBIDCW010000012.1, from coordinate 26,359 downwards.
CGCTTGACCTCAAGCGTGCTTGAGGTCGAAGAGTGTCAGTCACCGATCACCGGTCTTTGGTCATCGGTCTCAGGTCACCGATCACCGATCACCGATCACCGGCCACGCGTCACCGTCACCCGTCACCCGTCACCCGTCACCCGTCACCCGTCACCCGTCACCCGTCACCCGTCACCCTTCACCCGTCACCCGCCACCCGCCACCCGCCACCCGCCACCGTCACCGTCACCGTCACCGACCAACCGGCCACCAGCCGCAGGGGGACCCCATGCACGCCATCCGCCTCCACGCCTTCGGACCCGCCGAGAACCTCGTGGCCGAGGAGGTCGAGAACCCCGTACCGGCTCCCGGCCAGGTCCGTGTCGCCGTCGTGGCCGCCGGCGTGCACCTGCTCGACGCGGCGATCCGCGCGGGCCACGCCGGGCCCGGGCCCGCACCGGCCCTGCCCACCGTCCCCGGCCGCGAGGTCGCCGGAGTCGTCGAGTCGCTCGGTGAGGGCACCGACGCGGCCTGGCTGGGCAAGCGGGTCGTCGCGCACCTGGGCTTCGTCCCCGGCGGCTACGCCGAACTCGCCGTCACCGACGCCGACCGCCTGCACGAGATCCCGGCGGGCCTCGACTTCGCCGAGGCGGTCGCCATGATCGGCACAGGACGCACGGCGATGGGAATCGTGCAGTTCGCCGAGCCGGGGCCGGGCGACGTGGTCGTGATCCCGGCCGCCGCCGGGGGCCTCGGCACCCTCCTCGTGCAGTACGCCAGGAACGCGGGCGCCACCGTCATCGGCCTGGCCGGCGGCCCGGAGAAGACGCGTCGGGTCGCCGCGAACGGCGCCGGTCTCGCCGTCGACTACCGGGACCCCGCGTGGCCGGATCAGGTCCGGGCGTACGCCGGCAAGGTCACGATCGTCTACGACGGGGTCGGCGGCGACATCGCCCGTACGGCCGTCGGACTGCTCGCCCCCGGCGGCAGACACGTCGTCTTCGGCTGGTCCGCCGAGGGCATCCAGGGCGGCGGACCGCTCGTCGTCGACGGCGTCACGGTGCAGGTGCCCGGCCCGCCGATGCTGGAGAAGGCCGGCGGCCCGAGTCCCCTGCGCACCCTGGAGCTGCGGTCCCTCGCCGAAGCCGCCGCGGGCCGGCTGGCCCCCGCGGTGCACCGCTTCCCGCTCACCGAGGCCGCCGCCGCGCACCGGGCGCTGGAGAACCGCGCCACGACCGGCAAGGTGGTCCTGGAACCGTAAAGACCTGACCGGGTGGGGCGTGGCATCACGGGAGATACGCCCTGATTCATGGTCTTCTGTCCGAATGACCGCGCCTAGGACCGGAGACCCCAGGGCTTCCGCCGATGCCGACCCCCACCGCTGGTGGGGGCTGGTGGTGATCGCCCTCGCCCAGCTGATGGTCGTCCTCGACTCGACGATCGTGAACATCGCGCTGCCGTCGGCCCAGGACGAGCTCGGGATGTCCGACGGCAACCGCCAGTGGGTGATCACCGCGTACACCCTCGCCTTCGGCGGTCTGCTGCTGCTCGGCGGCCGGATCGCCGACCTGATCGGCCGCAGGCGCACGTTCGCCATCGGGCTGATCGGCTTCGCCGCCGCCTCCGCGCTGGGCGGCGCCGCCGTCACCCCGGGCATGCTGTTCGGCGCCCGCGCCCTTCAGGGCGCCTTCGCGGCCGTGCTCGCGCCGTCCGCGCTGAGCCTGCTCGCCACGACCTTCACCGACCCCAAGGAGCGCGGCAAGGCCTTCGGCATCTTCGGTGCTCTGGCAGGCAGCGGCTCCGCCATGGGCTTCATCGTGGGCGGGGTGCTCACCGAGTACCTCAACTGGCGCTGGTGCCTCTACGTCAACACCCCCATCGCACTGCTCGCGCTGCTCGGCGCCTTCACCGTCCTGCGCGACCGGCCCGGGCGGCCGGGCGCCCGCCTCGACGTGCCCGGCGTACTGCTCGGCTGCGGCGGACTGGTCGCGCTGGTCTACGGCTTCAGCGAGGCCGAGTCCCACGGCTGGGCCCACCTGTCCGTCCTCGGACTGCTCGCGGCGGGCGTCGCGCTGCTGGCGGCCTTCGTGTGGTGGCAGACCCGTGCGCCGCTGCCGCTGCTCCCGCTGCACATCGTCAGGGACCGCAACCGCGCGGGCTGCTATCTGACGATGATGCTGGCCATCATGGGGATGTTCGGCCTGTTCCTCTTCATGACCTACTACTTCCAGGTCGTCCTCGGCTACTCGCCGGCGTGGAGCGGCCTCGCCTTCGTGCCCATCACGGCCGCGACCGTCATCGGCTCCACCCAGATCGCCGGCCGCCTGCTGCAGCACGTGCCGCCCCGCACCATGATGGCCCCGGGCATGTTCCTGTCCGCGTCCGGCATGGTGCTGCTCACCCAGCTCACCGTGGACTCCTCCTACGTCGTCGACATCCTGCCCGGCCTGGTCCTGGTGGGCCTCGGCATGGGCCTGACCTACATGCCGGTGTTCGCCACGGTGACGGCGGGCGTGGCCCCGCAGGACTCGGGCGTCACCTCGGCGACCCTCAACACCTCGCAGCAGGTGGGCGGTTCCATCGGTACGGCCCTGCTGAACACCATCGCCAACACCAGCACCGCCGCCTTCCTCACCGCCCACCTCACCCGGTCCGCCGAGCCCGCGGAAGTGGCCCGTGAGGCCGTCGTCCACGGCTACACGGTCGCCCTGTGGTGCGCCGCCGGGCTGATGCTCATGGCGGGCCTGGTCACTGCCCTGATGGTGACGGCACGGGCCCCGAAGCACGGGGCGGCGGCGCCGAAGGCACCGGTTCCGGAGGCGGCAGGCTAGCCGCGGGCCACGGCCGCACACCGCCTCCCGGACCCGAAGTCCCAGGCCCCGAGGCCCAGGCCCCAGGGCCCCGAGCCCCGAGCCCCGAGGCAACCGCCCAACCGCCGGCCACGGCCGCACACGGCCCTGTCCCGGCCGGCGCCCGCCTGTCGGCAGGACGGCGTCATCCCGCCCCCACTCGCCCTCACACCCGGCCCCGCAGCCGCCGCGCGATCTCCAGCTGCTCGGCTTGCACGGGCCGGCCGTCCTCGATCTCCCACAGGCAGTTCTGGAGCACGCGCCCGAGGGTCCATGCGCGCGCACGCGCGCGTTCCAGGCCGATCACGTCCGTCATGGCGTCGAACCGGCGGCGGACCTCACCGGCGTCGAAGCGGTTGTCGATGGCGGGCAGCAGGTCGAAGCCGGGGTCACCGGCGAGGGGCTTGGGGTCGATGGCGACCCAGGGGGCGCGGTCGGAGGCGAGGACGTTCTCGAAGTGCAGGTCCCAGTGCAGCAGGCGGTCCCCCGGCTCGTCCACGACCTCCCGTACGGCGGCCGCGCAGTCGGCGATCAGGCGGCGGGCCTGCTGGTCCGGGACCCGCTCCAGCGCCCAGGGGGTGCGCTCCAGCATCGCCCGCGCGATGTCGCCGAGCCGGCGCATGCCGGCCGGGGCGGGGCCGCAGGTCAGGTGGGCCAGCAGCCGGGCGACGACCAGCACGGCCTCGCGGGAGTCGGGCAGGTGGGACAGCGTCCGGGCGGGGTCGAGGCGCTCGAGGAGCATCGTGCCGGTCTCCGGGTCGTGGTCCAGCAGCCGTACCGCCCCGTCGCCGTCCCACACCCGCAGGGCGACGGGCTCGCCCGCGCTCTCCTCGTCGAGCAGTTGCAGCTTCAGCGCCGCGCACGTGCCGTCCGCTCTGACCACGGGCAGCACCAGCGCGGAGACGCCGTACATCGAGGGACCGGCGATGCGCAGCTCCCAGCGCTCCAGGAAGGCGGCCACCAGCCGCGGCAGTCCGGCGACGAAGGCGCTGCCCTCCTCGCCGTTGTACATCGCCTGGGACGCGGCAAGCTCCTCGGGAACCTCGATCACGCAGCAGACCCTACGGACGGGCCGGGGCCGCCTCGACCCAATTTCCGCCGGACGGCTCCGCCCCGTTCCGCCGCACCGCCCGGCCCGTCGACCGCCGGACCGCTCCGCCCGGCGTCGCGCACGATTCGAGTGCCGGCCGGTCCACGAGACGACGGAATCCGAAGGAGACAGCCCTCGCGACCACGGGTAACGTCCCGGCCATGAGCAGCTCGGCAAGCGGCGTCGTGAACGGCGGCGTCTCCTTCTGGTACGCCCAGGAAGGCTTCCCCGTCCCCCGGGAGCCCCTCTCCGGTGACGCCTGCGCGGACGTCGTGATCGTCGGCGGCGGCTACACGGGACTGTGGACGGCTTACTACCTGAAGAAGGCCGCGCCCTTCCTGCGGGTCACCGTCCTGGAACAGAAGTTCTGCGGCTACGGCGCCTCCGGCCGCAACGGCGGCTGGCTGTACAACGGCATCGCGGGTCGCGACCGGTACGCGCGCGTGCACGGCCACGAGGCCGCCGTACGCCTTCAGCGGGCCATGAACGACACCGTTGACGAGGTCATCAGGGCCGCCGGTGAGGAGGGCATCGAGGCCGGCATCCACAAGGGCGGCGTCCTGGAAGTCGCCTGCACCCCCGCCCAGCTGGCCCGTCTGAAGGCGTTCCACGCGCATGAGTTGTCGTACGGCGAGACGGACCGCGAGCTGTACGGCGCCCGTGCGACCGCGGAGCGGATCAGGGTGGCCGGCGCGGTCGGCTCCTCCTGGACACCGCACGGGGCCCGGATCCACCCGGTGAAACTGGTGACCGGCCTGGCGCGGGCCGTGGAGGCCCTCGGGGTGACCGTCCACGAGGCGACGCCGGTGACGGAGATCCGCCCGAAGCACGCGGTCACCCCGTACGGCACGGTCCGCGCGCCCTACGTACTGCGCTGCACGGAGGGCTTCACGGCGTCCCTGAAGGGTTTCAGGCGCACCTGGCTGCCCATGAACTCCTCGATGATCGCGACCGAGCCGCTCACCGGGGAACAGTGGGAGAAGGTGGGCTGGGAGGGCCGCGAGACGCTCGGCGACATGGCCCACGCCTACATGTACGCCCAGCGCACCGCAGACGGCAGGATCGCGCTCGGCGGCCGCGGTGTGCCGTACCGTTTCGGCTCCCGCACCGACAACGACGGCCGCACCCAGGAGGCGACCGTCGCGGCACTGCGGGAGATCCTGGAGCGCTTCTTCCCGGCCCTGACCGGCGTCCGGATCGAGCACGCCTGGTCGGGCGTCCTCGGCGTACCCCGCGACTGGTGCGCCACCGTCACCCTGGACCGCGCCACGGGCCTCGGCTGGGCGGGCGGCTACGTCGGCTCCGGCGTAGCCACCGCCAACCTCGCCGCCCGCACCCTGCGCGACCTGGTCCAGCTCGACTCCGGCCAGGGCACCCGCACGGAACTGACGGACCTCCCCTGGGTCGACCACAAAGTCCGCAAGTGGGAACCGGAACCCCTGCGCTGGCTGGGCGTCCACGGCATGTACGCCACCTACCGCACCGCCGACCACCGCGAACTCACCACACACAGCGCCGAGTCGTCCCGGCTGGCCCAGCTGGCGGACCGGGTGGCAGGACGTCACTGAGTCCGAGCCGACGATTGCCGTCAGGGACTACCGAGAACGCCCCCGCGATCCATGATCACGGGGGCGTTGACGACGTCACACCAGGAGCCCCCTGTCGGATTCGAACCGACGACCTTCGCTTTACAAGAGCGGCGCTCTGACCAGCTGAGCTAAGGAGGCCTGCACGCGCGCGTGAACGGCGTGCCCGTGCAGTGTACCCAGCTCCCACCCCCTGCCTGTCGAAAATTTCCGCGAAGTTCACAGGGGCCGGGGTACTGACAGAACACGTGAACGCGGGGTACCGTCCTCACGCAGTTCACGCGTGTGGACTACACCACCTTCCTACAACGGATCGTCCGGCACGTTCCTGCCGGTTGAAGGGGGCCCATTCACCATGGCCACTGTCTCGTTCGACAAGGCGACCCGGATCTACCCGGGTTCCGACAAGCCCGCCGTCGACGCACTCGACATCGAGATCGAGGACGGGGAGTTCCTCGTTCTGGTCGGCCCGTCCGGCTGCGGCAAGTCCACCTCCCTGCGGATGCTGGCCGGTCTGGAGGACGTGAACGGCGGCGCCATCCGCATCGGCGACCGCGACGTCACGCACCTGCCGCCGAAGGACCGGGACATCGCCATGGTGTTCCAGAACTACGCGCTCTACCCGCACATGACCGTCGCCGACAACATGGGCTTCGCGCTCAAGATCGCCGGCGTCAACAAGGCGGAGATCCGGCAGAAGGTCGAGGAGGCCGCGAAGATCCTCGACCTCACCGAGTACCTGGACCGCAAGCCGAAGGCGCTCTCCGGTGGTCAGCGCCAGCGTGTCGCCATGGGCCGCGCGATCGTGCGTGAGCCGCAGGTCTTCCTCATGGACGAGCCGCTGTCCAACCTGGACGCCAAGCTCCGCGTCTCCACCCGCACGCAGATCGCGTCGCTGCAGCGCCGCCTCGGCATCACCACGGTCTACGTCACCCACGACCAGGTCGAGGCCATGACCATGGGCGACCGGGTGGCCGTGCTCAAGGACGGCCTGCTCCAGCAGGTCGACTCCCCGCGCAACATGTACGACCGCCCGGCGAACCTCTTCGTCGCCGGCTTCATCGGCTCCCCCGCGATGAACCTCGTCGAGGTGCCGATCGCCGACGGCGGTGTGAAGTTCGGCAAGAGCGTCGTGCCGGTCGACCGGGACGCCCTGACCGCCACCACCGACAAGACGGTCACCGTCGGTGTCCGCCCCGAGCACTTCGACGTGGCCGGCGCGGACTCCGACCAGGGCCTCGCGATCACGGTGAACGTCGTCGAGGAGCTCGGCGCCGACGCCTACGTCTACGGCACCGCCCAGCTCGGCGACAACGCCAAGGACCTGGTCGTCCGTGTCAACGGCCGCGACGTCCCGGAGAAGGGCAGCACGCTGAACGTCGTGCCGCGCCCCGGTGAGGCGCACGTCTTCTCGACGTCGACGGGTGCACGCCTCTCCGACTGAGCCGTCTGCCGGTCGACCGGCCGACGAAACACCCAACCCTCGTAATTCACCCAGGTTGACGAATGGGGCCCCGCAGCACGGCCGTGGGGCCCTTTTCCGTGTCGACAAATAACCCGGCACTCTGGGCCATTTCGAGCAACGTGCGTCAACCTCGCACTCAGAGAAGGCCGCCTCTTCGTCACCCGTACCGGTGACCAAATGTCGCCAAATCATTACCGGGCGCTACCCTCACTCGCGTGAAGCACTCCACCACCTCACTGACGCGACGCGGCCAGGGCCCCGCCCGCCGGATCGGCCGCTCACTCGCCCTCGTTCTGCCCGTCGTCCTGGTGCTCTCCGGGACGCTCGCGGTCACGCGGGTCAACTGGTCGGGAGATCCCGAGAGCTCGGTGCTCACCGCAGCAGACGTCTCGGCCTCCGGACCCCACGCCCGCACCGCGCACCGCGCACCTCACGAGGTGCTGCGCGAGCAGCTCCTCACCGAGCTCCAGGAGACCAACCCGGGCACCGCCCTCACCCACCTCCAGCAGGCGGTGGACGAGCGTCCCTCGCTGGCCCGCCACTGCGCCTCGATCGCCCGCGCCCTCGGGCAGGCCGCGGTGCGCATCTACGGCCCCACGCGCGCCCAGTCCTACTCCCGCCCCGTCTGCGACACCTCGTTCGCCTCGGGCGTCCTGGCCGCCCGCGGCTGACCCACGAGCACCAGAGCGACCTGGAGCCCCGCCCCGGCCCTCCGGGCCACAGCGGGGCTCTCACGCGCCGCCGCAGGCGGCGCAGTCCGTCCCGTGCAGCCACCTCGCCCACGAGGCGGCAGGCCCCCGCACCCTCACCCGCCCGGCCTTCCGCCACCGCAGTGCAGCGCAACCGCCCCGTCCGCCCGCCCGCCCCGCCTGCGCCCCGCGACGACCGACCCGTGTGACGGCCCGCCACACGCCGCCCGGCCGTCCGCACCCCCACCGGGCACTGCCGCCCGTCCCTCCGACCAAAGGCTTTCCGCCACCACAGAGCCCCACGCCCGCCACCACAGACTCCCGCGCCCGCCCCACCGTCCGACGTGACAGCCCCCTCTGCCAGACCACGCCCGCCCAGCCAGCCCCCGCCTCCACCGCCACCCCACCGCCACCGCCACCGCCACCGACCCGGAGACCCGCCCCGACGACCCGGACCGCTCCCAGGCCCAGGTCGACCACCGAGCCCCACCACCGCCCCCGGGGACGCACCCCGCCCCACCACCGCCCCTCGCCCGCACCCGGCCCCGGCAGCCCCCCTCGGCCGCCGCGCCCGCCGCTCCCAGGCCCCCGGGATCACGCAGGCCGGCGCCGCGTACAGTGCCGGGCATGACCGATCCGAACGCCGCCTCCCGTCCCGTCCAGGCCGTCATCCTGGCCGGAGGCCAGGGCTCCCGGCTGCGCCCCTACACCGACGACCGTCCCAAGCCGATGGTCGAGATCCCCGGCACGGGCACGCCGATCATCGGCCACCAGCTCAACTGGCTCGCCGAGGAGGGCGTCACCGACGTCGTCGTCAGCTGCGGCCACCTCGCCGAGGTCCTGCAGGAGTGGCTGGACTCCGCCGACCTGCCGGTCCGCGTCACCACGGTCGTCGAGTCGGAACCCCTCGGCCGGGGCGGCGGCCTGAAGTACGCCGCGGGCCGTCTCCCCCACCCGGACCGCCCCTGGTACGCCACCAACGGCGACATCTGGACCCGCTTCTCGCTGCGCGACATGGCCGACTTCCACACCGAACGCGACGCCATAGCGACCCTCGCCCTGGCCCGCCCCCGCATCCCCTGGGGCGCTGTGCAGACGGACGGCTTCGGCCACATCACGGACTTCATCGAGGCCCCGCCGACGACGTACGAGGTCAACGCGGGCGTCTACGTCTTCTCGCCGGAGTTCACCGGGATGCTCCCCGAGCGCGGCGACCACGAGCGCACCACGTTCCCGCACCTGGCCCGTGAACGCCGCCTGGCCGGCTTCCCGCTCCCCCAGGGCGCGTACTGGCGCGCCATCGACACCGCGAAGGACCTCACGGAGGCCGCGAAGGAACTGGCCGCACTGGGCCGTTGAGCGCGGGGCCCCGCAGGCCCGCCCCTCAGGCACGACGGCACAACGCACAGCGGCACAAGGGCACGACGACGGGGCCCCGCGCTCACACAAGCGGGGCCCCGTCGTCGTACCGGAGGAAACGGTCTCTAGCCCAACAGCCCCCCGACCAGCCCAGGCTGCCCGGCGGAGGACTCCTCCTCCCCGGACCCCGTACCGCCCGTGGAGCCCGAACCGCCCGTCGAGCCGCTGCCGCCGCCCCCGGATGTGGGACCGCTGCTGGTGCTCGGAGCCTCTTCGACGGGGGACGACTGCTGTGGTGGCGCCTGCCCCGCCGGACCCTGCGTCTGGCTCGGCGCGCCGCCGGTCGCCGTCCCGGAGTCGCGGGTCGCACCCGGCGTGGTGGCCGCGCCCGCGGTGGGCGCGGCCGAGGTCGCGCCCTGCGTCGGCGAGCCGGCCGAGGCCGACGGCGTGCTGCTCTGCCGGCGCTCACCGGGCGTGGAGGGCAGCGGCGAGCCGGGCAGTTCGTTGCGCGGCGCCTCGCCGGGCCCCGGGACGACGACCCGGTCGGAGTCCCGCACCGCGCCACCGAGCAGCGAGCCCACCAGCAGCGTGATCCCGGTGACGATCGCGGTGACGAGGGCGCCCCGGCGCAGCACGTACCGTCGCAGCTCCCAGATGTCGGAGCGGGGGCCCAGCCGTCGCCAGGCGAGCCCGGCCAGCCGCCCGTCGACCGAGTACACGGGCGCCCCGGCGATGATCAGGGGCGACCAGGCGGCGAGGTAGATGATGTCGGGGGCGTCGTAGACGGGGACGCTCTTCCAGCTGACGGTGACGAGCAGCGCGGCGGAGAGCAGCGCACCGCCCACCGCGGCGACCCGCTGCCAGCAACCCAGGACCGTGAGCACGCCCACGATGACCTGCGCGAAGGCGATCACCAGGCCGGAGCCGACCGGGTGCTGGAGCGCGAACTGACGCAGGGGCTCGGCGACTTCCCAGGGATGCAGGGTGTTGAGCCACTTGACCATGGAGCCCCGGTCGCCGCCGTCGAAGTAGACGGGGTCGCAGAGCTTGCCCATGCCGGCGTAGACGGAGATGGCGCCGAGGAAGACGCGCAGCGGTAGCAGGACGACGCCGAGGTTCATGCGGCGGCCGGGGAAGTAGGCGTGCCGCGCCGGATCCTCGCCGTGCCGCCGGGAGCGCGACTCGGCGTCCTCGTCGTCCGGGTCGGCGGTCTCGTCTGCGTAGCCGACGTCGTCGGCGTAGCCGCCGTCGAAGCGCTCCCCGGCGTAGGCGGGGGGTGCGTCGTACGCGCCCTCGACGGTCCGCATGGCCGGCAGCAGTCGCGTACCGCGGCCCTCAGGGGTGCGCTGGGCGCCGACCACGGGGTTCTCGACGGTCTGGCCGAGGTCGTCGTAGCCGTCGTAACCGTCGTAGGCCTCATAGCGGCCGTAGCCGGGGCCGGCGTCGATGCGCGGGATGACCTGGGTGGCTCCGGCGTCGGCGGACGCCTCCTCCGGGTGGCGGACGCCCGCACCGCGCACGGCCTGGAGCAGGCGGTGGGCGCCGGTGTCGTCGGGAGCGGACCGGCCGCTCCACACGACCGGGCGGCGGCGGGCGTCGCCGGCCTGGGCCGCTCTGCCCGCCGTCCCGACGACCGGCATGCGGGCGGTGTCCTCGGTGGCGCTCAAGTACCGTGCGACCCGCGGCGACTGGGCGCGGCGCGAGGAGGTGCCCAACTGCACGCGGAAGCTGGCGTGATTGACGATGATCTGCGCCGGGTCGCTCGGCACCTTCACCATGCTCAGCGCGGGAGCGTCGTCGAATCCCGACGAACGGTCCCCCGTGGGTGTGCGGGGTGTTCTGGTGTCCACACTCATCTAACCGAGTGACGTGTGTTTAGGACACTGCTTTGACCCGCCGGATCTGTCCGGACCGCGTCAAGCTTGCCCGGACCGCCCGGAACACCCCGAGTGGGTGACTATGACGAACACTTGTTCAGGCTCGTCGCCGCGCCGCCTCGTACAGCACGATCCCCGCCGCCACACCGGCGTTGAGCGACTCCGCGCCACCCGGCATCGGGATCCGCACCCGGAAGTCGCAGGTCTCGCCGACCAGCCGCGACAGGCCCTTGCCCTCGCTGCCGACCACGACGACGACCGGCCCCTGAAGGGCTTCGAGGTCCCCGAGTTCGACCTCGCCGTCGGCGGCGAGCCCGACCACCACGATCCCGGCCTTCTTGTACGCCTCCAACGCGCGCGTGAGGTTGGTGGCGCGCGCGACCGGCGTACGGGCGGCCGTGCCGGCGGACGTCTTCCAGGCGCCGGCGGTCATGCCGGCCGCGCGCCGCTCGGGCACGACGACACCGTGGCCGCCGAACGCGGAGACGGACCGTACGACCGCGCCGAGGTTGCGCGGGTCGGTCACCCCGTCCAGGGCGACGATCAGCGGGTCCTCGCCCTCGTCGGCGGCGGCGTCGGCGAGGTCCTCGGGGTGGGCGTACTCGTAGGGCGGCACCTGCAGGACGAGCCCCTGGTGGTTGAGCCCGTTCGTCATCCGGTCGAGCTCGGGGCGGGGCGCCTCCATGAGGTTGATGCCGCCGCGCTCGGCCGCGAGCTGGAGCGCCTCGCGGACCCGCTCGTCGCTGTCGATGAACTGCTGGACGTACAGCGTGCTCGCGGGCACACCCTCGCGGAGTGCCTCGACGACCGGGTTGCGCCCGACGACCAGCTCGGACGTCCCCTTGCCGCCGGCGCGCCGCTGCTGCGGACGCCCCTGCGCGCGCCGCGACTTCGCGGCGGCGGCACGCTGCTTGGCGTGGCCCTTGCGCATCTCGGCGGGGGGCGTCGGCCCCTTGCCCTCCAGGCCTCGGCGCCGCTTGCCGCCGCTGCCGACCTGCGCGCCCTTCTTGCCGGACATGCGGCGGTTGTTCGCGGCCATGATCTACCTGTCTGTGGGTGCGTACGTACGTCTATGAAGTGTGCCGCCCGGATCCGCGAGCGGCACACCGTGGTGCTGTCGCCTCAGCTCTCGCCTCGGCTCCTGCGGGCGGCTCGTTACCCGGGGCTGTCGCCTCGGCCGCCGCTCAGCGCGAGCCGAGGCTCCAGCGGGGCCCCTGCGGGCTGTCCTCGATGACGAGGCCGGACTGCTTGAGCTGGTCGCGGATGGCGTCCGCGGTGGCCCAGTCCTTCCGGGCGCGGGCCGCCTCACGCTGGTCCAGGACGAGGCGTACGAGGCTGTCGACCACGCCGTGCAGATCCTCGCTGCGGTCACCCTCGCCCGCCCAGTGCGCGTCCAGCGGGTCCAGGCCGAGGACGCCGAGCATGGCGCGCACCTCGGCGAGGCGGGCGACCGCGGACTCCTTGTCGTCGGCGGCCAGCGCGCTGTTGCCCTGCCGGACCGTGTTGTGCACGACCGCGAGGGCCTGCGGCACTCCGAGGTCGTCGTCCATCGCCTCGGCGAAGGCGGGCGGCACCTCGGTGGCGGGGTCGACCGGACCGCCGGCCAGCTCCACCACGCGCTGCACGAACCCCTCGATCCGCGCGAACGCGGACTCGGCCTCACGCAGGGCCTCCTCGCTGTACTCGATGGTCGAGCGGTAGTGCGGCGTGCCGAGGTAGTACCGCAGCACGATCGGCCGCCACTGCTTGACCATCTGGGACACCAGCACCGAGTTGCCCAGCGACTTGGACATCTTCTCGCCGCTCATGGTGACCCAGGCGTTGTGCAGCCAGTACTGGGCGAAGTCGTCGCCGAAGGCCTTGGCCTGGGCGATCTCGTTCTCGTGGTGCGGGAAGATCAGGTCCAGGCCGCCGCCGTGGATGTCGAAGGCACTGCCCAGGTACTTGTGCGCCATGGCCGAGCACTCCAGGTGCCAGCCGGGGCGCCCACGGCCCCACGGGGTCTCCCAGTCGGGCTCGCCCGGCTTGGTGGCCTTCCACATGGCGAAGTCGCGCGGGTCGCGCTTGCCGGTGATGCCGTCCTCGGCGGGCTGGCGCATCTCGTCGAGGTCCTGCCGGGACAGCTCCAGGTAGTCCGGCCAGGACCGCACGTCGAAGTAGACGCTGCCGTCGGCCTCGTAGGCGTGCCCACGCTCGACGAGGCCGCGCATCATCTCGACCATCTCGGTGATGTGGCCGGTGGCACGCGGCTCGTACGTCGGCGGCAGGCAGCCGAGCGCGCGGTAGCCGTCGTCGAACGCGCGCTCGTTCCCGTACCCGATGGACCACCAGGGGCGGTTCTGCTCGTCCGCCTTGGCGATGATCTTGTCGTCGATGTCCGTGACGTTCCGGATGAACGTCACCTCGTAGCCGCGGTACTCGAACCAGCGGCGCAGGATGTCGAAGTTGAGCCCCGAGCGGATGTGCCCGATGTGCGGGGCCGCCTGCACGGTGGCACCGCACAGGTAGATCGAGACGCAGCCCGGCTGAAGCGGGGAGAAGTCACGGATCTGCCGGGCGCTGGTGTCGTACAGGCGAATGGTCACCACTCCAGGGTAGTGGGCCGGGAGCTATGCCTCGTGCCCCTTGTGGACAAGGGCGCCTGTTCGTCGCATGCCCTTCGGACCGGTCGTCAGCCGCCGCGCACCACCAGTGCCGTGGCCACCGCCATCAGACCTTCGCCGCGGCCCGGGAAGCCCAGCCCGTCCGTGGTGGCGCCGGAGACGGAGACCGGGGCGCCGGCCGCCTCGGAGAGCACCTTCTGGGCCTCGTCCCGGCGCTTGCCGATCTTCGGGCGGGGGCCGACGACCTGCACCGCGACGTTTCCGATCCGGAACCCCGCCGCGCGCACGATCCGGGCGGCCTCGGTGAGCAGCGCCACTCCCGAGGCCCCGGACCACTCCGGCCGTCCGGTGCCGAAGTGCTGTCCCAGGTCGCCGAGGCCGGCGGCGGAGAACAGCGCGTTGCACGCGGCGTGCGCCACGACGTCGGCGTCGGAGTGCCCGGCCAGTCCGGGGCCCGCGTCCTCCCATTTCAGGCCGGCGCACCACAGCTCGCGGCCCTCCTCGAAGGCGTGGATGTCGGTGCCGATGCCGACCTGCGGGAGCGGTGCCTCAGAAGCCATCGTTGAGCCTCCTGCGGGCGAGGACGGCCTCGGCGAGCACCATGTCGAGCGGGCGGGTGACCTTGAATGCCTCCTCGTGGCCCGGCACGACGACGACGCGTTCGCCGAGCTGCTCGACCATGCCGGCGTCGTCGGTGACGTCGGTGGTGACGGTCCCGTGCGCCCGCAGCAGTGTCTCGCGGTCGAAACCCTGCGGGGTCTGCACGGCGCGCAGCCGCGCCCGCTCCGGCGTGGCCAGCACGGGCTCCGGCTCGCCGGGCGTCCGCGCGGGCTCGACCTCCTTGACGGTGTCCGCCACCGGCAGCGCCGGCACCACCGCGGGCGCGCCGTCGCGGACCGCCTCGACCACCGCGTCGACGGTGTCGACCGGGACGAGCGGACGGGCGGCGTCGTGCACCAGCACGATGTCGTAGCCGGGCGGCAGCGCGTCGAGGCCGAGCTTGACCGACTCCTGCCTCGACCGACCGCCGGGGACGACCAGGAAGTCGGTGCGCTCGGGCAGAGCGTGCGCGTCGAGGAGGGACTTGACCTCGGCGGCTCCGTCGGGCGGGGCGACGACGACCACGAGGGAGACGGCACGGGACGCGGCCAGCGCGCGTACGGCGTGGATGAGCATGGGCGTGCCGTTGAGCGCGCGGAGCGCTTTGGGGGCTCCCGGACCGAGGCGTACGCCTCGGCCGGCGGCCGGGATGACCGCAGCGGTACGGACTCCTGCGGGCGAAGGGCGCGAAACGTCAGACATCGGTTCCTGTCAGGTTTGTGTGCTCGGCCTACGTGGGTATGGCCTCAGCGTGCAAGAGTGCGGGCGCGCACCGCTCCGACCGGACCCTTCCGTGACCCTGGTCGAGCCGGCCGCCCGGGCACGGCACGCACAGTACCGGGGGGAGATTTCCTCGGCGTAGGCGGACGCAGGGGACGTACGGCGGCCATCCGGCAAGGGGACGCGTGGATGGCTGAAATACGCCCATGGGTTCGGGTACGAACATGCCGCAGCGCCCGGCGACTGGAATTCCGTCATCGGGCACCGCGGCATTTCGATGTGCTGAGCGGAGCGGGCCTGCCTCGCGTCAGGAGGCGAGCACCTCGTCGAGCAGAGCCTCGGCCTTGTCCTCGTTCGTGTTCTCCGCGAGAGCGAGCTCGCTCACCAGGATCTGGCGGGCCTTGGCGAGCATGCGCTTCTCACCGGCGGAGAGTCCGCGCTCGCGCTCACGACGCCACAGGTCACGCACGACCTCCGCGACCTTGATGACATCGCCGGAGGCGAGCTTCTCCAGGTTTGCCTTGTAACGACGCGACCAGTTCGTGGGCTCCTCGGCGTACGGCGCGCGCAGCACCTCGAAGACCCGGTCCAGCCCGTCCTGACCGACCACATCACGCACGCCGACGAACTCCGCATTGTCCGCTGGCACACGTACCGTCAGGTCACCCTGGGCGACCTTCAGCACCAAGTAGGTCTTGTCCACGCCTTTGATCTGGCGAGTTTCGATGGCCTCGATCAGCGCGGCCCCGTGATGGGGATAGACCACGGTGTCGCCAACCTTGAACGTCATGTGACAGGTACCCCTTCCGTGGCTATCCAGGGTAACACGGAAACGGCGGCTTCTGAATGGCGTTTTCGCAGGTCAGGGCATATCTCGGGGCTTGACAACAGCAACAGGAACGTGCTTCGACCGACCCTCGGAGCAAGGTATTCGCAGGTCGGAGCGGCTCTCCGGGCCGACTGAAACGTGCACGTCACGCTCGTCCGGCACCCCCCTCAGGCACCTGAACATCCGCATATGTCCGGTTCCAGGCGCTCGACTTCCGCTACTCCGTTCGGCGCCCGGCGACCGGTCCGAGACGTTTCCGGAATTGATCACGACACTCCGCCGCGCCTCTCCGGTGATCAATTTCCGGGTGGCCGCGCATTCCTTCACGTAAATTTCGCGAAGGCTTATGTGAATGCCGTACCGGCGCCGGACGCGCCCGAACAGGCAGGGGCCGCGTACCCCCTGCTGAGGGAAGCCGGGTGGTCGCGGGGGAGGGTCGGGTGCGGCCGCCCGGGAACGGCTCGGTAGCCTAAGGCCGCTGACAGCCACTTAGGGCGGCTTTACAAGGAAAGCCGCCCGTGCGTTCAAGGAGTTGCCGCCGCCGTGAGCAGCAGCCTTCGACGCGGCGCCCTCGCCGCCTCCGCCATCGCCTTCTCGATCGCCTCGCTCGCCGCCTGCGGCGCCGGCAACAACGCGCAAAGCCTGCAGATCCAGCCGGACAACGCGGCCACCACCGTCGGCGACATCAAGATCCAGAACGCTCTGGTGATCACCCCGGCCGACCCGGAGGCGACCGGCCAGGCCGTCGTCTCCGCCACCGTCTTCAACTCCAGCGACCGCGCCCAGACGCTGGAGTCGATCAGCCTCGAGGGCGCCGAGCAGGTCAAGCTCACGCCCGCGTCGGGCAAGGGCGCGCTGTCCATCCCGGCGGGCGGCTCCGTCGTCATCGGCGGCAAGGGGAACCCCTCGGCCGTCGTGCCGAACGGGGAGTCCCTCACCGACGGCAACGCCCACAAGGTCACCTTCTCGTTCAGCCAGACCGGTGACGTGAGCCTGCGGGCGTTCGTCGTCCCGGCCGAGGGCTACTACGCCCCCTGGGGACCGAGCGGGTCCCCGGCGGCGAGCGCCTCCCCGTCCCCCACGGCGACCGGAGAGGCCGCCGAGGGTGCTGAGGCCGGCGACGAGGGCGCCACGGGCTCTCCGCAGGACACCGCGTCCGGGACCGCCTCCGGCACGCCGGCCGATCCCGCCTCCGGTTCTGACGCGGAGTCCGCGGAAGGCGACACCGCCGGTCACTGACAGCCGCACACGGACGTACGGAGCCGTACACGGACGTACGAAGAAGGGCGGGACCTCACGAGGAGGTCCCGCCCTTCGGTGCTGGTGCGTGGGGCCGGTCTACGGCTCGAACTTGTAGCCGAGGCCGCGCACCGTGACCAGGTAGCGCGGCGCGCCCGGGTCCGGCTCGATCTTGGCGCGCAGTCTCTTGACGTGCACGTCGAGGGTCTTGGTGTCACCGACGTAGTCGGCGCCCCAGACGCGGTCGATCAGCTGCATGCGGGTCAGCACACGGCCGGCGTTGCGCAGCAGCATCTCCAGCAGGTCGAACTCCTTCAGGGGAAGGTCGACCTTGGAGCCGCCGACCGTCACCACGTGGCGGTCGACGTCCATGCGGACCGGCCCGGCCTCCAGAGCCGCCGGGGTCACCTCCTCCGGCTCACCGCGGCGGCGCAGGACGGCCCGGATACGGGCGACCAGCTCACGCGAGGAGAACGGCTTGGTGACGTAGTCGTCTGCTCCTATTTCCAGCCCGACAACCTTGTCGATCTCGCTGTCCTTGGCCGTCACCATGATGACGGGGACGTTGGAGCGGCCGCGCAGCTGGCGGCAGACCTCCGTGCCCGGCAGGCCGGGCAGCATCAGGTCGAGCAGGACGAGGTCGGCGCCGTTGCGCTCGAACTCGTCGAGTCCGTCGGGCCCCGTGGTCGCGACGGCGACCTCGAAGCCCTCCTTGCGGAGCATGTACGACAGGGCGTCGGAGAAGGACTCCTCGTCCTCGACGACGAGCACACGGGTCACGGAAGGACCTCCGGGGCGGGAAGCGGTTCGTACGATGGTCTTGCGGGGGACGAGTCGGCGGGCTGCCCGGCCTCGTCGTCGAGGGCGGGGTGCTGGTGCGCCCGGTCGCGGGCCAGACCCGCCTCCGGCAGCCGCAGCGTGAAGGTGGAGCCCTGTCCCTCGGAGCTCCACACCGTGACCTCCCCGCCGTGCGAGGCAGCCACGTGCTTGACGATGGCGAGCCCGAGACCCGTGCCACCGGTGGCGCGGGAACGGGCGGGATCGACGCGGTAGAAGCGCTCGAAGATGCGCTCCTTGTCCTTGTCGGAGATGCCGATGCCCTGGTCGGTCACGGCGACCTCGATGGTGTCCCCGCCGGAGCCGCCGACCCGGCGGGCGGCGATGCCGACGCGGGTGCGGGCGGGGGAGTAGTTGACGGCGTTCTCGACCAGGTTGCCGAGGGCGGCGGCCAGCTGGCTGCGGTTGCCCCAGACGTGCAGGTCGGCGGTGCCGCCGGCGGCCATGGTGATCTGCTTGGCGCCCGCCTGGTGGCGGCAGCGGTCGACGGCCTCGGCGACCAGTTCGTCGACCCGGACCGGCTCGGCGTCCTCCAGCGGGTCGTCGTTCTGGACCCGGGAGAGGTCGATGAGCTCCTGCACCAGGTTGGTCAGCCGGGTCGCCTCGATCTGCATCCGGCCGGCGAAGCGCTGCACGGCCTCCGGGTCGTCGGAGGCGTCCATGACGGCCTCGGAGAGGAGGGAGAGCGCGCCGACGGGGGTCTTGAGCTCATGGCTGACGTTGGCGACGAAGTCGCGCCGAACGGCCTCTATCCTGCGGGCCTCGGTGAGGTCCTCGACCAGCAGCAGCACCAGCCGGGAGCCGAGCGGCGCGACCCGGGCGGAGACGGCGAGCGCCTCGCCGCGACCGGAGCCCCGCCGGGGCAGGTCCAGCTCGACCTGGCGTATCTCTCCGTCGCGCCGGGTGTCGCGGGCCATCTGGAGCATGGGGTCGACCGCGAGTCTGCCGCCGCGCACCAGCCCGAGGGCGTAGGCGGCGGAACTGGCCTTGACGACCGCGTCGGCCTCGTCGAGGACGACGGCCGAGGAGCGCAGCACGGACAGCACGGTGTCCACGCCGGGCGGCAGCACGGGGTCGGTGTGCAGGGAGGTCCGGGTGGGTCGCTTCAGGTCGCGTTCGCTCCAGCGGAACGCCAGCATGGCGATGACACCGGTGAGCACACCGGCGATCGCTGCCGCTGCGGCGACCGCCGCGTTCACGTCCATGCGTCCAGGTTAGGCATGCGCTACCCCTTACCCACAGCCGTCCGAGTGGGACCTCGAACACTCGTCGCCCAGAGTTCACCTTGGAGCCGGTATCGATTCATTCGGGGTGGCCGAATCGGACGCGTGGGGACCGGAACGTGGGAGCGTGGGGTTGGCACCACCGGTTCACGACGGGGTCCCGGCATGCCCGGGCGCTTCGGCAGGCCCCCATGAATCCCCCAGGACATCGCACGAGAGGGAAACCTGATGCGGGACGCGTACCACGAGGAACTTGACTCGATCGGCGACGGCCTGGTCGAGATGGCCCGGCTGGTCGGGTCGGCGATCGGACGCGCCACGACGGCCATGCTCGACGCCGACCTGAAGCTGGCCGAAAGTGTCATCGAGGGTGACAAGAAGGTCGACGACCTGCAGCACGACCTGGAGGCCCGGGCGATAGCCCTGCTGGCCCGCCAGCAGCCGGTGGCCACGGACCTGCGCATAGTGGTGACGTCGCTGCGGATGAGCGCCGACCTGGAGCGTTCCGGCGACCTCGCCCAGCACGTCGCCAAGCTCGCCCGCCTGCGCTTCCCCGAGCGCGCGGTCCCGCAGGACCTGCACGCGACGATCCTGGAGATGGGCCAGCTCGCGCAGCGCCTGATGGCGAAGACGGCCGAGGTCATCGTGACCAAGGACATCGACCTGGCGATGCAGCTGGAGCAGGACGACGACGAGATGGACCAGCTGCACCGCACCCTCTTCCAGCACCTCATGGACGACCGCTGGAAGCACGGCATCGAGACGGCGGTCGACGTGACGCTGCTCGGCCGGTACTACGAGCGGTTCGCCGACCACGCGGTGGCGGTGGCCAAACGTGTGGTGTTCCTGGTGACGGGTGAGCACGCGGATGATCTGCAGGCGGACGTCGTGCCGGGGGTTGAGGGGGCCTGAAGGCGGGGCTGAGGAGTTTGTAAGGGGCTCCTGAGGTCCGTCGGGGGCGCATTTGGGCCTCTGTGCGCCGTTGATGCGCCCGGAGAAGCGGGCATGGAATGGGCACAGGCACAGTGCCTTGAGGAGGGACCCATGGCCGAATCCCCCAGCACGCCCCGCACGACCACGCCCGACCCCACGCAGGAACGCCCCACCGAGCAGCCGGCCGACATCAGGAGCCTGAACCTGATCGGCGCGTGCGGCTGCGGCTCGGGCTGCACGTGCGGGTGCCAGCAGGGCAATCCCTGCCAGTGCGGCTGATGCTCCTACGAAGGTGAAGGGCCCCTGGCGAGAAACCGCCGGGGGCCCTTCGCCCTTCCCGCGTCGCCGTGGCCCGGCATGCGGGCGCAGCATGGAGGAGGAAACGACCCAGCGGGCAGCACGGGAAGGAGGTGCGAGGCCATGCCCGAGTTCATGGACGTCCACCGCGGCATGCGCGGCATCACGGCGGACGAGCTCCACGCGGCCCACCGGGCCGACCTCGCCATAGAGAACGAGGAGGGCGTGCACTTCAAGCAGGCCTGGGCGGACCCGGACTCCGGAATCGTCTACTGCCTCTCCGAGGCACCTTCGGCAGAGGCGGTCCAGCGCATCCACGAGCGGGCGGGACACAAGGCGGACGAGGTCCACGCGGTACCGCTGACGATCTGACGCGCCGGCAAACCCTGCCCGGCGAAACCGGTCGGCCCGCTGAAACGCCGGCAAACCTGCCCGCGAAACCGGTCAGCTCGCTGACGCGCCGGCAGGCCTTGCCGGCGCACCGGCCGGCTCGCTGACGCCCCAAGGACGGCCCAGCCCCGGCACAGGAACAAGCCCCAGCACAGGAACAAGCCCCCCGCCTGCGGAAACCCCAGGCAGGGGGCCTGCTTGAGCCACCGCGCCAGGCCGTCGCCCGCTGCGCTCGCGCGGCCACCGCCATCGGGCGAACGGGCATCAGCCTTGAGAGGGGCGCGGGGCGCGCAGGTGCGCCCGTTCCTTCAGCTCTTCCTCGTCGACCAACGTGAGCATCGGCTGACCCGGCGCACACACCATGGTCACGACGAACTTGTTCGGTGCGTCGGCGCTGGCGTTGCCGTCCTGGTAGTGGATCACGTCACCGCCCGGCTCCCAGAACGTCTCCCCGGCCTTGACCACGCGCTCCGGCTCGCCCTCGATCTCGAACCGGACCGCGCCCTCCATCACGTAGCCGAACGCCGGCCCCGAGTGGCGATGCGGAGGGAGCCCGGGGTGACCAGGAGGCCACTCGACGAGGATCGTCATCGCCGATCCGCCTTCGGGGAAGAAGGGCGGATTGACTTCCTGCAGCATCTTGACCTCGGGCGGCAGCGAGACCTGGTTGCCCTCGGCCGGGGCCTCGTGCGCTGGGTTCTTCTCCGACATCTACCCCACCTCCGTAGGCCTGCCGGGAATGGACGCCGGCCACAGCTCACATCCGTGGCACACCAGTCCCAGAACAACCCTGCCTCACGCCGGTGGGCGCCACAATCCGGAGGCCATGTCCGAGCGGGACGGTGAGATCAAGGCGCCTTGGCATACCAGGCGCTGTCCGGTGGATCATGCGGCTGCGACGGCTCCGGGCCGGTTCCCGCGGGCCGGACTTCGCCGGTTGCGATTCTGCCCCCGGGCACGGGCAGGACCGCCAGGGCGGTGTCCGCGATGTTCCGCAGCGTCTCCGGGTCCAGGCCGGCCTTGCCCACCGCCTCGATACCGCGGACCACCGTCAGCAGCAGTGCCGCCAGCCGCTCCGGATCCGCCTCGCTGTCAATGTCGCCGTGGCGCTGGGCGGCACTGATCTCCGTCCGCAGCAGGGTCAGCAGTGCGGTCATGGTCTCGGCGGACCGTCCGGCGACCGTCGGATCGTGCTGGGCCAGTTCCGCCGCGCCCTTGGCCAACAGGCACCCGCGGCGCTCGGTGTCGGAGGCGGTGTTCTCCGCCATGAGGTGCACGTATCCCGACAACCGGGCCAAGGCCTCCGCGTCCGGGCCACCTGCCAGCCGTCCCTCGGCCACCTCGACGACCGCGGTGCACCAGTCGCCGAACACGCGGTGGAACAGCTTGCCCTTGTCGCCGAACGCGCCGTACAGGCTGCCCTTGCCCAGGCCGGTCGCCTGCGAGATGTCGTCCATCCGGGTTCCTGCGTAGCCGGTCGCCCAGAACTGTTCCCGGGCCCGCTCCAGGACTTGGCGTTCGTCGAATGCGCGTGGTCTCGGCATGGTTTCAGCCTACCCATTCTTGACTCGATCGTCCATTACAGCCTACGTTATGGACGATCCATTCCAGAACTTAGGGGTTCGACATGCCAGGCGTGCTGCAGGACAAGGTGGCCGTGATCACCGGAGGGACCAGCGGAATCGGGCGGGCCATCGCCCACCGTTTCGTCCAGGAGGGCGCACGGGTCTTCGTGACCGGCCGGGACATCGACCGCATCGAAGCGGCGGTCAAGGAGATGGGGCCTGCGGCCACCGGCGTACGGTCCGACGTCTCGGTCCTGGCCGACCTGGACGCCCTCTACGCACGAGTCCGCGAGGAGGCCGGACGCATCGACGTGCTGGTGGCCAACGCGGGAATCGTCGCGGACGCCGCGCTCGGCGCCCACACCGAGGCGAACGTCGACCTGACGCTCGCCGTCAACGTCAAGGGCCCACTGTTCACCGTCCAGAAGGCGCTTCCGCTGCTGGCGGAGAACGCCTCCGTCCTGGTCGTCGGCTCGAGCAACAGCGTGCGGCCCCATGAGCAACTCGAGGTCTACAGCGCCTCGAAGGCGGCGGTGAGCAACCTCGTGCACAACTGGGCCCGGCAGTCGCGGGAGCGCCGATTCCGGGTCAACGTGCTCAGCCCGGGACCCACGCGGACCCCTGGCCTGCTGGGCGCCGCGGGACCGGACGTCGACCGGTTCGCCGAGGCCGTCGTACCACTGGGGCGGCTGGCCGACGCCGAGGAAATCGCCGAGGCCGCCCTCTTCCTGGCCTCGGACGCCTCGTCGTTCGTCACCGGCGCCGAACTCTTCGCCGACGGCGGCTACACCCGGGCCTGAACGACGGCCGGTGGCGCGCGTCCGGCCCCCTCGAAGCCACGGGCGCACTCCCGGTTCCGGTCGGGGATCACTCGGCGGCACGAGTGCGCGCCGGTGTCCCCGCGCAGGCGCCAGAGCGGGGTGGAGACAGGAGCCGGAGCCCGGAGAGCGCACGGCCCCATCGCCCTGCCGGCCCGATGACCGCCCCAAGAGAGCGACAAGCCCCCTACTCGCGAAGAGTCGCAGGTAGGGAGCTTGATCAATACCGGCTGGTACCGGCTACTTCTTCTTGCCCTGGGTCTTGCCGGGGATCTTGGTGAGCTGGGTTTTTGCTGCTCAGAGGCGGTAGGCACGTGCGCCTGGTGGTCGTCGTTGGTCGTCGTTGGCCACTGCCGAGCGGCCTCGGACGGCCCACAGACGGCCCAGCCTCGGCGCGCTCAGCTGACGGCGAGCCTCCTCGATGCGCTCTGTCTGAACCCGCCGACGACAGTCAGCAACCGCGGTGGGCCAGCCGCCCATGCAGGCAAGGGTGTGCCGCGCTCTGCCCCCGCCGGCCTGAGCCGCGACGTCGGCCGTCGGTCGGCACAAGGCGCTACGACGGAAGCGGATACGTGGCAGCTTGCGTGATGACCTCTTCGTCCCGAAGCAACTTGGGCGGGAGCTCTGTCCTGGACTGGTGTGGCACTCACCTGCGCTGATGGTCCGCAGACGTTCGCGTGCGTCCGCCGGTGTTCGTCGGCGTTGTCACGCAGTTAGACACTCAGCCTTGCTCCATCTGCCGTGTGGGAAACACCGGTGCAAGGGCGCTGACGGCCGTCCTACCATGAGTCCGCCTGCGTCGGCCGGCGCGCTGTAGACCCGCAGCACCGGCCCGTTGTGGAGGGGGCCAGCCCGTTCGAGCCGGGCCAGGTGGGCTGACATCTGCTGAGCGGTTCGATACGAGGTTCGTCTATGCCTCAGGGTGGGGCCATGGAACGGGAGCAGCTCGAACGGCTGCTGGGTGGTGGCGACGACACGCCGGCGGCCGCTCTCGCTGCACTCCGCGCCGACGCTTCATACGTCGTCTGGGACGGAACGACCTCACCCAGGTCACTCGCGACGGTCTACAGGCGCCGACTCCGTCACACCCTTCGGAGGGGCATCGAGACCTCTGGCTTGGCCCGGGCCGTGCAACGCCTCGACCTATACGGCCGACCGGTTCGATTGGGGCAGCTCAGGACTGCCGACGGATCGTGGATCTTCATGCTGTTTCTCGACGCGGACGGCAGCACGCTAGTGGCGTGCACTGGCGTGCGGCAATCCCAACCAGGTTTGGCACGACCAGACACCTGCTGAACCGGCGCACGGCCAACACGCTTTCCAACTGTGTTGGTGGTCTTGAGCACCTCGGACGTGGCCGTTCACCTGCGTTCATCGGCGGTCGGCGGTGGGAGCGGCTACCGCCTTCGGCCCCGTTTGAACGGCCGTGAACGGCGCTGAATGAGACGGAAACTGAGACGGGCGGCCGATCCGGTGCTGCACCTTGCAAGCACAGGAACATGATCACCTTGGCGGCGCTTCACCGCAGGAAATCACTGTTTGTCCTACACCGGCTGGCTGCGGGTACCACGATGTACGCACCACCGTGAGAGGGCACCTATGACCACCACCCTTGCCAAAGGCGGCAACGCTGCTTTGTCCGCGGCGGTCTGCCGCGTCACCCTCACCTCGCTTACTACAGGCATCGACGTATCTGCCGTCTTGCTCGCGCAGGACGGCAAGGTGCGGAGTGATGACGATCTGGTCTTCTACAACCACTCGTCGCAGGACGGGGTCGTACTGAACGGGCAGACGATCGTTGCGGACCTGACCGTGGTCCCTGCGACAGTCGATCGTGTTGCGATCGTCGCCAGCATTGACCCAGACCTGCGGGCTACTCACTTCGACGCGAGCAACACCCCTCACGCCGTCATCGAGTGTGGGAGCGAACGGATCACGTTTGCGCCGCCGCCGCTCACGCATCGGGAGACCGTGGTCATCCTCGTGGAGCTCTACAGACGGGCAGGCGTTTGGAAGGCAAGGGCAGTAGGCCAGGGGTGGGACACGGGCCTGGCGGGGCTGGCCTCGGACTTCGGCATCGTTGTAGATGACCCCGGGCCATCCACGGCGCAGTCTCCATCTGCTGCGACGGCCACGCAGACTCGGCCCACTCCCGTTGCGCCGCCACGACCCACCTACGCACCGAACGTCTCACCGGCCGGTGCATCGGTGCCGCTGACGGCACCGACTCGTCCTCTTGTCCCGCTGGGCAAAGTCGCTCTCACCAAGGCTGGTCAGGCGACTATTGACATGCGCAAGGACGACCCAAGCCTTGTCGTGACGGCCACACTCGAATGGAACGGCGGAAGCGCAGCCCGAAGACGAGCCGGCGCTGACCTCGACCTGTACGCCCTCTACGTCCCGGGAAGTGCTGTCACCCTGCCTGGCAAGCGCCCGAGCAAGTCAGAGCAGGTCATCTACTACCGTCAGCTCGGATCGCCCTTCGCGCCGCCCTACATCGCCCTGGACGGCGACTCCCGGGTGCCGGGCCGCGAGACGATTACCATCCGTCGCCCCGACCTACAGGGCTACGTCCTTCTGTGTGCCTACAGTGCGGTGGAAAACGGTGCCGGTTCGTTCAAGTCCTACGGTGCTCGGGCTGTCATCACCGACGGGCGGGGTTCCACGGTAACGGTGCCACTGTTCAACAACCGCAACTTGTCCTACTGGGTCGCCATCGCCTTGATCGACTTCACTTTTCCCGGCGGTGCCCAGATCCGGCACGTCGAGAAGTACAGCGGCAACCATGTCGAGGCCCGCCCCACTCTCTACTCGAACGGCAACTTTCGCATGAGCACCGGAAAGGTCGAATTCAAGACGAGATAGTTGGCAGCAAGACCGTACCCAGCTTCAAGCGGCAGGAGTCTTCCGTGCTCCCACGTCCCGGAAGCTCTGAGCTTGGGAAGCTCGTGTCCTCTGGCCAGGATGGTCTTCCTGACCTGCGGCTAAGGGCGGTGGTGCCCTGGGGGACCGCCGTTCGATACCCCACTGTTCCCCGTGGTTCCCCGCTGGATCTGGCACGCGTGTGGCACGGACCTCTTCGTCCCGTCCTCGCACGGGACGAACGTTCCGAGCGCAAGGCGACCGAGCAGCGCGCAGCCCGAAGAGACGTCTGGGGGCAGGACACGGTGCTCGGATACTTGCAGCAGGCAGGCGAGGGCCTGGAAACTCCGAGCGGCGGCGGCGTCGGGCTCCTTAGTCTCGTGGTCATGAATGATGGTTCTCTGGTGGGGCCTGACGGCGGGCGCCTGTTCTGCGTACCGATCAATCCGGCGCTAGACGAGTCTTTCCGAATACGGTCAGTGGTCGTAGGCGGTCAGTGAGCGGCTGACCGCCTGGCCGGTCTGGAAGTTGTGCCAGATCGCGGCGGTC